>CAYOSB010000050.1:1091-18807 GCA_964406495.1 uncultured Bacteroidaceae bacterium | reverse complement strand
ATGGAGTTTGGTATCCCGGTATCGGGGACCATGGCGCACGCTTATGTGCAGAGTTTCGACCAGGAGTTGACTGCTTTCAGAAAATATGCACAGACCTGGCCGGATGACTGCATTTTGCTGGTGGATACTTATGATACGCTGAAGAGTGGCATCCCCAATGCCATCAAAGTTGCGGAAGAGATGGCATCGCAGGGGAAACAGCTGAAAGGGATCAGGCTGGACAGTGGTGACCTGGCGTACTTTGCAAAAAAGGCACGGGAGATGCTGGACGCTGCCGGATTTGAAGATGTGAAGATTGCAGCTTCCAACCAGCTGGATGAATATTTGATCAGAAGCCTGCTGCACCAGGGGGCTCCCATTGATGTCTTCGGTATAGGTACCAGCCTTGTCACCGGTCAGCCAGATGCGGCGCTGGACGGGGTCTATAAGCTGGCCTTCGCACATGGTCAGCCGCGGATCAAACTCTCTGAAAATACGACAAAAATCACGCTTCCTCATAAGAAACAGGTGCACAGGATTTTCGATAAAAACAATGGCTCCGCGGAAGCCGATGTGGTTACCCTGTGGGAAGAGGAGGACATCTGCGAGATGCACCATCCCTTTGATATTCATAAAAAAATGCGATTTGAGCATTGTAGCAGCGAACCCCTGCTTCAGCTGGTGATGGAAAATGGCAGGCGGACATATCCACCCAGGTCGATCGAAGAGATTGCCAATTACAGTGCTGAGCGGATCAATATGTTTTCAGATGAATACAGGCGGCTCGAAAACCCGCACATCTATAAGGTCGGACTGAGCAACCGGCTTAACCGTAAACGGGAAAAACTGATCGATCAGGCCGGAAAATGAATTTCGCTATCCTATTAGCTGATCCGGTGTAAGCAACTATATGGCGACGACGAATACAGGTGGGAAAAATGCACCGATCCAGGAAAAAATTGTTCACCTGATATATTGAAATAAAAAAAACGCCTCAACACATATTTTAAAATCAAGATTGCTATGAAAACACTTGTTATTGTAGACGTACAGAATGATTTTATTCCCGGGGGCTCCCTTGAAGTTCCGGATGGAGACTACATCGTCCCAGTTATCAACAAGATATTGCCTGCATTTGACCTCGTAGTCGCCACACAGGACTGGCATCCAAAGGAACATATGAGTTTTGCTTCGAACCACCCCGGTAAAAAGGAATTTGAAAAACTTTCACTGGACGGGATGGAACAGGTGTTATGGCCGGATCATTGTGTACAGGGATCCAACGGTGCTGAATTCCATAGTAGTCTGAACATGCAGCCCGTGGAAGCCATCTTCAGGAAGGGTATGGATTCCGGCATTGACAGCTACAGCGGTTTTTACGACAATGGTCATAAAAAAAGCACAGGTCTCGCCGGTTACTTGCGGGAAAAAGGAGCAAAATCTATCTGGTTTTGCGGACTCGCAGCTGATGTTTGTGTCTATTTCACTATGAAAGATGCCCTGGAGGAAGGATTTGAGGTGCACCTGGTGCAGGATGCCACCCGGCCCCTGGAGCAGGAGACATTTGAAAAACAAATTGATGAGTTGAAGTCGGACGGGGTGAAGCTCCATCGTGCCGATGACATTTCATAAGGCAGATGACATTTCATAAGGCAGATGACATTTCATAAGTGCAACAGCTTGCGAATTGATTCTGCTGCAAATTATTTATTCCGGTGCCCCGAAAGTCTTCAGTTTCCCTACGAAATAATCCGGATCAATGTTCAGTTCCGTTGAAATTTTCCCCGTCTTAAGTGACTTCCAGGTTGTAACAGGCTCCAGGCGGATCTCCCTGTCATCAATCCTGACCTCCACAGGCATATTGAAACCGGGAACAGTGTTGATCCATCGGTAATAGAGCGACCCTTCTTCGAAATAATATTCAAGTGTGGGAATCAGGATCGTTCGCAGGTACTGGTCAAATACGGGTTGCAGATCGAGTCCTGTGAATTCGATCATATATTCTTCTATTTGCTCTGTAGTCACAGTTGAATGAAAGAAATCCCGGTTCAGGCCGCGGAGGAGGCCGCGCCATTGCGCATCATCATCCACCAACTGGCGGATAGTATGCAGCATGCTGGCGCCCTTGGCATACATGTCACCGGACCCCTCCTGATTGACATTGTAGATTCCAATGACCGGTATATCATTCAGGATGTTCCTTCGGATCCCCCGCAGGTATTCGTAACCAGCCTCTTTGCCATAGTGATATTCCACGAACAACCCCTCGGAATAATTGGTAAAACTCTCATGGATCCACATGTCGGCAACATCCCTGTAAGTGATGTTGTTTGCAAACCACTCATGCCCAGATTCGTGAATGATTATGAAATCGAATTTCAGTCCCCACCCCGTTCCTGAGAGGTCGCGTCCCAGGTACCCGTTCTGGTAGTGGTTTCCATAGGTGACTGAACTCTGGTGCTCCATACCCAGGTAGGGCACCTCCACCAGCTTGAAACCATCTTCGTAAAAAGGATAGGGACCAAACCAGTATTCAAAGGCATCGAGCATCTGCGGGACCTGTTTAAAATGCTCCCTGGCACGTTCCAGGTTGTAACTCAACACATAATAATCACATTGAAGCGGTCCCCTTTCCCCCTGGTAGATCTCAGAAAAATGTGCGTAATCGCCGATGTTCACATTCACCCCATAATTATTGATCGGGTTTTTCACCTCCCAGCTCCAGGTAGTGTTCTGGTCGCTGTTCTTCTCCTTACCTGCAAGTTGGCCGTTCGCCACTGCCATCAGTCCTTCCGGTGCCGTAATACTGATCCGCATGCTGTCGGGCTCATCATACATATGGTCCTTGCAGGGCCACCACACACTTGCACCCAGTCCCTGGTTGGAGGTAGCGACAAAGGGATTTCCGTTTTCATCCTCTTCCCATGAAAATCCACCGTCCCATGGAGCACGCACTGCTGCCCGGGGAGTTCCCTGGTAGGTAACCCTAACCGAATTCATCTCGCCTGGCTCCTGTGGTTGAGGTATGTATACAAAGAAGGCATTCCCTTCCCTGGTAAATTCAAGCGGCGTTCCCTGCTGCACGATGGAAGTGATCTCCAGCGGTTGTTGCAGGTCGATCTGCATAACCCCGGACGGTTTCAACACCCGGTACCTGATTTCATTGGTACCCCGGATGGAGCGTTCTTCTATATTCACCTTCACATCCAGATCATAAAAAACCAGGTCCCACCATGCGCGCTCCGGCGTGACCGATCCGCGCAGGGTATCTTGCCTGTCAAACGTATCTGCCGGTAGGTAAAAAACAGGTTGATGTGTATGCCCTTCGTGCTGTCCGGAAACGGGATTTGCACCGAACAGGGTCACTGCAAGTATGGCCAGGTATTTATTTTTCATTCTTTTCTGCATTTCAGTCTATTTCCAGCTTCATTCCAGCAGCATGATCATAATCAGACTTTTGCAACGATATTTTCCGCAATGCGGAAGCTGCTTTCCACGGGTACCGGTTGGCATCAGTGAACTTCAGTCTCCGGGTCCCTGGAATTGCTGCTGTTTCTATATTATATATCACTGCACCGCGGAGATAGCATTACTACACGGCGACATTTTCTTCCCGTGAAAATAGAAATAATTGTCAGACTAGACCTCCTTCAACTTCCATTTTCCGCGCCTGAAGATGTACATCGCCATGAGCGCAAGGATGGTTTCCGCGGCGATAATGGCATAGCAGACCCCATGTACACCAAGGTCTGCCACGTTGGTCAACACCCATGCCAGCGGAATCTCGATGATCCAGAAGGCGATAAAGTTGAGCCATATCGGAGTGGCCGTGTCCCCGGAACCGTTGATCGCCTGCACCATGACCATCCCGATGGCATAGATGATGAAGCCAAAGCTGACCACCCGAAGGCAGGTGATCCCGGCCTGCCACACTTCAGGATCCAGGGCCCTGTCAACAAAAAAGTTGATGAACACATGCGGTACCGATATGAACACAATGGAGATCAGGCTCAGCAGGACCATGTTCACACCTCCCACGATCCATGCCGACCGCTCGGCACGATCTGGTTGTTGTGCACCCAGGTTTTGTCCCACCAGTGTTGCAGCAGCATTGGCCATGCCCCAGGCTGGCAGCAGGATAAATATAATCAGCCTGATGGCAATGGTATAGCCGGCGATCGCATCTTCACCCAGGCTGGTGATCACCCATACCAGGAACACCCATGATGAGTGGGAAATGATATTCTGCCCAATGGCGCCGAGGGATAGCCTGACCACCTTCCATATCGTCATCAGCTGCAACCTGATGTCTTCAAGCTTCACCCGCACCCTGTAGTTGCCCTTCATCAAAAGGTAGAGCTGATAAAGCACGGCGATCCCCCGGCCGGTGTTGGTCGCTATGGCCGCACCTTTGATCCCCAGTTCCGGGAAAGGTCCCCAGCCAAAGATCAGCAACGGATCCAGGGCGATGTTCAGCAGGTTGGCGATCCACAACACACGCATGGAGATCGCTGCATCACCGGAGCTTCTGAATACGGCGTTGATCACGAACAGCAACATAATCACCGCGTTGCCCCCAAGCATGATCATCGGGTATTGGTATCCCATTTCGATGGTTGCCTCCGAAGCACCCATGAAACGCAGCAGGTCTTTTGCATATATAATTCCGATAATGCTGAATACCAGGGATATGACCATTGAGGCAATGATTGCCTGGACGGCAGCCTGGGCAGCTTCCCTGGGCCTTTTCTGCCCAATCCTCCTGGAAACCAAGGCAGTTGTCCCTACACCGAGTCCCATTCCTATGGCGTAGACAATGGTCAGGAGCGACTCGGTAATTCCTACCACGGCAACCTCCTGGGCTCCGAGGCGGGAAACAAAGTAAATATCGACGAGTGCAAAAACAGATTCCATGATCATTTCAAGGACCATGGGAATGCTCAGCAAGATGATGGCCTTGCTGATAGGTATTTGTGTAAAATCCTTTTCTGTGCCCCGGATGGCTTCTTTCAGATCTGACCAGAGTTCACGGGTAAACAGATTTCTTCTTAACGATTGAATTGAATAATGTGACATGGAATGAGAATTACGAATCAAACAAAAGGGGAAAAATCACGGGCGCTATTTGGTACGCACAAGGGCCGGAAGCAGAACCGTATTGAAATCTGTAATTCTCATGTTTTCTGAATTGTATGGGACAAATATAGGATGTTTTGGATTTTGGAGCAACAAAAAAATCCGGATTTTAGCATTCAGTATGCATTCTGCACAAAAAAACAGAGCAAATGAACGGGCTTACAGAGCTGCAATCGGCAACAAATTGTAAAGGGTGCATTGAAAAAAATTGCATTGCTCCCTGGTTTTGCTTCGGGGTACAGGATCAATATCCAGTAGTTCCTGTGCAGGATTCCAATGGCTTACAATTCCCGCTGGAAAATACGGTAGCGTTTATACACCTCGCCGCCCATGTATTCCATCTCGGCCCTTACCTTCTTATTGGTCTCCATTTCCAGGTGACTGTCCATGTATGTCTTCCCGGCTTTGCGCGCGGAATCAAGCATGGCCCTTCCAAGGATGGTGTCCAGCCCCTTCCCCTGGTAGGCCGGATCAACCGCCCCCAGCATCAGGTTCAGCTGTGGTGATTTTCTTCCTGCAGTCAGTACCGGGATAAATCCGAAGGGAAAAAGGTAGCCCTTTGATTTTTTAATTCCTGCGGAAATATCGGGCATTCCCACGATAAAGGCCACTACCCTGTTATTGTGATCGACGATCGCCTTGATGAACTTGGGGTCAAGCACCAGGATGTACCGGTTGGCAAAATCATCCATCTCCTCCTGGCTGAAAGGAGTGAAACCGTAAATGCCTGTAAAAGTTTCATTTACCAGGGTCAGGATGGGCCGGATGTACCTGCGCAGATGGATCTTGTTGCGGAATTCAATGAGCCTGAGTTCAGGATTGTTTCGCTCGGCACGCTCGGCAATTTTGAGATAAAGTTCCGGTGTTTCATCCGGCACAGGCACCTTGTAAACCACCAGGTCGATCTCCTTCGTGAATCCCATCGCTGCGAGATGGTCGGTGATGTATTTATAATTGCAATGAGATGCGATGACCATCGGTTCGTCGTAGCCTTCCACCAGGTAGCCCTGCGGATCTTTGTCAGAAAAGGCCAGTGGGCCAACGAGTTTTTCTGTCCCTTTTTGACGTGCCCAGTCGGCAACCGCCTCCACCAGTGCATCAATTACCTCCCTGTCGTCCCATGCTTCCAAAAAATTGAACCTGGCATTGTTCTCATTTTTCTCCCGGTTGTAATCCCTGTGGATGATCCCCATGATCCTTCCCACGAGTTCATCCTGCCGGTAAGCGAGGAACAGGACCGTATCGCAATGTGCAAATGACTTGTTCTTTTTTTCGCTGAAGAACACCCATTCATCCCCGTAAAGGGGCGGGATCCAGTTATGATGATCCTTATGTATCTTTGCAGGAAGGTGTATGAACTTTTTCAGCTCGTGCCTGCAGGTCACAGGGCGAATAGAAACAGCCATGCCATTGATCTGGTTGGTTTGGATGTCAATGTAGTATTTTTTTTTGAAATATTGGTTCCGGGTGTTTTTATGATTGTAACCGGCATTGTGGTCCTTTCATATTCCCTGGACATGGCAAACGATCAATATCCTGATTTCAACTGCTGTTTTGATCTGGACGGTACCTAAAATTTCTCCGCCAACTTGTCGATATCCTTTCCTGCAACACGGGTGATAATCCACTCCTTCATTTGCTTGGCGCCCAATGAATTATAAAAATCGATTGCCGGGGTATTCCAGTCGAGCACGACCCATTCAAACCTGGAACAGTTTCGTTTTTGAGCAATTTTGGCGAGATAAAGAAGTAAAGCTTTACCATATCCTTTGCCGCGATATTCCTCATATACAAACAGATCCTCAAGGTAGAGGCCTGGCCGTCCTGTGAAAGTGGAAAAATTATGAAAGAATAGTGCAAAGCCTACCGGCGTTTCGCCTTCATAACCGAGTACCACCTCCGCATAACACTTTTCACCAAAAAGGTTCTCCTTCAGCAGCGCTTCGGTAGCAACAACCTCGTGCGACAATTTTTCATATGCTGCAATCCCCCTGATGAGGTCAAGTATCAGCGGAACATCGCTCTCTTCAGCATGCCGGAGCTGAAAACCAGGTATGAATGTTTCGATCATAATGGATGGTTTGATGAAGGATCAAAGATAAGAAAAGTGCATCCAGGTGCAAACGAGAAGGGCGATTCCAGGCAGGATGATGCTGTAAATCTTTCTCCAGGATCATTTTATTTTCGCCTGTTTATGCATCTCAGGCACGCTCATATAACACATCAGACCAACTGCACTTCAGGCGACAGCTAAAAAGCAAGGTCTGACAGGATCTTTGCTCCCACTGATAATTAACTTCAGTTCGGCTAAGTATTATCGTATATTGAAATATAGGCCGGACGTGCAGCAACTTCCGCTTTTTCTGTTTCCGGGAATGCATAAAATCGGGCATAGAAATCAGCTTCAAATGCACCCAGGACGGTATGTACCGGACCCAGTTTTTTCCGTTTTTTGAAATTCAGGTACTCGGGTGCACGTGTGTCCATAATCATCAGGGCCAGGTAATGGTCTTTGTGCGCCAGCACACCTTCCAGCAGCCGGTAGACGGCATCGCCGCGCCCTTCTTTGAACCAGATTCCTTCGATCCCAAGGAATTTCATCTCCTCGTAGCGGAACCGCCTGCCGATAAATGGAATACGTGTCACCATCCTGATAATGCGATCGAGGGTTGTATTGCCAATGGTACTGATCTCCCATATCTCTTCATTGGCCTGTAATCCGGCCACAATCTCACCATTTTCAAGCAATACATAGTAGCCATCATCCTGGAACAGGTTGTCCTCCACATAGAAAGCATGTCCTTTATAAAAATCACGTAACAATGAACGCATCATGGGTTGCTCTTCAGGCTGCAATTTCGCCACCTCAATATTCCTGCGTTTTTTGAGCCTGCTGAACATGAATGAGACCACATCGCCTGTTTTTTCATATCCACCGATCTCTGCAAAATTCCGGGAGCGCACATTGTTTTTTTCCACGAGGCTGTATAGAATGGCTTTGGGCACCTCTTTAATATCGGGATCGATCAGGCGTTGCGGGTTGTCATGGAAAAAATTGGCCACATCTTTTATCAGCGAAACCGACCGGTCCCTGATGGGTCTTTTTTTCAACTGCTTTCTGCGCTTCTGATCGGTCCGCATGGGTGCCTTGATCGAAAAATAGCGCACCAGCCAGCTTCTGTATACCTGCTCCCCTGCCCTCGTATCGCGCAGCACATACCCGATCGATCCGAGCATGTTGCCGGAGCGGCGCAGGAACACAAAATAGCAATTACTGAGCTTTTTCAGCTTGGGTATACCTGTGGTATGATGGTATTGCAATCCCCCGGGTGTGCCGAGGTATGTGGATTCAATATGATCAATCAGTTCAGGGGGCGGGGCCGTTTCAAGTGTCGTTGACATGGATCCTTGCTGCCAGACGGTCTTTACAGTGGACATGGAATTGTATTGTTATCAATCATGTTTCGTTACAAATGTACCTTAGTTTCATTACAAATTTGTAATTTCAAAAATAAATAACTGATCATGATGCGCAAAAAATATGTGCTGTCCCTTGACCAGGGGACGACCAGTTCAAGGGCCATCCTGTTCGATCATGAAGGCAGGATCATTGGACAGGCACAAAAGGAATTCAGGCAGCACTTCCCAAAACCCGGCTGGGTGGAGCATGACCCGGAGGAAATCTGGTCCAGCCAGTCATCCGTTACTGCGGAAGTAATCGCCAGGTCCGGGGTGCGTTCAGAAGAGATCTCATCCATTGGCATCACCAACCAGCGGGAGACAGTGGTTGTATGGGACCGGGAAACAGGCAAGCCGGTATACAACGCTATCGTATGGCAGGACCGTCGCACTTCAGATTATTGCAGCAGACTGGTGGATGAAGGAAAATCTGAAATGGTCCGCAACAAGACCGGCCTGATCATTGATGCCTATTTTTCAGCTACCAAAGTCAGGTGGATCCTGGACAATGTCGAAGGAGCAAGAGCGCAGGCCGAACAGGGGCAGCTATGCTTCGGGAACATCGACAGCTGGTTGATCTGGAAATTCACACGCGGAAAAACACATGTAACAGACAGTACCAATGCAAGCCGGACCATGCTGTACAATATTTATGAGGACCAGTGGGATGATGCATTGCTGGAGTTATTCAATATTCCACGCAGCATGCTCCCGGAAGTGAAAGAATCCGCAGGACCTTTTGCTGAGACATCCGGCGACACCACCGGGTTCAGCCTTCCGATCATGGGTGTTGCGGGTGATCAGCAGGCGGCGCTGTTCGGACAGCTGTGTCTCGAGCCGGGGATGGTGAAAAACACTTATGGGACAGGCTGTTTCCTGGTGATGAACCTGGGTGAGGAGCCTGTCACCTCAAAATCCAATTTACTGACTACCGTGGCATGGAAAATGGAAGGCAGGATCTCGTATGCATTGGAGGGAAGCATCTTCATTGCAGGTGCCATTATCCAGTGGATCCGCGATGAGCTGGGGCTGATCAGCACTGCTGAAGAAACAGAAAAACTGGCATTGTCGGTTGCCGATAACGGAGGGGTTTACCTCGTACCGGCCCTGACCGGCCTCGGTGCCCCGCACTGGGACCAATTCGCAAGGGGTACGATTATGGGACTGACCCGCGGATCGGGGAAAGCCCACATTGTCCGCGCCGCACTGGAAAGCATCGCCTACCAGGTCACCGATGTTGTGCAGGCGATGCAGGAAGATGCCGGTGAAACCATCGCTGAGCTCCGGGTAGACGGCGGCGCATCGGCCAATGATTTCCTGATGCAATTCCAATCTGATCTGCTCGATACAGTGGTTACCCGGCCCGGGATCATGGAGACCACTGCACTGGGAGCAGCCTACCTGGCCGGGCTTGCTTCCGGATTCTGGAAGGACACAGATGAATTGCAAAAGCAATGGATTGCAGACAAGCACTATCGTCCGGATATGAATGAACGCTATCGCAATGATCTGCTGAACAACTGGCAGAAGGCGGTGAGCAGGTCACTGAACTGGCTGGATCATGATTAAATCATGAATAAAGAGGCCTTTCATGCACTATCCCAACAAACAGATATGATGGAAAAACGGGAAAAAGTTATAGAAGAGATCAGGAATACGAAATTGTATGATGTAATCGTAATCGGCGGTGGTGCATCAGGGATCGGGGCCGCCGTGGAAGCATGCTTGCGCGGCTACAGGACACTGCTCCTGGAAAAACATGATTTCACCAAGGGCACTTCGAGCAAGAGTACCAAGCTGATCCATGGCGGGGTCAGGTACATGGCCCAGGGGGATTTGAAGATGGTGCGTGAAGCATTGAAAGAGCGGGGAACACTGGTGCGAAATGCACCGCACCTTGTCCACGATCAACCATTCATTATCCCCAATTATCGCTGGTGGGAAGGAGCATTCTACACCATCGGACTGAAATTCTATGACCTGCTGGCAGGGAGGTTCAGCCTGGGCAGGTCAGTTCACCTTGGGAAAGAAAGCGTACTGGAAAAACTCCCGGGCATTTCTCCTGAAAAGTTGCGGGGAGGTGTGCTGTACCACGACGGACAATTTGATGATTCAAGACTCGCCATAGACCTCCTTCACGTCTTGAACAAGAAAGGTGGAACAGCCCTGAACTATGCCGAAGTACTGGCACTTGAAAAGAAAGAAGACATTGTTTCAGGCGTGGTGTTCAGGGATAATTACGAGAACAGGCAATTTGCCGTAAAGGCAAAGGCTGTGATGAATGCAACAGGAGTATGGGTAGATGAGGTCATGAAAATGGACCAGCCGGGTCATAAAAAAACCATCCGTCCCAGCCAGGGCATCCACCTGGTGCTGAAAAAAGAATTCCTGCCGGGCGATCATGCATTGATGATCCCGAAGACCAGCGACGGCCGGGTACTATTCGCTGTTCCATGGCACGGTCACCTGGTAGTGGGAACCACAGACACCCCCATCCAGGTAAGCAGCGCAGAACCTGTTGCCCTGGAAGAGGAGATCCGGTTCATCCTGGACACCGCCTCTGCATACCTGGAGCGGGAAGTAAAACACTCCGATGTGCTTTCGGTATTTGCAGGTTTGCGACCACTGGCAGCACCCAGGGATAACAGTTCGAAAACAAAGGAGATCAGCCGGAATCATAAGATCATAGTCTCAAAAAGCAAGCTGATCACCATTATCGGCGGAAAATGGACGACTTACCGTAAAATGGCTGAAGAGATGGTCGATACTGCGATCCGAAGCGGATTGCTGGAACCTTCTTCCAGCGTGACAAAGGAATTCGCACTCGTGGGACCTGCTAAGCGGCTGACAAAAGAGAAAGGATTGCCTGTAACCGGTACGGCTGATGGCGCATTCCATCTGTATGGTGACAATGGGGCCGAGATTGCTGCGATAGCTGAAAAGGACCAGGAGAAAATGGCTTTTATCCATCCTGACCTTCCCTACCGGTGGGCCGAGGTGGAATGGGTCTGCAAAAATGAAATGGTGCTCCACCTGGAGGACCTGCTGGCAAGGCGGCTGCGGGCATTGCTGCTGAATGCGAGGGCTACCTCCGACATCGCGGAGGAAGTGGCTGAAAGAGCTGCTGCCTGGCTGGGATGGACCCCCGAACAGTTAAGGGCAGAAGTAACTGCATTCCGGGAACTCGCCAAAAATTACATATTGCAGTAAAATTTTCGACATGAAATGAGGTACTTCGGACTGAAACGAGGTACTTCGGCCTGAAATAATGAGGTACTTCGGATTGAAACGAGGTAATCCGGCCTGAAATGGGATTTGAGCAAACAGCTGCATCTTGTTTATGCAGCCGGTCATGTGCTGAATGCACATGTTCCGGGAGGTATTTATTCCGACTAATTCTTCATTATAACGATCTTTCTATACTGAACTTCATTTTCAATTCTAAATCTTAAGATATAGCTTCCCGGAGCAAATCCATGCAGATCAAGCTTAATTCGATCTCCCAAAACGTAAAGATCTCGTTGCAATAAAACTGATCCTACATCTGAAAGCATCACCACTTTCAATTCCTTCCTGTCTATCAGGTCAGATTGCAGTACGACATAATCATTGACGGTTGGGTTCGGGAATAAATTAATGGAGCTTAGAATAGTATTAATTCCTGGATGGGTGGTGTTCACAATGCTATTGATATCCATATCCCAAACAGCATCTACAACAAAGTCAAGATTCATTTTTTCCAATTCCGATTCAGTTATCGAGAAATGGTGCGTTGATTTCTGTGAGATCCCGGGAATATCAACATAGAGAGAATATTCACCGATGATCACTTCTGAGAAAAGATATTTGCCATTTTCATCTGTAACTATATTATTTAACGGGAGTCCTGATAAACCGTCAATCAACATCACCGTAGCATTTACAACCGGGGGAGGTGCAATTTTTTTCGTTGTTTCTTCATGGTTAACTTCACCTCCGGCTTTCCCGTTTCCTTTTCTTGCAGCCGGATTCTCAAACATATCCACGATAATGTTTATGCTATCCTCACAAGTCAGATTAATAGGTTGTGCACCCTTCCAATTCCATGCCCTGCCATAATAACTGGACATGACCCCGAAGTAAGATTTCTTATCATGATTATCAAGTTTAACATGCAGAATGTATTGCCCTTCAGGGATATTTGTGAAACTAAATGAACCATCAGGTCCGATCCTCATTTCAGCCACTGCGTTATTGTGGGGACTAGCGGCATCGTACAGGACCACATTGGCCTCATTCTCTTTGACGAACCCTTTGCTATACCTGGCAAATCCAGTCAGTTTTGCTTTGGATTGCGACCGGACTTCGCCTGACCAGGAAGCTATACAACCATTGGCATCGGTGACAGTTACTTCATAAATACCTGCACACAGATCAATCAGATTACTTTCTGTAGCTCCATTGCTCCATGAGTAGGAGTAAGGAGCTGTACCTCCATTCACTTCGACAGCGACAGCCCCATTACATACGCTCTCACATGCTGGTTCCATTGTTACGACGTTAATCTGGAGTTCTTCCGGATTCACCAATTCTGCGGAACCAGTGATCTCACATTCATTGAAGTCTTTAACTGTCAGGGTATAGGTTCCGGCTGCTAAATTGCTGTTCACGGTTTCACTTACTCCATTTGACCAGTTGTATGAATAGGGTGCCGTACCTCCCGAAACTATTGCTTCAGCAGAACCATTGGCCTCATTGTTACAGGCAGGATCATTTAGGGTAATATCCAATGCAAGTGGATCAGGATCTTTTATTTCAGCATTATCAAACTGAGTACAACCATTTGCATCTGTGACAGCGAGGGTATAAATTGCACCGCTGACCCCGGATAGATTTTGAGTAGTATCCCCATTGTCCCACAAGAAGCTGTAAGGGGCGGTTCCCCCGGAAATAGCTGTACTGATTGAACCGTCAGAGAAACCATTACAGCTTACATCCTCAGGGATCAGAGATAATGATATAATATCCGGTTCGTTAATGGTAGTGCCTGCAATTGCAACTGTTCCATTGGCATCTGTCACTGTGACCGTGTATGTATCAGCCGGCAGGTTATCAATATCTTCTGTTATAGCCCCATTGGTCCATTGAATATCGTAAGGTGCCAATCCCCCGGTAATGGTCAGGTCAATGGCCCCGTCATTACTCTGGTGGCAACTCAAGTCGGTTGAAGTGAGTGAGATGGCAAGGGTATTAACACCATCAATATAAACACTATCCTCTTTGACGTTCAGATATTTATCCCTCACGGTTACATAATACATGCCAGGTATAAGTCCGGATGCGCTATCTGTGATGGATCCGCTTGACCACTGGAAATAGAAGGGAGCAACCCCCTGAACAATGGCCACAGAAGCAGAACCATCTGCACAGGTTGCACATGAGGCATCAGTACCTGAAACGCTGATTTGTAATTCGGGTATGACTACTTCCACACTATCCACAATGCTGCAGATGTTCGCATCTGTAATCGTCACAGTGTGCCATCCTGCTTCCAGATCTGTTATCATTTCGCCACTTTCTCCATTCTCCCACTGAATGGTATATGGAGCCTGACCACCTGTGACATCAACTTCAGCTGTATCAATATTTGTAGTCAAATTTGCATGCAGTTGACTGAACATCTCAACAGAGTCGGTGGCAATGGCTGTGCATCCGGATGAAGCAGTTGCACGAAGTTCAACTTCGTATTTTCCGGCTACCGCATATGGGTGTGTCGGACTTGTCATTGCAGAACTGTTCCCATCCCCGAAGTTCCAGTCATACGTCAATGTTCCACTTTCAACAGTAGAATTGTTTTCAAAGACAACTTCTTCGCCAAAGCAGGCATTTTCTGCTGTAAAACCAACTTCGGGAGTGGAAAGTAGCTCCACCTCTTTGGTGGTATCGCCGTAACAACCGATATCTGTATAAGCTCTTAAAGTCACATTGTACAACCCGGAAGAAGCGAAATTGTGAAGTGGATTCTGAACAGTTGCCGTGTCTCCATCCTCAAACAACCATTCATAATTTGTAATGGTGCCACTGGCCACTGTGGCACTCCCGGTAAACGGGATATCAGTACCTGCACAGTCAGAGACAAAAGTAAAGTCCACCACAGGCACATCACTGCTGTAGCGTGAAATCTCCAGGGTATCGTTATTAATGTTATCGTCGTGTGAGCCAATGAGCCAGATTTTGAAATTGTAGGTTCCATGACCGGCGAGATCCTCCCTGGTGGGGAATGTATAGGTGATGTCGTTGGCAATCTCTCCCGGAACAGTTCCCGTATTCACCGGGCCGTCATTGATCTGATAGGCGACCTGAAGATCAATAAAAGGCACATCCCCGAATTGTCGGATCAAAATCGTCACAGAGTCGCTCGTTCCCAGTCCGCAACTCAAGGTCGGGCTCACCAACTGTGTGATCCCAAAATCGACCAGGTATTCATCGGCACCGACATCCGGTGCTGCCTGGTTTCTTAGTTCGCCATCAATATCCAGTGTAATCCCCGATGCTGCAATCCCGGCACCATTAATTGAGCGCTGTGATGGTCGAAGATCGGTCTCACTCCGGTAAAAAGGATTGAGCAAATTGGAGTTTGCATCAGCATTAATTGCTGCCCCCCAGGATCCGAGGTCGGAATACAAGGTTCCCAGGTAAGACCCAAACGCATCGCCCGAGCTGTAAAAGTCATTATAATCCCAGTCGCTCCCGGCAATACTAATATCCAGCTTTGTAGCAAGTCCCCCTCCGTTATTTGCAAAGATGTTGTTTTTAACCGTGTAGTTATCTCCACCCAATACTTCCAGACCAATGCCATTGGTCACATCTGTCCCGGTGATATTGACGGAGTTGAAAACAATTTCTGAACCGGATCCGTTTTCCTGCAGGCTGATCCCTTTGGCGATGCCTACCCCTTCGGCTTCTACGAAGTTGTTTGCAATCAAATTATCTGCCCCGTTTACAATAATTCCTGTTCCCGCCTGGATGTTTAAAAAGCGGTTTTCGGATACCCTGGCATTGCTGGCTGTTATGTTGATGCCGTTACCGGCTGAAACCCCTGTTATGGTATTATTGGTCAGCATACTGTTGCTTCCCTCTAATCGTATCCCTAAATCTTTAATGTGCTCTATGTGATTATATCGTATTCTTGTATCACTATTAGAAACAATTGCAAACAATCCCATTGTTTGATAATTGCTTATCCTGTTAGAATCTACTCGGGCAAAATTGGCTGGATTAATGCACATTATGCCCTGCCCTCTCGAGTTTAGGTTTAATCCATTTAATAAATTGTTATATATTGATATACTATCTCCTGCATTTGTATATATCCCAATTTTTTCAGCCAAATCAGAATTATTTTCTATTACATTATTCCCTATTCTGATATTTTTATAGTCGCCCCCCCCTGTATAAATACCAATATTGTTATGGTCTCTTCGACTAGATACACTGATCTCGTTTTCAGAAATCAAACAAAGTGATGTATTGGATAGCTCTATACCCCTTACTCTTGTATAGTAACTACTACTATACTGATATACTTGATTCGAATAAATGTCTATTCCCATGGAGTTCAAAACGTAAATACCGGTTATATGATTCGTATTACTACTCCATCTAATATCGTTATCATGGACTGAAACAATTGTATCGCTATTTAAGATCAACCTCCGAATACGATTCTTTGATATCTCAACATCTTTACATCGATTAATAGTGAAATCTCCTGCATTGGAGTTAATATCTGAAAGGCGATTACCTCTTACTAATAAGGGTCCACAATTATTAATCAGTATCGACTGAACATAGTTATTCTCAACAATTACTTCCCCCGCTGAAGTATTGTCAGGATGTTGAAGATTTAAGTTAAAACCTTCCATATTATTGCCACGAAAAGTTAAATACCCATCCACACTGGTATTCGGACTTACAGTTGTACCCAATCGACAATGCTCAAAACGTACATCATGACTCTCATTCTGGATCAATACACTGTTCGTACCATTGGTGCGCAGAACACTCATATCCTCAAATGAAATGTAATCCGTACCTGTCAGGGCAAGGGTAAAATCATTGCTCGGATTACTGGTGGTGTAATGCAGCTCCACCAGGCTGCTGTCGCCGCTCTCTCCCCTGAATGTGATCGTGTTGGTGGCACTCGCACCGCTGATCTCATACAGCTTGATCTGTTCGTCGTAAATACCATCGCGAATTTCAAATACCACAGGACAGGTAATACCTGCATTATTCAATGCAATAGCCGCATCAGTGAAATTGGTAAAATCCGGATCAATCCCCCCAATGGTATAGATTCCACACATGGGGGTTGCCATATCAAATGCCTTGGCCGTATCATTGTAGATATTGCAATCAGCTCCTCCATTGGGGTTTTCTGTCCAGGCTTTGAGCTTATAGCTTTCTCCTCCGGCAAAACTAAAGGTGCCAATCGTAACTTCTGCATTTGCCTTATAATCCAATGAACCCGACCAGTTATAGGGTGTTTGGGCAACCCCGTTCACCTCCCAGTGAATCACCGCACTGGTCAATACTTCAGTGCCCTGGTTCTGCAGTTCAACTTTTACATCCTGACTCCCAATCGACAGTGGATTCACCAAACCAACAAATTCATTCACACCTGCGTCCTGTGAACACGGATTATATTCCATAGCCCCGAAATCAGGTGATGATCCCCTTGTTGTAGCATCAATATCTGTCGTTATTCCTGTCCCCGTTTCAGCTACGTCATTTAATAAGACCTGATTCATTTGAAGTACAGAGTCTGAACTGTAAAAAGGATTCTTGGCAAAACCATTGGCTTCCTGTCCGGTTATTGTCTTAAAATTGTTAAAATCAGAATAGTCAACATCATTAAACCTTGCTAGCTTCTGCTTGGTGCTATAATAATTATTGTAATCAAAGTCGCCTCTCAGACTATCTGATATAAAGGATGCATAACCCCCTCCGTTATTTGCAAAGATGTTGTTTTTAACCGTGTAGTTATCTCCTCCCAATACTTCCAGACCAATGCCATTGGTCACATCTGTCCCGGTGATATTGATGGAATTGAAAACAATTTCTGAACCGGATCCGTTTTCCTGCAGGCTGATCCCTTTGGCGA
>CAYOSB010000050.1:0-991 GCA_964406495.1 uncultured Bacteroidaceae bacterium | reverse complement strand
AGCTTGATCTGTTCGTCGTAAATACCATCGCGAATTTCAAATACCACAGGACAGGCCACGCCAGCATTATTTAATGCAGTGGCAACTTCCGTGAAATTTTCAAAATCAGGGGTGCTTCCACCTACAGTATAGGTACCGCATAAAGCGGTGTAAAGTGTTTTGGTCAGGGTGTCATTTAAGGCATATCCGTCAGCTTCCCCGTTAGGATTTGTATGCCAGATCTTAAAGACGGTTTTTTGTCCGGAAACAAACGAGTAGCTGCCAATATCAATGTTACTTTCTTTGGTTCCAGAAGTAAGCGTTCCTGTCCATGCATATGGGGTCTGCTCAACCCCGTTAACTGACCACCTGATGCTTGTACTGGTGATGGTATTGGCTCCAAAGTTGGCCAGGCTCACCTCGATGGGATAGGTACCGGCGGAAAAAGGCATTACGGGATCATCCAGGCTGGTAATTCCTGCATCGGTTGGCAGTGGTGTATAGATACTGATGTTATCCAGTCCCCAGTAGCCTATGCTGTCACCCTGCCACCGAAAACGTATTTTTGAATTTGGAACACTCCCGGAATAAGCAGATATATCTAATATCTCTTTTTCGGAATTTGTGGTGGTATCTATGAAAGTTTTCACCACATGCCAGGCATCTCCGTCGTATACTTCGATGGTACCACTGGCTCCTTCACCTCCTACAAAATAATGATCAAATGAAAAAAGAATTTCTGCACTGATTGTAGCATCGAAAAAAGGAGTCTCAAGAATAACATTTTCCGGAACCTGATTTTTAGAAATCCCTTCGCTATCGAAGATTGCAAAGATTCCGGTTATAGGATAATTGACCACCTTCGATCCAGGATTGTCAAAGTGCCAGAGATCTTCTGCTTCTCCATCAACAGTAGCATTCACCCACCCAACTGGGGGTGTAGTTCCCGATGCGGAAGAGAAATCTTCATTTAAGATCAGTAGTGTCCGGTAAAAATATTTAAGAGGGTTGG
>CAYOSB010000049.1:0-19161 GCA_964406495.1 uncultured Bacteroidaceae bacterium | reverse complement strand
CAGTTGATTGCTTTGCCGGATCAGGAAATCCATATCAATTTAGACCCGGAGTTGATGGCACGTACAAATACTACGTTGGAAATGGTGACTAATGCCATTAAAGGCAATAATGCAAATATCCCGGGAGGCGAACTGATCATTGGCGGGCGCAGCCTGAATGTCAGATCTTCAGGGTCATATCAGGCATTGGAGGAAATACGAAATACCGTGGTAAATTCACACAAAGGAACATTGATTTACCTGGAGGATATTGCAGAAGTGATCTTCGGGATTGAGGACCTTGATTACCTGGCACGTTTTGGAGGAGACTATTCGAATAACAGCAGGGAACATGCTACCAGGGCGGTGTTTATGACAGTGAGCCAGAAAGAAGGGTTCAACGTCCTGAAGACATCAGAAGCATTGAAGCCAATCATTCAACGCTTCCGGGAGCAATTGCCCGACGATATGTTCATTGAAATGATCTTCGATCAACCCGACAAGGTGCGTGACCGGATCAATACATTTCTGTTCAATCTTTTGCAGGGGATCATCCTGGTAGGTGCTGTGATCTTTGTCTCACTTGGCTTCAGGTCATCACTGGTAGTGGTGCTGGCAATACCTTTGTCAATTATCATCAGCCTTGGTTTTCTTGATCTCTCAGGCTATGGTCTGCAGCAAATATCCATTGCCGGGCTGATCGTTGCGCTGGGATTGCTGGTGGACAACTCGATTGTTATGGTTGAAAATATTGACAGGTTCCGTTCCCGGGGATACTCCCGCCGAAAGGCATCCTATGAGGCAGCTGCCGAAATTGGCTGGCCGGTTGTGGCTGCAACGATAACTACCATCCTGGCATTTATTCCAATTGCAACAATGCCCGATAAAACGGGTGCTTTTATTCGTACGCTGCCGCTGACCATATCCATAACACTGGCGGTTTCACTGCTGATCGCACTTGCGCTTACACCTACAATCACATCAAAGATCTACAGGGAAACTGATCCGAATAAACGTAAACGGAAAGGCACCAAAAAGTTTCTCAAATGGATTGCTGAAAATCCATTTCGTAAAAGTCTTGCATTCAGCCTTAAAAAACCTTTCCTGGTGATCATTATTGCTGCTGCCCTGCTGGCAGGATCAGGATATTTCTTTACATATATAGGCATCAGTTTCTTCCCAAAAGCCGAGCAGGCAAACCTGATGATCAGGGCCAAACTCCCGGAAGGAAGCAGCCTGGAAAGAACGGATGAGGTGGCACGACATATTGAATCAGTACTCGATAGTTTGCCCGAAATCAAGTATTACGCTTCAAATGTGGGACATGGTAATCCGCGCATCTATTATAATGTTTTTCCCAGGGGATTTGACCAGGCCATTGCTGAATTTTATGTTGAGCTATATGAATTTGAACCTGAGTCATTTGAAGTGACACTCCAGCAATTAAGAAATTCTTTCCGGGAGTATGCAGGTGCCAGGATCAGTGTGCGCGAATTTGAACAGGGACCACCATACGAGTCCGCTATACAGGTGTATGTAACAGGCGACGAGCTGGACCAGCTGCGAAGGATCTCTGCCGATGTGGAAGATATGCTTTCAAAAAGGCCGGGAGTGATCAACCTGGAAAACCTTTTTGTAAAGACCAATACAGAATTGTTTTTTGACATCAATCGCGAAAAAGCAAACACCTACGGCGTGCCAGTCGTGGAGATAGATCGCACTATCAGAACTGCAATAGCAGGAATGGATATTGCCGATTTCAGAGATGCCTCCGGCGATCAGTACGATATTGTGCTCAGAATGAATGAAACAGGATCTTTTTCCATGGCAGACCTGGATCGAATTTATGTCGCTTCGCTCTCCGGGCGCCAGATTCCTCTTAATCAATTTGTAGATGTCAGGCTGCAACAATCATCAAGCATGATCAGCCGGTACAATCTGGAACGTACCGCACAGGTCGTAGCAGACGTAGCCACCGGGTACAACCTGGATGACATTATGGATCCCGTGATTGAAGCATTGGATGATTATCCCTTCCCTGAAGGATTCGGGTATAGCATCGGAGGCGAGCTGGAGGGTAGAGAGGAGGCTTTTGGCGGTATGGCAAATGCGATCATGATTGCTATTCTTTCTATTTTCGCCGTGCTGGTTTTCCAGTTTCGATCCTTCAAACAACCCCTGATCATCTTCCTGGCGATACCATTTGCAGGAATAGGCATGATCTGGGCATTGCTGATCACCGGGTATTCATTTTCCTTTACAGCATTTGTCGGTCTGACCAGCCTCATAGGTATTGTGGTGAATAATTCCATTATCCTGGTGGACTATACAAATAAGCTCCGGAAAAATGGCAGGACCATGGATGAGGCAATTCAGGTTGCAGCTGAAACGCGTCTGATCCCGATTGTACTTACCGCTTTCACAACCATCGGGGGATTGTTGCCACTCACATTGCGTGGAGGAACCCTTTGGGCACCAATGGGATGGACCATCATCGGGGGACTGCTGGTGTCTACTTTTTTTACGCTTATTATTGTTCCTGTATTTTACAAAATACTGGAGAAAGAAGTACCTCCCGGGGCCTGATCACAGCCGGAGTTCAATTCAGTTCAATTCCGGAAGTCCCGCTACCTTGCGCTTTTTAAATACATTTTTTATGAACCTGCCTGTGATCTTCCATGCATTCAGCCACCTGATCGATGCGCCATGCTTCTTGTTCGCAAGTATTTTCCCGACCAGGAAAGGAGCAATTGTTTCCACCCTGTCGGCAAGGATGTGAAAGACCTTTAATGCATCCCTGTTTATTTCGGTATTTGCTTTCACAGGGTCTGTGAGCATAGAAGTAACCACCATGCCCGGGCTAATGGAACCCACCAGTACAGGCTGTTTTTTCGTTTCCAATACCAGCACTTTCGTGAAATAATGAACCGCATTTTTTGAAGTTCCATACACACTCATACGTGCCATCTTGCGACCATCACTGCCAAATCCTTCCATGTTGTATATTGCTCCCGTACCCTGATCCAGCATTTTCTCTGCCACCAGCCTGCAGCACAAGATCAGTCCCTTGATGTTCGTCTCAATGATATTGATAATCATCTGTTCATCCATTTCTGCTAAAAGGCTTGTGTCCTGGCCAACCCCCGCGTTATTGATCCAGATATCCACCTTTCCGTGCCTGGTGGCATGTTCCCATAATTTCCGGATATCCGCTGAACTGGTAACATCCGAAGTACAGAAATCAATCTGCGCATTCCCTGTTTCTGAATGAAGCTTGTCCCTGGCTTCTATGAGGGCAGCTGGATTCCGGCCTGAGATCATTATACGGTGTTCGCGACTCAGGAATTCCTTTGCCAGGCCATAACCAATACCCCTGGACCCTCCGGTAATCACAATATTTTTCATCTGATTTTGCTTTTTGTAAACATCTGCGCGAAATGTACGTTATCTGACTAAAGTTAATTTGAAATTTTGAATGATAAAATTGTTTCTGATATTAGTGGTATTTAACTTGACGATGATGCAGGGAGCAGCACAGTTGATTGAAATACATGAACCTGTCAGGTTCCTCGCATTGGGCGATTCCTATACGATCGGTGAGCGCGTCGATGAAAACCAGCGTTGGCCGGTGCAGTTGATCAACAGGTTAAAGGATGAGTATGGCATACAGGATGCTGAAGTTGACATCATCGCTCAAACAGGCTGGACTACCGGCAATCTTAAAACAGGAATATCCCGGCAACTGGATGAGGAAAAACAATATAACCTGGCTTCACTGCTAATCGGGGTAAACAATCAATACCAGGGACTGGATTTTAATGTGTATGCTCCTGACTTCAGAGAACTTCTGGAAGTTGCAATCGAAGCGGTGGGAGGAGATAAAAGCAAGGTATTTGTCGTTTCAATACCTGATTATGCGTATACGCCTTCATTCGCAAACAGTGAACGGGTGAGCACAGAAATCGATGCTTACAACGCAGTGAATGAGTCAATTGCTAAAGAATATGGAGTGGTGTACTTTAACATTACACCGTTATCAAGACAAGGTTTGGAAAATCCTGACCTGGTGGCGGTTGACCAATTGCATCCATCCGGATTGCAATACAAAGAGTGGGTGGATCTTATGATCCCCCGGATGATAATAAACACCGTTACATCCATGCGTCCCGACAGCACCTCTGGTCCTGGCATAACACTTGGCCAGAGTCATGGCAAACTGTCACTCCAATTACCTGCAGGCGGAGGTATGCTCTCGCTTTATGATGAATTGGGCAGGGTAGTAACTGCCAGTGCACTGACAGGCAACGTGCATAGCATGAATGTGGAGCAATACCCCCCAGGTATCTACTACATTGAATACCTCGTCAACAACCGCTCCTATACCCGGAAGGTCTTTATTGATTAAATAATCGGTTTTTATTGAGGATCCGGGACCATCCAGTAGCTTATTAACTGCGTGTTTTTATAGTACACCCAATGGCCCTTACCGTTGCCGGGTCTGGTTGATTCCCTTTTTCCAGGGCTTTAATAGCATCTTCAACATATCTTTCCGTGACCGACCGCTCATTCATGGCATTGTTATCGATCGCTCCGATGTATGCCACTTTAAATGTGCCATTGTCGTTGTTCAGCAGAAAGATGTGCGGCGTCCTGGTTGCTCCATATGCCATGTATACCTCCTGTGTCTCATCTTTTAAATAGGGAAAGGGATAGTCCTTGTCAGTTGCACGTGCCTTCATTTTATCAAAGGTATCATCTGGTGAAACCACATCATCATTCGGATTGATTGCAACAACGGGATAACCTGCTTCAGCATAATCTTCGTGCAGCTGGATAATTCGCTCTTCATATGCCTTGGCGAATGGACAGGGATTGCAGGTAAATACAAGGATGACTCCTTTATCATCATCGTAATCAGAAAGGCTGACCATTTTTCCATCAACGTTTTTCAGTGTGAATGGTATGGCCTGGTCCCCCGGTTCAAGCTGGGCTGAAATCACTACTGATAATCCAAAAAGGATTCCTGATAATAAGAATAATTTTCTCATAGCTGTATAATTTAGGTTACTGTGTTACATTAAATGCCTGAACGACCTTGAATAATTCTTCTCTGGCAACTTCGGTGCCAATAAATTTCTTTCCTTCTTTACTGAAAATGAGTGTGGCAGGTATAGCACCCGCCCACTCTTCATGCACCAAAGGGATCCATTTGTCGTAATCCATTTCTGTCATATTTACTACCTTCGCTGTCAGGTGATGCTTCCTGATAAACGGTTTCACCCGTTGCTCCACCTGGTTGGGGAAATCAAGGTTGACAAGGACCACCTTCAGGAGTGGGTTGTCCTGGCGGTGCAACTCTTCGAAGTAGCCTATTTCTCTTACACACGGAGCACACCATGTAGCCCAGAAATTCACGACAAAAACAGTATCCGACTTCCTCTCCAACAGCGCATTAAGATCCGTTTTATCGAATGAATCAATTTCCTGGGCAGTTAATGCAAGTGAAAATGACAACATAATGAAAAGGGTCACTGTTTTCATAAGGGTAGAACGCCGGTGCCGTGTAATTGTTTGATATTAAAGTCTTGTTTGGGAATAAATTCTCTATTAAAGAGCAAAATAAATTTCTAAAAACAATCCCAACGTTGGCTTGTTATTAGATAAAGTTCACCGTTAAATATTTTAATAACTTTTCAAATAACATATTATATGGCTTTTACACTTGACATAGGGGAGAAGGCACCCTACTTCGACCTGCCCGCAACAGATGGTAGTCAGTATACGCTGGACAGTTTTAAGGATGACCGGTTTTTAGTGATTTTCTTCACTTGTAATCACTGTCCTTATGTGATCGGGTCTGATGAGGTGACAAGGAAAACTGCGGAAAAATTTGCTGAAAAAGGTGTGAAATTTGTCGGGATCAACTCCAACAGCAAACATACGTATGCTGAAGATGACTTTGACCACATGGTGGCACGCATGGAGGAATTTAAGTTTCCATGGGTATACTTATATGATGAGTCACAGGAAGTCGCGCTCACATACGGTGCTCTGCGCACGCCGCACTTCTACGTTTTTGATCAAAACCGCAAACTTGTGTATACGGGCAGGGGAGTGGACAGTCCGCGCGATCCATCTAAGATTACCGTGAATGACCTGGACCGGACATTAGAGGAGTTAACTTCCGGAAAAAAGATCTCAGTCCCGGTCACAAACCCCATTGGATGCAATGTGAAGTGGGAAGGCAAGGACAAACACTGGATGCCGGCAGATGCATGTGACCTGGTTTGATACCGGCAGCAATATTATTTCTACGGCTCCAGGTGCATCTGTATCACCCCTTTACCATATATTTTCGTGGAAATATTTCTGAAAGAAGCTTTCCATGTTGGAATTTCGAACAGCGGAATGCCGGATCCCAGTGCAACAGGCATTTTGGTGATGATCAGGCTGTCGATCAAGCCCGATTCAAGTAAGGTTGTATTGAGTTTTCCGCCCCCAACAAGCCAGATGTCACGGCCCGGTTCATCTTTAAGTTTTTTGCAGAATGAAGGTATGTCACCCGAAACAAAACGGACGTTGACCGTGTCCGATTTGCCTTCCTGCTGCGTAACTACATAATTCTTTTTATCGGGATACGGGAATTCACCTCCAAATCCCATGATCTGTGTATAAGTATTATTGCCCATGATGGTGGTATCTACCGATGCATAAAATGCACCATATCCGTAATCCTCACCCTCAGTGATAACTGACGGATTGTTCAGCCAGTCGATCTGCCCGTGTCTGTCGGCAATAAAATCGTCGGTACTGGTAGCGGAATAAAGGATGATCTTTCTCATGGTTTTCCAGGCTCATTCGGTGTGATACATGTTCATGCAAAGGCAACTTCCGGAACAAAGTTTGAACTTATAATCCGGCAAAGTACTAAATTTTTATGTAATGCCTGGGGTAAAGAATAAAATACACCGGTCATATCCGCTGCCTCAAAAAGCAGATCAGCAAACATCATAAGCTTTTTTAAGCTTTTCCTTTGCCAGATGAATCCTGCTCTTGACCGTCCCAATGGGCACGTCGGTCATATGCGCAATTTCTTTATATGCATATCCTGCCAGGTATAATTTAAGGGGCCTGGCGTACACAGGAGGCAGATGCCTGATTTTTTCCTTCAGTTCTTTTCTTTCAAATATGCGGTCGGGATTTTCATGATCAGGAAGTGCAGCCATGGTTACCTGGACCTCCTGCTCACTCCTGTTCATTACTATGTTCTTGTTGTGCCCGCTTCGAAGATTATTGATATGTGTGTTTTTCAGAATCGTATAGAGCCATGCGTTCCTATGTTGCAGGTCCTTCAGCCTGGTAAAATTTTTCAAGGCCTTGTAGCTTGTCTCCTGCACAAGGTCAAGTGCATCATCCCTGTCCTCAGTGAGCTGCAATGCATAATAAAACAACTGATCTCTTGCACTGGCCAGGTTTCCAGAAAACAATTGCTCCTTTTTCAAAGAAAAATTCCTCATCGTATCAGTAAATTTTATTGTTCATAAGGACCTGACGCTTAGTAAAGACAGAGGGTAGGGCAGCAATGGGTCAGATCCGTTGCAGATGAAGGTAAGTTACGATAATAAATAATACAAATCAAGGGCGAATCAATGATGAAGAAGCCATGTCCGGGTATTTGATTTATTGTATTATACCCATTCTTCCTTCAGTATTTCACCACTGACACTGATTACGCTGAACTTCACCGGAACTTTCCTGCTGGCAATTTGGGTAGCTTGCTGCACGAGACGCAGAAGTCCACCGCAACAGGGAACCTCCATGACCAGGACATGGATGGTATTGATTTGCGACTGATCGATCAATTGCACCAGTTTTTGCAAATACACCTCCTGGCCGCTATCGAGCTTGGGGCAGGCAATGATCAATGATTTATTCTTCAGGTACTCTGAATGAAAATTGGCAAGTGTATATGCTGAACAATCCGCAGCCAGCAGCAGATCAGCTCCCTGGAAGTACCCTGCCGCCGGGTTCACAAGATGAAACTGAACCGGCCATTGCCTTAGCTGACTGGTTGGTGCACTGGTCACAGTTTCCTGTTCACCCGGAGTCTTCCTCTGAACAATTTCGCGTGCCTGCGAACCGGGGCATCCACCCATGGAGGGCTCCTCTGCAGGAGACATAGCAGCAACCTTCATGTTCGATTTCATTATTTTTTCCTTGTGAATGACCGATGTGACTTCTTCCAATTTGAAAGTGAGCTTTTCCTGGTTGCTTTTTAACCAGGCAACCCCCTCCTTGAACAGGTTGTTCTCGTTGTGATCCAATAAATGCCGAAGGTGAGCGATCACCGTGTTTTTCCCTTTCCCGGCCATCTGACTGATCACTTCTGTCTCGTTATATGGTGCAGCTTCCCTGGTCTCCATGGTGATGGCGCCTTGTGGACAGTGCCCAATGCAGGCACCCAGCCCGTCGCACATCAGGTCACTGATCAGGCGTGCCTTACCATCTATCATCTGCAATGCTCCTTCGTGACAGTTTGGGATGCATTCTCCGCATCCGTCACATAGTTCCTCGTCAATGTGTATAATCTCCCTTTTCATCTTTATTTGATCTGTTTTTTAATTGAATTACACTATCCAAACTGTTTTTTCTTTGTTTAAACAGCATTCATTGTATATTGCAAAAATAATCGAAGGGGCCTGCCATGCTTGTAACAATGGTTACAACCAGCCCTGTAAACTGCACATTGAGAACGATGGAAACAGAACATCTCGAGATATTGTCTGAGAGTGTTATATTCACAGGTATGACAGGAGAGGAAATTGATACTGTACTTGCAGGCGCTCATTTTCAATTACGCAATTATGCACAGGGAACGATGATCGCGCAATCAGGTACTCCCTGTACACATGTGAGGGTGGTGCTGGAAGGTAGGGTTGCAGGAGAAATGATGGATCTTTCTGGGAAAATACTTAAAATCGAAGACCTGCAACCATCTAAAATGATCGCCCCGGCTTTTTTGTACGGGCGGAGAAGAAACTACCCGGTAAATGTTATCGCCTCAACTCCATCATTGATTTGGCAGATGCATCGTGATGCCTTTTCAAAGTTGTTACAAGAAGATCTCAGGATTTTGAACAATTTCCTTAATGCCATCAGCAACAGGGCGCAGTTTCTTTCCGAAAAGATCAGATTCCTTTCGTTTCCTTCACTAAGGGCAAAACTGGCTTTCCTGTTCCTTCGGCATTCCGCGGGAGAACAGGTCTTCAGGTTACCCATGACACACCAGCAGCTGTCAGAATTATTTGGGGTGGCACGCCCGTCAGTATCCAGGGAGATCCGCCTGATGAACAACGAAGGGCTGATCAGAGCCGACCGGGACATGATTACAATCGTAGATAGTGGTCGGCTAAAATCACTTTTAGATGGCAGGTAAACGCATTTATTGCAGCTGATCGCATAAGCAGATGATCAAAAAACCAATTTTACCTGTTGAAACTGAAAATAATATTTGAATTTTCATATTAATTTTAAGAAATTTAGGACTCTAAAATCGAATTACAATCTATTGAACCTATAAATGCTTTAAAAATGAAAAAAATGATGAACCCTTTAAAATTTTTCACAATTCTCCTGGTTGCTTTGGCCCTTACATCCTGTAAGACAGGCACAAAATCCGGGGGTGATTCTTCTGCTGAATCTGGAGAAGAAACAAAAAAGGAAGCTCCCGAGCCCAACACACTTTCAACTGAAGAAGCTGAACAGGGATTTTACCTGTTATTTGATGGCATGGATGCGGAAGGATGGAGAGGCTACCAAATGGAAGTGATGCCAGGAGCATGGGAAGTGGTCGATGGCACACTGCATTGCCAGGGTTCCGGCAGGGGTGAAGCCGGCGCTGAAAATGGGGGAGACATCATCTATGATAAGAAGTTTTCGAATTTTCATCTGAAACTTGAATGGAAGATCTCTGAGGGAGGAAATTCCGGTATTTTTTATCTCGGACAGGAATCGCCTGAATATGAAAAAATATGGCGGACTGCACCGGAAATGCAGGTGCTGGACAACGAGCGACATCCGGATGCAATGCTTGGTGAAGATGGCAACCGCCAGGCAGGATCGCTGTATGACCTGATCCCTGCTGATCCGCAAAATGCAAAGCCGGCTGGTGAATGGAACAGTGCTGAAATCATTTGCTACAAAGGAACGGTAGTTCATAAGCAAAATGGAGCAACAGTATTGGAATACCACCTTTGGACACCTGAATGGGAAGAGCTGGTGGCAGACTCGAAATTCCCGGGACTGAATGAAGACTGGGCAGATGTTGCCAAAGAAGGATACATCGGACTGCAGGATCATGGGGATGACGTCTGGTACCGCAGTATCAAGATCAGGGAGTTGTAACAAGGCAAATAGTGTATAAAAAAGGTTGTCCCGTAAATGAGACAACCTTTTTTTTGCAACCTCTGTTCGCAAGGTGTTTGTTGTAGTTGCATGCTTACCTGTTGACGCGCTACTTGTTATAGTAACCAGGCTTCACAGTTCAGACCCATGTTATATACTTTGCCTATCCTTCCTTGCCTTTCTGATAGCTCTCGATATTTTGAGCGATCTTCTGGATAAGCAATTCTCTCGCCTCCTTCGATGCCCAGGCCATGTGCGGTGTAATGATCAGCTTGTCTTTGTCGTAGAGTTTCAACAGGGGATTGTCAGCATGGATGGGTTCGTGTTCATGCACATCCAAACCTACACCCCCCAGGATATTTTCATTCAGAGCACGGGCAAGATCATGCTCGTCTACAATCCCTCCGCGTCCCAGGTTCAATAAAATAGCACAGGGCCGCATAAGTTTCATTTTGTCGTAAGTAAGCAGTCCCTTTGTCCTTTCATTTAGGGGCGCATGAATACTAACGACATCCGAATTCTTCAACAGGTCATCCAGCTCAAAACGTTTGTAGTTGATATTGTTGTTGCGCCCGGTAGTGGAATAAAAGACAACTTCCATTCCAAATGCTTCAGCGATCCTGGCTACCTGCCTTCCGATGGTACCGAGTCCGATGATACCCATGCGTTTTCCACGCAGTTCCCAGAACGGTTCGGAATGATGTGTAAAAGAATCGCTTTTGGCATATGCGCCACTCTTCACATAGTTGTCGTAATAAAATGGCCGGTTCACCAGGTGAAGCAGCATGGTGAAAGTGACCTGCGCAACGGAATCCGTAGAGTAGTTGACAGCATTCTTTACCTGGATCCCTTTTTGGGAGGCATGTTCGAGGTCAATGTTGTTCATGCCAGTGGCAGCAACACAAATAAGCTTCAGGTCCGGTAACTGATCCATCGTGTCAGCGGTGATTGCTACCTTGTTGGTAATCACGATCTCTTTCCCCATACAACGCTCAATCACCTGGTCGGGCGCGGTACTTTCAAACAAGTCGAGTTTTCCGAGTTTTTTAAGAAGTTTGATGTTTTCAACAGTTCCGACAGTGGATACGTCAAGGAATACAATTTCATCCATGTTATTACTCACGTTAGTATGCTAACAGCATCATTGATATATCATCGTACTAACACTTGCATGGACGTTTGGTTCGATGCCCGACCAGTGGGTTATTAACAAATTCGCAACCAACAGAGATATTCGAACCTCTCAACCCAGGATTCAGGGCGCATCATTAAATTATAACGTTTAGAATGTGGATGTTATTGTTTGATATAGAGGGTCGTACAACAGGATGGATTTGTACTGCAAGGAATAATTGTTGTGGTTAAACAATTGACAACCCTATTAATCACTTAAACCTTACAACCATGCAACCAAAGAAAAATCCAACATCAGATCTTGAAAAAAGAAGCGCCATCCGCATCCAGGTCGGATTAGTAACAGTACTGGCCTTCGTGCTGGTTTCTCTTGAATGGACCACACCAGCTGATAAAACAGGTCAGTTGACAGAACACATGTCCATAGAATCCATTGATCCTGACCTGATCGTCCAGATCCCAAGGAAGCAGCAACAAAAGCAAAAGGAGCCAGAAGTATTGATCCCTGTGCCGGTGGACGATGATATAGATGTGGAATCCATCGATCCGGGCAGATTTACAACAGGTGAAAATCCATTTGAAATCCCTGAAGAGTGGTTAATTGATGATATTGATGATACACCTGATGATGTAGGGCCCTATGAGCCTGTAAACGTTCAGATAATGGCAGAGTTTCCCGGAGGTCAGGATGCCATGATGCATTGGATCTACAGTAAAATAAAGTATCCGGAAATATGTGTCGAAAATGGAGTGGAAGGAAAGGTGATCGCAAAATTCGTTATCAGTAAATTTGGTGAAGTAGGGGAGATCACCATCCTTCAAAGTCCACATCCCGATCTGGATGCCGAAGTGCTCCGCGTCTTAAAAATGATGCCAAAATTTTCTCCGGCCATGCAAAACCAACAGCTGGTGCCGGTGTATATGTACTGGCCGGTCGTTTTCAAGCTGAAATGATGAGATATCAAATTTACGATACAAAAAAAGAGGATGAGCTTGCGGCTCATCCTCTTAAATTTTAAAAAGCAAATGCTTTTATTCTGCAGGATATGCGATAATAACGTCATTTCCATCGCCAGCAGCAGCTATCTCAAGGGCTGCTTCCATGAGCGCATTGGCATTCACACTGGATGATGTTGCACCAGCAACTATATCAACTGGTTCAAATTCTGGCACAATTGTAGCGTTCGCTAATGCTGATTCAATTAGCGGCATGTAAAGTTCAGGCTTTGTCGGCACTTTACCAGCTGCATCCATTCTGGCATTGTAAGCAGAGTCTGTGAACATATTTTCATTGTAAGCCTCATCGGTCGACTTCAGATCACCTTCAGAATTGACTGCATCAAAATCTACATTACTGATTTCATCACCTGTCAGTTCGAATGTAAGATACTCTGTCCAGCCGTAATGTGGTTCCTCAAATGTAGCTTCATAAGTGCCGTCTACATAAGTTTGCTTTTCGCATGCTGTTACTGCAAAAACGATAGCAGCTAAAATTAAGAGTGTTTTTTTCATGGTTCTATTAAATTTTTATATGTACATATCTGCAAATATATATGTTTTAATGTAAAAAATAAAATACCATTATTCACGGAATAGCGATTTAAAGCAATTCCGGCTTACTTTAGAGTTAGTATAAATAAGAATTCCGTGACCCGACAAGGTTAAAAAAGGTTAACACATGCCGAGTATCTACTCTTTTCCTGTAAATTTCAATGATGAAACCCTCATCATTGAGCAATTTAATTTAGCGGAGCAATGACAAAAGAACATGAACCGAAATCGTCCTGGCGATGAGCTCAGCGAAGCTAATATATTGCACGAAGCCCGAGGGGTATTGATGAAGGTTCGCCGAACACCATTTATAATAATATTATGATGTGAGGCAACTAGTCACCCGAAGAAAATAGGATATTTATAACATACTAAATTACAATACTTTAATTAAGATATAACGAATTAAAAATCAATGCGTATGGACAGTATATATGAACTTAAGTCACTGGGATTTCACTGGGAATTACATGATCCTTTTATATTTTGTGCACATCATAATGACCGGTTCCCCATGGGAAATGAACACCAGGGGCCCGATCCCGGCCTGCTGAAAGGCCGGAATATTGGAAATGACTTTGTCGTTAAGGACGGGTTCCGAATGTATCATGGCGAAAAAGTACCTGGTTTCCCGGTGCATCCCCACAGGGGATTCGAAACCGTTACCATTACCCAGGAAGGACTTGTGGATCATTCCGATTCACTGGGTGCATCCGGACGTTACGGAAACGGGGATGTACAATGGATGACTGCGGGCAAAGGCATTCAACATGCAGAAATATTTCCACTGCTGCACAGAGATAAAGAAAATCCGCTTGAGCTGCTCCAGGTGTGGATCAACCTTCCTGCAAAAAGCAAGTTTGTCGATCCTTATTATAAAATGCTATGGAGCGAAGATATTCCTGTCGTTAATGTGAATGACCCATCAGGCAAACAAAGCAAAGTTCTTGTCATTGCCGGCGAATACAATGGAACCTTTGCCCTCTCTCCCACCCCGGATTCATGGGCGGCAGATCCCGCTAACGAGGTAGGAATCTGGATCGCAGAGCTTGATCCGGGAGCAACCCTTGAGATTCCGGCAGCAAAGGGAAAACTGAACCGGTCGATCTACTATTATTACGGCGATGGGCTGACCATCAGTGGGCAGGTTCTTCCCGGAAAACACCAGGCCAGGATGCACACGGATCAGGCATTGGAGGTGGTCAATGGAGATCGTCCTTCCACATTCCTGGTCCTCCAGGGAAAACCCATTGCTGAACCCGTTGCTCAATATGGTCCATTTGTGATGAATTCGCGCAGTGAGATTCAGCAAGCCTACCAGGATTACACTGAGACCAGGTTTGGCGGCTGGCCCTGGGACCGGCTTGACCCTGTACATGGAAGTGAGCCAATAAGATTTGCAAAATATATTGATGGATCAGAAGAGCAGCGATAACGGTGCCTTCAGCTATTAACAGTGATTGGCGAAACGTAGCTGTTTTAATCGTTTTTTAAAGCTGTACTCAACATTTCGTTTTTAAGCGCAATGCCAGCCATCAGGCGCGTCCAGACAAGTCCATTGGCAATCAATATTCCAAGGATGATCATGATGAACCTGATTGATATACCGGTATGTTCACTTAAAAATGACGGGAGCGTAGCGAGTAAGGCAGCAATGGCTCCAATGAATATGCCAAGAAAAAGCAGTACAGCATACTCCCGGAATATCAATGCCCGTATTTTCTTCATGCTATACCCCACGGAGCGGAGTAACGCAAGCTCTTTTCTGCGCTCCAATGTACTTCGGAATAACACCACCGATAATCCCACTGTTCCAAGCAACAACCCAAGAGCACCCATAACCAGGAAGATTGAAAGATAGGTATTCGTCACCGAATAGAACTCCGCAAGCCGTTTTCCAGTAAAGGTCATGGTCCATCCATAGTCACGCATGGCCATACCCAACTCATTATTGATCATGGCCGTATCGGCCTGGGGTCCTTCAACCAGGAAAACACTTGTACCGCTGCTTGAAGGGAAATTTTTAATAAAATGTGTTTCCGAAACGATCACATTCCCCTGGAATATGGATGGGGACAATCCACCCACTAGTAATAACTTTAACCGCTCACCGACTGCATTCTGGTAATACAGTGTATCGCCAACCGACAACCCCAGGCCCCACTTAATCACGGTCTCATCTGCAATGGCCGGGATAACGCCTTCAGGCAGTGTTCGTTCGAGGGTCTGCCACGGTTGCTGTTCATTCAGCAGGTCCATGGAGGTAACAAAGCTGAACCTGCCGGCAAGCTGACCGGGATCGGTTGCAATGATCCTGGGATTCATGATCCGGTTCAGGTTCAGGCAGGAAGCATCGTCTCCCTCGGCAACGCGCATCTGTACAAAACGATATGAATCACTCAGTCCAAGTGCATACCGCACATCGGTATCGTCCAGGTTTTGCAAAACCGGTGTGGTTGACTCCGCATAAAACAGGAACCCACCTGTGCCGCTTTCCGGATCATCGGCGTTTACAAACATATCCTTCCGGTTGCTGCCTGTAGAGATTACAAGAAAAGTACCTATTGCAAAAAGAACCAGGATCGATATACTTCGTGTTGCATTGCGAATGGCATTTTTCATGCTGAGTCGCGGCAGATCGAAAGCAACATTTTTTCCCTCCCGCAACCTTACCATGTAGCCATAAGAGAGCAGAAGACCGGCAATAAGGAATAATCCCCCGGAGATAAAGAAGGTTGCCGGATCATGCAGTTCATCCCCTGTAAATTGTATCAGGATGAGCACCAGGGCCACCAGAAGCAATAGTGTTCCACCGGGAAAAGAAAATCTTCCAATGCGGTCTATTTTTCCCGGAAGTTTTGCTTGTTGTGCGGCTGGTCGTTTAAGAAAACGTCCCAGTGGAATATATATGGAAAGGAAAGCAACAAGCAGTGAAGCCACCAGCCCTGTAACAAGGGTCACAACCCGTATATTCACCACCAACATCTGTGTCCTCACAATATCACTCCATATCGTATTGAGCGCATTAAATACCAGTGCATTATATGCTATGGAAAGTAAGATCCCCAGCAGCGCACCGGCAAAAGCAACGAGCATTCCCTCGATGACCAGGATCCTCCTGATGGTCCTGAATGGAATACCCAGTGAACGCAATGTTGCGATCTGTCCGCCCCGTTCCTCCAGATTCAGCAGGAAAAGCAGGGCACTTAACAGTATCGCTCCCACCAGCAGAAAAAAGGAGAGTCCGCCGAACAATTGACTGAAATCCACTCCTTTGCTCGCCGCGAAATTACCCTCTTTCCTTACGGCTGAAACTTCAAATCCCAGGTCATCCGGATCAATAGCACTCATGATCCTCTGTCCGAGCTGATCGGCAGTCAGTGATGAAGGAAATCTGAAAGCAGTGTAAGTTCCGAACCTGTTGGCCCACATATCCCTGGCTGTTTCCATTGAAATGTAAGCTTTAGGGGTTCCTTTGTACCTGGTCCAGTAATCTTCGTCCTTATCCCTGATCTCATCCAACGCAACAGGTACCCCGGTTTCCCAGTCACGACAATTACCTGCAGTCGATAAACCAGGTATTTCAGGCATCATTTGCCTGTCACCCGGTCCTCCTACTACCGGGACTATATTTTGTACAAAAAATGCAGCAGACCTGACTTCGAGTTCGCGTAACGGGCCTACCACGAAGTATTCCAGCGTGACTGAATCACCACGAGCAATGCCAAGATCATCGGCAAGCCACTGGTTGATCAACATCTCATTGCTATTCAGATCATGTCCGGGGATACCGGCAACAAAAGAATAGGGTGTAGACTGTTCACCTGAAATAAGTGCATTAACAAAATAGGTGATCACAGGCTGAGCTTCAGGTACGTTACTGATCACGGCCTCCGCGATCACATCATCAATAAAAACCCTGTCACTGATCATTTCCTGTACAGGCTTACCTGGAACAGGGCGAAGGCTCAGCCCGGCATCTTTCAGTGACCAATGGGCATTAATCATATCCAACACCTGTTGTTCATCATCTTCATTACCGGAAATCAGCATCATGTTTGCCTTCTCTCCTATCTCCATGATCTCTTGAAGCCACCCGGCATTGATAAAAACATTGTAGGGCGCTGTTTGTGAATTCCTGAGGTTGAAGGCACCCAGGTCGCTGCTTGTAGCAACCTTTTTAATCCTGGCCCTGACCGTGACAATATTATCTTCTTCTGAAACGAAAGGCGCGTTGCGCGGTATCAGTGAAGTACGGGTCATCCTGACCAGGATCTCATCACCGGCTTCAACCTCAAGCCGGTCGGCAAGGTTGCTACTGATCACAATCTGATCTTCTTCAAGCGCTCCATACAGGTCAACGGTACCTGCCATCGCGTCGAAAGCACTGTCGACACCTAAAACACGGACATCATTGATCCGGAATCTTCCACCGGCTGCAATTGCTGAACCCTCGGTCCGCAGCACAGCAGCCACATCGAGGCCTGACCCTTCAGCGAGTTCCTCTGCCAGATTTTCAGTGAAATAACGATCGCCTGAACGCATCGCCATATCGGTTGCACCAAGTCGTTGATCAACGATCACCTTCAGGCTGTATTTAACGGAATCACCAACGATCAATGCACCGGTAAGCACAGCAGTACTGATTGCAATACCAAGTGCGAGCCACAGGTGTCTTTTCCAGAAATATCTGAGACTTTGTATGATCAATTGTGCTGGTGTCATTACTTGTGTAGTTTTCCTTCGTCCAGTTGAAATACAGTTTCCATTTCCGCTGCAAGTGCGTCGGAATGTGTTACCATGATCAATGCTGCCCCCTCCTCTTCTTTCATCTGCAGTAACAACTCGGCCAGTCTTCCCACATTCTTCTTGTCCAGTGCACCGGTGGGTTCATCAGCGAGCAATAGCGCAGGTCGATTGATCATGGCCCGCACGACTGCCACCCGTTGACATTCTCCTCCCGATAACTGCCCGGGCAGTTTACTGACATGGTCTGTCATTCCGACTTTTTCCAGGAGGGATTGAGCGTACGCTCTTTTCTGTTCAGCATTATTTTTATCCACCAGGGTAGGAATAAGTACATTTTCAAGTACCGTACATTGCGGGAGCAGATGATGGAACTGGAAGACAAACCCAATCTCCTGGTTCCGGAAATGATCAAACTCGGCACCGGAATAGCCTGTGATGTCCCTGTCCCTGTAATAATAGTTCCCTGAATCGGGCCGGTCAAGCGTTCCCAAAATATTCAGCAATGTACTTTTACCAGACCCCGAAGGTCCGAGTACCGCAATTGTAGCACCCGCCGCAACCTCCAGTGATAATGAAGTCAGGACAGGATGGTGATCAGCCTCCCCCGGGGTTCCATATGCCTTGTGTATATTGTCTAATTTCAGCAGCATAACATTGGATTTAACTGCGAAGATAATGATTTATCATGAGGGTAGCGCATTCGGATTCATCACTCCCCTTGCTGTTAGTTGCCGGAAGCGCAGGGTAAAAATGACATTCCCATGCGTTATAAAGATATTGGAAACAAGTTGAAAAGTTCCTGCTCTGATTCAGAATTATTTACGCCAGGTACTTTATATTAGCAATCCAAAAACATAATGTTCCATACAGTTATTCCATCGAAATCCATATTAAACAGAAGTATTCTTCCGTCTGTAATCATCCTGATTCTTACGCTTTCATCAACACAGGCGCAGGTGCGTCCCTCCGACATTCGGGTTATTTATGGAAATTATACAGATCCGAGAGATGGTACGCAATACAAAACAATACAACTTGAAAACAATACATGGCTGGCGGAAAACCTCAAATATGAAATACCAGGTAAAAGTTTTGTCTACCCAAGGGATCCCATCCACGAAGAAGTATATGGAAGATTATATACCTGGGAAGCCGCAATTGAAGCGTGTCCTGAAGGATGGCATTTGCCCACGGACAGTGAATGGTTTGGATTGGAATTACAGCTTGGTGTAGCAGATACCCTGCTTGAAACGCGCGGCTGGAGAAAATGCAATGGTGTAGCGTCATTAAAATCTGAAAGTGGGTGGCTGGCGGCGAACCCATCAAAAGATTCACTGGGTTTTT
>CAYOSB010000048.1:0-19201 GCA_964406495.1 uncultured Bacteroidaceae bacterium | reverse complement strand
GTTCAAACTAAAAATCACCCCTATTCATTTGCCTCCTTTTGCTTATCTTTCTTTTTCCTGCGGAAGAAAAATATGATGATCAGGGCCAGCCCGCCCAATATTCCGAAGACGATGATCGCGCCATCGGAAATCCACCGTTCACCCATGGCCGGATCCACATCCAGTATGGGTGCAATAGAGAAATCGGCCAGCATCTCTATAAGGATCCGTTGGAGTTCAGCCTGGGAAATACCGAGATCTTCCGTATGGTTGATCAGGTAATCGACCAGTTCCCTGATCGAGTTGATGTCGAGTGCAGCCAGGTCAATTTCAGAGATCACCGTTGCCAGGCTTTCCGGGGCATTGGTTTTCATGTAGGTTATGAAGCTTTCCAGTGACCTGTCATTGACCATATCCGATAGTGCGTTGATGAACTGCTCGGGGGCATATTCCTCATCGACTTTTTCAGTGAGGTGATCCATCAGTTCTTCCCCTGTCACAATCTGTTCATCGTCAGGGTTCAGCGCTTCCAGGTAGTTCAGCAGTTCATCTTCGGAATATTTAATCAGTTCCTCCAGGATCTTTTCAGCCTCTGTGGGGGGCGGGGGAGGTGGCGGTACCTTCCTGGCCGAGTCCAGGCTGTCACCGAAAAAGATGGAATCCCTGTCAGGTACCATAGATACTATGATCTCACCTGCGGCATCTCGTGCATCTGAACCAGGTACTTTTACAGCAGGTTTTTTGGCGTTGATGACAAGGTCGGTAAAGCTCATGTCCCCGTTTTCCTCTTCCATGACCAGTGCCACGGTATTCTTGCCTTCCAGGGGTACAAGTGTGTAAGTAAGTCTTCTTTTGCTAAAGACGAAGGAGTCAGCAGCAATGGTATCCTGCCTGTATAGATGCGTAGCGAGGAGGGATGATCCTTTTTCGAGCTGCACCCGGATCCTGAAAGGTTGGCCGGCAATGGCGCTGAACACGGTATCTTCGACAAGGATCCTGCTGTTTTTGCCTCTCAGGACCAGGGGTTGGTAGGGAGTTGGTTCCAGTTGCAGTGGCTCATCGATCTCCACCCCTGCTTCCCCGGTGGTCTGGTCGATCCTGATCCGCCGGACCAGGTCATTGAAAATGGGGCTGCTGAAGAGGAGATCATAATCTCCTTCCGGAGCCCGGAGTGTAAAGGTTTGCTTTTCCAGGTCCGGTTTGGAGCTGAATACCGTATCCAGTGAAGCTCTGTCTATCAAATAGATAATTACGCTATCCTGTTCAAGAATATTCCTGTCCTCCGTTCCGACCATACCTGTGATCATATACAGGCGGGGATTATTCTCTGAATATATATCCAGGTAATAGATGTCATGCCTGCCAAACCCGTCAGGGAGGTATTTGGAGAAATAGGCATTATCGCCATTGTTTACAGGTAGCAGGAACAGGTCATCGTCCATGGTATTGATCGGGTATCCCAGGTTGATGGGAGTGCCCCACTCACCATTCTCGTTCAATTGTGAATAGAAAACATCGTATCCCCCCATGTTATAGTGTCCGTAACTGCTGAAATAGAGCTTTTTGCCATTTTCTGTGATGAAGGGTGTTTCTTCATTGTAGCGGCTGTTAATGACCGGGCCGAGATTGATTGGGTCGCTCCAGGAGCAGTCTTCCAGCATCTCCGATCTGTAGATATCAAGTCCGCCATACCCACCTTTCCTGTTGCTGGTGAAATAGAGTGTTTTCCCGTCATTAGTAAGGGATCCGTGCGACTCCCAGTATTTTGTGTTGATGCCATCCAATTCCTCCATCGGTGTCCATTTTCCCTCTTCGTAGTAGCTCACATAGAGGTTCCCGATAAAATTGTCGTTCCGGTAGATGATCATTGCGTTCCCGGACCAGGAAAGAGCGGTGGGGTATACGTCACCGTCTACGCCAAGTTCCGGAATAATATTCCGCGGGGGCTGCCATTCCCCGTCCACTTTTTCAGCAAAGAATGTGGCATCGTAAAATTGCATTTTGGAAACGTATACAAGTTTTTGCCCGTTGCCGGATACCACGGGGTTGATATCGGCGAAACGGGAGTTGATCACTTCGCCAAGGTTGGTCCGGTCGTAATCTACCGGAAGGGTTTGCAGCTTCCGGGCCCGCTGGCAGATCCTGATCTGTTCCTCTACAAGTTCCCTGTCGTAGATCTTTTCATCCAGCACCTCCATGAACGCATTGTATTTTTCTTCCGCTTTGTCCAACTGGTTATTAATAAGGTATGCATTTCCAAGGTAGAAGATCACCTCAGGTGGCGCTGACGTTTCCTTGTAATTATTTTCCCGGAATTTTGGATTAATGTTATTCGAGGCTTCTTCAAGATAAGTGATTGCTTTTTCCTTCTGATAGGGATCATTCAGAAGACAGACGCCGATTTTATATTTGATATTATCGTTTTCCGGTTCGGCACGGTGGATTTTCAGATAAAGGGGCAACGCTTCATTGTATTCCTCGAACAGGAAATAGGCCTCTGCTTCGAGGAAGGTTTCTTTCAGGTCGGCCGGTTGTGCTGATGAATGTACAATAATTACGAAGAGGAGGACAAACGCAGATATTAAACTTCGCTTCATAGCAGCAGGGTTATTTCGATTACATATCAAGGTATGCAAATTGCTTTGGTATTTATTGCACAGTATTCTTTGGAATTATATTGATAAATCCAAACAACCCGCAACACAAACCATTCATTTTCTATAACAAATGTAATAATTATCTCGATAGATTTTTCGCAAAGTTTTCACTTGATATTAAGAATACTCCCGGTACGGTATGCAGCAATTCGAACTCAGCGGTGAACGGACCCGAGGTACCGAAATCCTTTAAGCAGGACCTGGAGGTCATTGGCGGGTTGGTAGTCTTTGGCATAGATCACATTCAGTTTTTCCAGTGTTTCCTTTCCAGAGTTCTTGCTTTTTACAGCGATTGCAGGGTGCAGGATCCCTTTCCTGAGTGTTGGAAGACTCTGGGTGTCGATGTTGTGTGCGTCGTAATAGCCAACGATCGTTCGCAACCCTGCCAGAACGCTGAAAAGGCGTCCAATGGCACGCAGGGGATGCCTGATAAAAAAGGCCCAGAATGGAAAGGTGAGGATCAGCAGCAGGGAGGCAAGAATATCGAACAATCTTTTAGACCTGAGGTTGGAGGCTTTGCCGATGGAATTGAAATGGATCGTATAGAGCTCTCCCGATGTGTTGATCGAGTTGCTGCCAATGATCGACAGGCTTTCGGGGGGTGCGATCTTATAGTTGACAGCGATACCTGTAAGCCGGGTCATGATTTTGATAATATGCTGTGAAGAGATATTTGCTGCACAGAAGAGGATCTCGTCGATTTTGTGGATCCGCGTGATCTCTTCGATCTGGTCGACACTCCCCAGGTAGGGTGCCTGGTATTCTGTTTCAGGGCTCACATAACCGATGATTTCCGGTTTTGCCTGCGTTTTGTCCAGAACTGCGGTCACCCTGTCGGCCTCCTGCTTTTCTCCGACGATGACGATGCGCTTTTTCCGGTTCATCTCCAGCTGGTAGTCGGAAGCACCTGATACATGCATTAACCACCGCCATGCCCCTGTGCCAAGCAGGGTCCATATGGTGCCCAGCAGGATCAGTGCACGGGAGAAGCGGAGGCTCTCGGGGAGCAGCGCATATACCACCAGTATGGTGAATGTGCCGATCAGGATTCCCCGTAAATACTTCCATAAACGCAATGGCTTATCGTACCCGCCGGAATAGTATGCTGAAAGTATCCAGACCAGGATATAGCCGGGGACTACATATTGCATGAGGGTTTCCGGATAGTAGTTCTCCGCCCTGAATTTATATTGTTCCCAGAAGGGTAGTCCCGCCATGAAACCTGCATAGATGATCACTGCATCAATGACCTGCCGGTAGATTTTTTTTACAAATCTCCTTCCAACGGCCAGGGAGGCACGCAGATAGATGGCCATGTTAATCACGAATGTGTAGTACCTGGCATTCCTGGTGCTGAAATGCTTCCGTGCAAAAATGATCATGGCATTGTAAAATACCATCACGTAATTCAAACTCCCTTTTTTTGTGCTTTCGCCCTTGTAGTGGATAATGATGGACTCCGGCAAATAATAGTTGTTGTATCCACCTTTGATGATCCTGTAGCTGAGGTCAATATCTTCACCGTACATGAAATAATCCTCGTCCAGCAGCCCCACCTTGTCCAGGGCCTCCCTGCGCAGGAACATGAACGCACCGGCCAGCACCTCTACCTTATGTGTCTCATTTTCAGACAGGTATCCGAGATGGTACTTACCGAACTTTTTCGAACGGGGAAAGAGTCTGGACAGTCCGAAAATCTTGTAGAAGGCCACCCATGGAGTGGGGAAGGCCCGTTTTGATTCGGGAAGGAAATGACCGCTTCCATCGATCATTTTAACGCCAAGTGCACCGGCATCATCGTGGGTTTCCATGAACCGGAAACATTTGCTGAAGGTGTTTTCCTCCACCACGGTATCGGGATTCAGCAGTAAAATGTATTTTCCCGATGCGGTCCTGATCGCCTGGTTGTTTGCTTTGCTGAACCCGACATTCTCGAGGTTTTCAATGAGATTCACCCAGGGGAATCATTCCCTGATGTGGCTGCAACTGCCGTCCACGCTGTTATTGTCGACAACAAATACCTCCGTCTCCAGCCCTTCCATCGCTTTATTTACAGAATGTAGGCACTGTTCTAGGAAATATTTTACGTTATAGTTGACAATAACGATCGAAAGGTCCATATAAATGCACTTATCCCTTAAAAATAATCAAAAACATTGGTTCCTGCCCAATGTGGGTCAGAGTTCTATCTCAACGATGTTCCTTGTCAGGTCTTCAAATTCCTCCCGTTTCCTGATCAAATGGTCTTTCCCCTGGTGCACCATTACCTCTGCCGGTTTTACCCTCGAATTGTAATTGGATGCCATGGCATAGCAATAGGCACCGGCGTTTTTAAATAACAAGTAGTCTCCTTCAGCAACCTCTGTCATTTTACGGTTCCAGCCGAAGGTATCCGTTTCGCAGATGTACCCCACCACGGTATAGATGCGTGTCTTGCCGGTGGGCTTGCTGATGTTCACTACTTCATGATAGGCATCGTAGAACATGGGCCTGATGAAGTGGTTCATTCCTGTGTCAAGACCGGCAAAAACCGTAGAGGTCGTCTGTTTGATCACGTTGGTACGTGCTACAAAATAGCCGGCTTCACTCACCAGGTATTTCCCGGGTTCGAAGATCAGCGTCAGCTTCTTTCCGTAGCCCTTGCAAAATTTGTTGAATCGGTCTGAAAGATGCGTGCCAAGTGCTTCAATGTCTGTTTCAATGTCGTCGGGCTTGTAGGCAACCTTGAACCCGCTTCCGAAATCGATATAATCCAGCCCTTTGAATTCCATTGCAGTGTCCAGGATGATCTCGGCACCCCTCAGGAATACTTCGATGTCAAGGATGTCGGAGCCGGTATGCATATGCAATCCCTCCACTTTCATGTTGTTGGTCTCCACCACACGTTTAACCAGGGGAACCTGGTAGATGGAAATGCCGAATTTGGAATCGATATGACCCGTTGAGATCTTTTGGTTGCCACCGGCCATGATATGTGGATTGATGCGGATACACACAGGTATCTTGTTCCCGTGCTTGTGTCCGAATTGCTCCAGGATGGAGATGTTATCGATGTTGATCCGCACACCCAGCTTTGCCACAGCCTCGATCTCCTCGATGGAAACGCAGTTGGGAGTATAGATGATGTCCTGGGGATCAAATCCGGCTTTCAGGCCAAGCCGTACTTCCTGGATCGAGACAGCATCCAGTCCGGATCCCAGTTCGCGAAATAATTTGAGTACGTTCAGGTTGGTCAGCGCCTTGGCGGCATAATTGATCTTTACCTTTGTATCCCTGAACGCATTCATCATGCGTTGATATTGCGAAACCATCTTTGCTGACTCATAAATATAAAGCGGTGAGCCATACTTCTCAACGATCTTTGTAACGGGCAATCCGTCAATCACATACTGGTTTCCTTTTAATTCCATGATGGGTTGGTTTATTTTCAGGGAGCAAAAATACGAAAAAAAGCGGGTACACCCGGTGAAACTTTCAGGTTGCCTTGCCATTTATGGTGCTATGACCTGAACGTATCCTCAAAACTGGTTCTGTGCAGGATGGAGCGGCCCAGGGTCACCTCATCGGCATATTCAAGGTCATCACCGATGGCCACGCCCCGGGCAAGGGTGGTCACCCGGATCGGTGTATCCTTCAGTTTTTTGTATATATAGAAATTTGTCGTGTCTCCTTCCATGGTGGTGCTCAATGCAAGGATCACCTCCTTGATATGTTGGTTGGCTGCTTTTTCAACCAGCGAGTCGATGTTGAGATCCGCCGGTCCGATCCCGTCAATGGGGGAGATGATCCCGCCGAGTACATGGTAGATGCCTGAATATTGCTGGGTGTTCTCAATGGACATGACGTCCCTGATGTTTTCCACCACGCAGACGGTCTCATGATCACGGTAGTTGTCGCCGCAGATATTGCAGACCTCGGTATCTGATATGTTGTGACAGATCTTGCAGTGCATGATCTTTTTCTTCATTTCGAGCACGGTGTTCCCAAATCGCTCCACGACCAGGTTGTCCTGTTTCAGCAGGTACAACACCAGCCTCAATGCAGTCTTTCTCCCTATACCCGGCAGTGAAGCAAACTCCTCTACGGCCTCCTCCAATAGTTTCGATGAATAATTCTGATGCATGATGATATGTTCTGCCGCAAATTTACGATTCGGTGACTATTGCAGCAATATTTTTGTCCTTTTATTATAATTCACCAAATTTACCGGCAATTCATCCGCAGGACGAAACGAAAGGAGCGTCCACCGGACACAAAAAAACAACTGTGACCGGCAAAGCACCTGGCGGACGAAAGAAAAAACGAAGCACCTCCGGGGAACGGGATCCGGTGGCAATGTGCTTTTTTGATAAATGATTTCTGGAGAATACGGGTAAGATCACGAATTGGGATTTGAAATGAGTACATGCCGCAGAACGGATGAATATAGAACAACTTTGGAATGACACCTGAACTGATTATTACCATCATCGTCATCTATTTCGCAGCGTTGCTGCTGATCTCTTATTTTACTGGCAGGAAAGCCGATAATGCCTCTTTCTTCCTGGGCAACCGGAAATCGCCCTGGTATATCGTGGCTTTCGGAATGATCGGTGCCTCGTTGTCGGGTGTGACATTCATATCAGTTCCCGGGTGGGTACTTACCAGCCAGATGACCTACATGCAGATGGTATTGGGATACCTGGCCGGCTACGTGGTGATCGCCAATGTACTTATGCCGCTTTATTATCGGTTGGAACTGACCAGCATCTATACTTACCTGGAGGGCAGGTTCGGCAGGCTGACCTACAAGACGGGTGCTTCTTTTTTTCTGCTGTCACGGATCATCGGCGCCTCATTCAGGCTGTTCCTGGTGGCCAGGGTTTTGCAGATAGCCGTATTCGATCCATGGAACATTCCTTTTTGGGTTACTGTGGTGATCACCATCCTGTTGATCTGGCTCTATACCAATAAAGGCGGCATCAAGACCATTATCTGGACCGATACCCTGCAGACTTTTTCCATGCTTACAGCGGTGGTGCTGACCGTGGTATTCCTGGGTAAAAGTATGGACCTGGATTTCAGTGGACTGGTCGCTACGGTGGCTAACAGTGAGTACGGTAAGATCTTTGAATTCAGCAGCTGGAAGAACGGCAATCATTTCATTCAGCACTTTTTTGCAGGCATGTTCATTACGATCGTGATGACAGGGCTGGACCAGGACATGATGCAGAAAAACCTGAGTTGCAGGAATATCAGGGAGGCGAAAAAAAATATGTACTGGATGAGTGTGTCACTGATCCCGGTGAATCTGTTGTTTCTCTCCCTCGGTGTGCTGCTGGCAACATTTGCGGTGCAAAACGGGATGGAACTGCCGGCGCAATCCGATGACCTCTTCCCGCTCATTGCCACGGGCGGCATGCTGCCCCGCATTGTAGGTGTGACTTTCGTGATCGGGCTGGTGGCTGCAGCCTATTCCAGTGCCGATTCGGCACTGACGGCATTGACTACTTCGTTCACTGTAGATATACTGGACAGCCGGGGAAAGACGGAAGCGGAGGTGATGCAGACCAGGAAGCGGGTCCATGTCGGCATTTCCCTGATCCTGGCGCTGGTGATCTTTCTTTTTGAGGCCATTAATAATGAAAATGTTATTTCGGCCATTTTCAGGGTAGCCGGATTTACGTACGGGCCACTGCTCGGGCTATATGCATTTGGTTTATTTACGAACAGGAGTCTCACCGACCGTTGGGTGCCCTATGTAGCCGTACTGGCACCAGTAGCGGCTTACATCGACAAATTGATCATCGAATGGATTTTTAAAAACTACGAAATGGGATTCGAGTTCCTGATCATGAATGGGTTATACACATTCCTCGGATTGTGGATCATTTCTCAGCATCCACTGAGAAAATCTCCTGGATAAGATCCTGGTATTTTTCCTCGATCACTTTCCGCTTCAGCTTCATGGTCGGTGACATCATTCCTGACTGTGGGGTCCACTCGTCTGCCACCAGCCTGAATCGCTTGACGCGCTCCACCTGTCCGAGTTGTTCGTTGAACCTGTTGACCTCCTGCTGTATCATTTCAACAATCCTTTTGTCACGGATCATCTCCTCGTTGCTGCCAAAGGTCATGCCCTGTTCTTCGGCCCATTCCTGCAGGTAGGGCAGGTTGGGGTGAATGATCGCACTGGCAAATTTCTGGCTTGCCCCGATCACCATCAGCTGTTCAATATAAAATGACTCTTTGAATTTGTTCTCGATGGCCTGCGGTGCGATATATTTTCCACTGGAAAGCTTGAAGATCTCTTTTTTCCGGTCGGTGATCTTCAGCCACTTTCCGTTAACGATCTCTCCAATGTCACCGGTGTGGAAATACCCATCTTTGTCGATGACCATTTTGGTCATTTCAGGATCTTTGTAGTATCCCATCATAACGTTGGGACCACGTGCAAGGATTTCGCCATCATCCGCGATCTTCACTTCCACACCATCAATGATGAGCCCGGCACTGCCGATCATCACTTCCCTGGTAGTCTGGTTGGCTACCGAGATCACAGGAGAGGTTTCTGTAAGCCCGTATCCTTCATATACCTCAAGGCCTGCAGCCCAGAACACTTTCACCAGCCTGGGCTGAATAGCGGCACTTCCCGTGATGATTACATTGCAGCCTCCGAGTACATCGCGCCATTTCGAAAAGATCAGCTTGTCGGCGATCTTTAATTTCATACTGTACCAGGTACCATTGCCTTTTTCAGGATCAAATTTGTTCCCCAGCTTCACTGCCCAGAAGAAGATCGATTTTTTAATCCCCGTTAATGCCTTGCCTTTGGCAATGATCTTGTCATACACACTTTCCAGCAGGCGAGGTACAGCCCCGAAAATATTGGGCCTGATGTCCTGGGCATCCCTGGCGATGGTCCCGATATTCTCTGCATAATAGATGCTGATCCCCTTATACTGGTAGATATAATTGATCATGCGTTCGTAGACATGACTGATCGGGAGGAAGGAGAGTGCCCGGTGGTCCGCACCCAGGTTAATGTGTTTGTTACAGGCGATGGTATTGGAGACCAGGTTGCGGTGCGACAACATTACACCTTTTGGAGTCCCTGTGGTTCCCGAAGTATAGAGAATGGTCAGCAGGTCCTCCGGCTGAATGGAATCGCGAATTTCCGTCAGCCGGTCCCGGAACTTTTCCTCGTTCTTTCTTCCCAATTCAATAATCTCTTTCCAGTAATTGACTCCTTCGATCTCATTGAAAGTGTATATCCCGGAAATGGTTTTCACCTTTTTCGCAATGGGGCTGATCTTTTCAAACAACTGCTTGTCCGAGAGCACAACAAGTCTGGGTGCAGCATGGTCGAGAATATAAGCATATTCTTCCGCACTGATGGTGGGGTAGACAGGGACCTGGACAATCCCGGCCATGGACATGCCCATGTCCATAAAATTCCATTCGGGCCGGTTGTTGCTGATGGTAACAATCTTGTCCCCCCGCTTCAATCCTATTGCCATTAACCCGTACGCAATTGCATATGCTGTTTTTACATACTCCTGTGAAGAATACTTTTTCCAGTCGCCATTGGCCCTCGCTGCCAATATGTCCGTTTTGTTGCCATACTTCTCGCCAATTTGGTCAAGCATGTCGAATGTCCTGGTAATTTCCATCGTCAGTCAGATTTTTGCGAGCAAAGTAAATAAATCCTGTCAAATTTTTCGAATGAAAAACAGAAATTCACGGGGGAAACACGTATAAATTGATTTAAAAAACTGAATTACAGTAAAATATTACAGTATTTAATATAATTGAATTTTCGAACGATACGAAGTTCTGGACATTTTCCAACAGGGTCCGGTTATAATATGCACCAAAAAAAGCGCTGGAACCGGGTGGGTCATTTGCAGTGTGTTATTGCAGCTCCCTGACCATTTTCCGGGCTTTGTCCATTGCTGCAGAGATGCCGCCGGGATCTTTTCCTCCGGCAGTGGCAAAGAAGGGTTGTCCGCCGCCTCCACCTTTGATCTCGCGCGCAATTTCATGGATGATCATCCCTGCGTTGAGGTCTTTTTCACTGACCAGGTTATCGGAGATCATGATCACAAGCAGTGCTTTCTGATCCACACTGCTTCCAAGGACCAGGAACAGGTTGTCCACTTCGTTCCTGATACGGAAGGCTGCATCGCGCAGCATATCTGCATCAGCAATCGGGAGCGTTTCAGAAATAAAATTGATCTCTCCGATTTTTTCAGCTTTGTTTTTCAGCGCTTTCAGGGAGGCATTGACCGCATCCTGTTTGAATTTGCCAACTTCTTTGCTGAGTTCACTATGTTCTGCAACCAGTTTGCGAATAGCATCCACCACGTTCGAATGTTTTTCCAGCTGGGTGGATATCTCGGTCAGTTTGTCCACCTGGTTGTAGACATATTTTTCTGCTTCCACGCCTGTAATGGCTTCTATACGGCGTATTCCTGCAGCGATTCCCGACTCCCGGGTGATCTTGAAAAATCCAAGCTGACCGGTGGCCCTGGCATGGATGCCCCCGCAGAGCTCGACCGAATCACCAAACCTGATCACGCGAACAGTTTCGCCGTACTTTTCACCGAACAGTGACATCGCTCCCATGGTTTTCGCTTCCTCCATGGGAACAGTGCGCCGCTCCTCAAGCGGTATGTTCTGCCGGATCATGCTGTTGACCATTTTTTCCACCTTTCGTATCTCTTCATCAGTAACTTTCTGAAAATGTGAGAAGTCAAACCTGAACATGTGCGGCTCCACCAGTGAACCTTTTTGTTCCACATGTTCTCCCAGTACCTTTCTGAGAGCATAGTGCACCAGGTGTGTGGCCGTATGGTTGCTGGCCGTTTGTGAGCGTTCTGATTCATTGACCCTTGCTGTGAATTCAGCGGTCGGATCATCGGGGAGTGTATCAGTTACATGGATGATCACATCATTTTCCTTCTGTGTATCCAGGATCCGAATTTTTTCATTCTCATTTTCAAGAATTCCCTGGTCGCCTGTCTGGCCACCACTTTCAGCATAAAATGGGGTAGCATTGAATACCAGGTGATACTGTTTCTTGTTTTTAGATTTTACTTCACGATACCGTGTTATCCTTACCGAATTTGAGCTGTGGTCGTAGCCTGTGAATGCTTCCCGGTCATTCTCCAGGAGGACCTGCCAGTCGGATTTGTCTTGTTCAGCGGCCTGTTTGGATCTTTTTTTCTGCATTTCCATCTCGCCTCTGAATCCTTCATGATCCACGGAAAGTCCTTGTTCTTTCAGGATGAGTTCGGTCAGGTCCACCGGAAACCCAAACGTATCATAGAGTTCGAAGGCATGCTTACCGTCCAGTGTTTCCCTGTGTTGCTCCTGCAATGCTGCAATCATCTGGTTCAGTCTCCTGATGCCGTTTTCCAGGGTATTCAGAAAAGACTGCTCCTCTTCGAAGATCACTTTTTCGATAAGCTCCTGCTGCGCGGGGAGCTCCTTGAAAGTTTCACCTAATACTTCGATGAGTGCAGGGACCACCTTATATATAAAGGGCTGCTCCTGTCCCAGGTAGGTATAGGCATAGCGGATGGCCCTGCGCAGGATCCTGCGAATCACATATCCCGCCTTGTTGTTGGAGGGAAGCTGGCCTTCGGCAATGGAAAAAGAGATGGCCCTGAGGTGATCGGCGATCACGCGCATGGCGATGTCCTGCGCGTTGTCTTCCCCGTATTTCCTTCCGGTAAGTTCCGAAATCCTGTCGATCAGCGGGGTGAAAATGTCTGTATCGTAATTTGATGATTTGGATTGAAGGGCCATGCATAATCGTTCGAACCCCATCCCGGTATCCACATGTTTTTCAGGAAGGTGTTCCAGGGATCCGTCCGATTTCCGGTTGTACTGGATAAACACCAGGTTCCAGATTTCTATCACCAGCGGATGGTCCCTGTTTACAAGGGTGTCCCCGGGAATTTTTGACCGTTCCGTATCGCTTCTCAGGTCGATGTGGATCTCGGAGCAGGGGCCGCAGGGACCTGTTGGACCCATTTCCCAGAAATTGTCTTTTTTTGAACCATCAAGGATGCGATCTTCCGGCAATAAATTTTTCCAGAAACCTGCCGCTTCATCATCCCGCTGCAGGTGATCTGAATGGTCTCCTTCAAATACGGTTACATAAAACCGCTCCTTGTCCAGTTTCACCACATCAGTGAGGAATTCCCAGGCCCACTGAATGGCTTCCTCCTTGAAATAATCACCAAAGGACCAGTTGCCCAGCATTTCAAACATAGTGTGGTGGTAGGTGTCGTGTCCCACCTCCTCCAGGTCGTTATGCTTGCCTGTGACGCGGAGACATTTCTGGGTATCTGCCACCCTCCGCACATCCGGTGTCTTGTTCCCAAGGAAAAAATCCTTGAACTGGTTCATGCCAGCATTGGTGAACATCAGAGAGGGATCATTCTTCATTACCATTGGCGCTGAAGAAACGATTTTATGCTTTTTACTTTCGAAAAACGACAGGAAAGCAGAACGGACATCTTTGGAGTTCATAGGTATAAATCTATATTTAGCTAATTCTTATATCATTTAAATATTGTTCTAACAGCAGGAAACTGGTTGCCTCGCAGAATATTTGTATGAAATATCCATTCCCAATCATGAGGGTTTCACAGGCAAATTTAGATTTGGTGCAAAAATAGAACCTTTTCAGGCATCTTACGTACAAATCTAACGGAATTTGATTCTTTGGTAGAACCGCAGCAAAAATAATTTTATTCATTAATTATTGGTAAATTAAGCTTCATTTTTTATTTTTAGCGGTTGAATGTTGAATATGTTTGGTCGAAAATACAGAATTAACCCTGAAACATTGCGTGTCGAGCAGGCAAGAATGCCGCTCAAAAAGCGTGTGCTTTTAGGAATCATCACCAGCTTGCTTATCGTTGGTACAGCAGTGGGGATGCGGATTATCTACGATCAGCACACGAAATCTCCCCGTCTCGTATATTACGAAAAAAAGAACCAGGACCTCCGTGAGGCATACAGGGAGCTCAGCCAGGAGTTGCGCGAAGATGAAGCATTGCTTGCGGAATTTCGCAGGCGGGATGACCGGTTATACCGCTCGATCTTTGGAATGGAACCTATCCCTTCATCCATTCGTGAAGCAGGTACCGGTGGTGCAGCAAGGTATTCAGCACTCAATTCCATTTCCAATCCTGACATGGTCATTGACGTGTTTGATAAAGTGGATAAGGTACTGATGAAAGCGCGTATACAGTCCAACTCCTTTGAAGACCTTGAACAGGCTGCCCGCTACAATCAGCAGCTGCTTGCCTGTAAACCCCAGATACAACCCATTTCACCGGCAGATCCTTACTGGCTTACCTCCACATTCGGGTACCGGACCGACCCATTTACAAAGTCCAGGAGGTTACACAATGGAATAGACCTTGCAGGTCCCCACGGATTAAAGATACATGCCACAGGAGATGGTGTGGTGAAGATTGCAGGACACAGTCGGTATGGATATGGTAATGAAGTATATATCGATCATGGATTTGGATATTCAAGCAGGTACGCCCATCTCCAGGATATACTGGTCAAAACCGGTCAGAAGGTAAAGCGCGGACAGGTCATCGGTACCCTCGGAAGCAGCGGGCGATCCACAGGTCCGCATCTTCATTACGAGATCGCACATTCAGGCAGGGCACTCAATCCGATGTATTATTTTTTTGAAGAGCTGACCCCCGAAGAATACCATCTCATCACCAGCAGGGCAGCTGTTAATTAACTTCTTTCCTTCATTATCCATTTTTTTGTATTTTCACCACAAATTTATTTGAGGTGGCATCGCAATACAAGTTCAATCCTGATGAAATGAATTTTAACGAACTCGACAACAGGTTCCGGGTTCGTTTTTGGCGTGTACTCTCCTATATTATTGCAGCCCTGTTCATTGCGGTGATACTGAATGTGCTTTTCCTGGTCCTGTTTGACAGTCCGCGGGAGCGGATGGTCAGGAATGAAAACGAGGAGTTGAAAAGGCAGTATACGATCCTCCAGGAAAGAAAGGCGACGGTGGACACGGTATTCGAGGAGATTGATAAGACAGATGAAAATATTTTCAGACTGATCTTTGAGACAGAACCTGCAGTAGGTGAGTTGGAAGATAACAGGACCCGGTCGTATGCAACCTTAAAGACCCTTACCGATCAACAAATCGTTACTTATACCGCTGTGCGGCTGGATTCTGTGCTGACCAAAACACGTAATGAACAGGTCGATTATGATATCCTCGGGATCAAGAGTGCGGACAAAGCAAAGATGTTAGCGAATATACCTGCTATACAGCCTGTTGAAAACAAGGACCTTACCAGGACTGCTTCGGGCTATGGCTACAGGATGCATCCTATTTACAAGATCCCGAAGTTCCACAAGGGAATGGACTATACCGCACCTGTTGGAACTCCTGTGTTTGCAACCGGCGCAGGAAGGGTGGAAGAGGCTCGGCGTTCCGGCAGGGGATCAGGGAACAGGATCGTGATCGATCATGGTTATGGCTTTAAATCGGTGTATGCGCATTTAAATGAGATACAGACCAGGACTGGCCGGATTGTTCAACGTGGTGATATTATTGGAACAGTTGGCAATACCGGTTTGTCATCGGGTCCGCACCTGCATTACGAGGTGCTGTTCAACAATGAACCAGTCAACCCGGTGAATTTCTTTTTCCTGGAGTTATCACCGCAGGCATACAACAAGTTGATAAATATTTCTAAGAATTCAGGACAGTCTTTTGATTAAAACCGCCTTTTATTAAATTGCATTATAGATGGCTAAGTATCATTTTAATCCCGAAACACTTCAATACGAAACGATTGAGAGCACCTCGTTTGAACGGTGGGTTAACTTCCTGAAATTCGTTCTCCTTGTCAGTCTTATATTTATTGTCGTGCTGAAAGTAAGCGAGGATGTGGTCCAGAGTCCAAAACTGATCAAACTTAACGCAAAGCAACAACAGCTTACCTATGAAATCCAGCTTTTGAATACAGACCTCCAGCTGTACAGGGAGCGTCTCGACAGGATCGCATACAACGACGATCATCTGTACAGGGTATTTTTTGAGGTCGATCCGATCCCAACCACGAAGCGGGAAGCAGGCATTGGCGGAACGCAGCAATACCGGAGTTTCAGGAACAAACCAAATGCAGACCTGCTTGTCGAAGCCAATATGAACCTGGATTACGTAGCAAGGCAACTGGTAATTCAATCCAAGTCATTTGATGAAGTGATCGACCTGGCCAAACACAAGGAACAGCGTATGGCCGCCAAGCCCTCCATCCAGCCAGTGAGTCTTAATGAACTGATCAGGTTTGGTTCCTCCTTTGGAATGCGGTTGCACCCGATCCTGAAAAAATACAGGCCCCATAACGGGATCGACCTGACCGCTCCTCGCGGGACAAAGATCTATGCTACTGCCGATGGCGAAGTAATACAGGCCCAATACACTACCGGAGGCTATGGTAAAAAAGTATTGATTGACCACGGGTACGGTTATAAAACCCTGTACGGACATTGTTCCAAGATCCTGGTGGAACGCGGTCAGAAAGTAAAAAGGGGAGAAGTAATCGGCCTTGTCGGGAACACGGGACTGTCTGTACGCGCACACCTCCATTACGAGGTTTGGATCAATAACAGACCGGTAAATCCGATCAATTACTATGCAAATGACCTTTCACCCGGGGAATATGACCGCATGATCACCCTGCTCTCAAATGCCGACCCTTCTTTCGATATCAATTAAACTATGCTGAATTTTTTACGGGCTTTCCTTCCTGCTTTTGTGATTCTGTTGAGCTCCTGTTCCGGAAGCAGGCAACTGACCTCTGCAGGAGCTGATGATTACAAGGATGATGTAAAGGGTGCGGACAATGCGTATTTGACTGTCAGGGAATCCCTGCGGTTACAGATGGATACTGTCCCGGTAATGGTTTCTATCGATGACCTGAACCGGTTTGATACTGTGTTCCTTTCATTAATGGATCCCAGCACTCCATATGGTAAAGCACTTGCCGGCCGCAAAAGAGATACCATCTGCATCGTAGGTACAGGAGACATCATGCCCGGGACAAATTACCCGGATGAAAGGTACCTTCCGCCAGGAAATGATTGTGCGGCGCTCTTTGACCCGGTGCGTAAGTACCTTGCAGCTTCTGATGTTACTTTCGGCAACCTGGAAGGGGTGTTCAGTGGCAATGTCGGGACAGCCAAAAAATGCAGGGATCCCTCGGTTTGTTATGTGTTCAGGATGCCCGACACAACTTTGGACTGCATTCTCGATGCAGGATACGATATACTCAGCGTAGCCAACAACCATGTAAATGATTTTGGTTCCGCAGGAAGGGAATATACTGCGCGCCTCCTGGAAGCAGCAGGAGTGCCATTTGCAGGGTTTCACATCAGACCCTATACCACCTTTAAAAAGGACGGACTGACCTACGGGTTTGCTGCGTTTTCGCCCCACACCGGGACCGTCAGCCTGAAAGATTACGCAGGCGCTGCTGAGATCGTTGCCCTGCTCGATTCCATCAGCGATGTCGTGATCGTATCATTCCACGGGGGCGCAGAGGGTCGCGACCACCAGCACGTACCTTGCACCGACGAGGTCTATCTGGGGTACAACAGGGGAAATGTTTGCAAATTTGCCCGAACTGTCGTGGATGCCGGTGCAGATGTGGTTTTCGGACACGGTCCCCACGTGATCCGTGGCATGGAACTTTACAGGGACAGGCTGATCTGCTACAGCCTGGGCAACTTCTGTACCTATGCACGATTCAATCTTAGTGGTCCCAATGGTCTCGCCCCGATTGTACAAGTGTTCATGGCTCCCGACGGTACCTTTCACAAAGGCAGGATCATTCCTGTGGTTCAGCCCGGGGAAGGAGGTCCGCGTTACGATCCGCGCAGACAGGCCATACGCAAAATGCAGGAGCTGAGTGCTGCAGATTTTCCCGATAGTCCGCTTGTGATTAAGAACGATGGCACATTCCACGTAGAATAATGGCGCAGTCATATTCTTCACTGGATTTTTTCAGAAAGGGGACAAAAATTACCAGAATTTCTGCGCCAGATCAGATATCTGTGCGCTTTGCTGGAAGATTCGTTGATTAGGTGGACTATTTTTTTTAATTTGGGGAAATTTCCAATAAGTGATCATCAATCATGCCTTATAAAGAGAAAAAGGTGGAGAAGCTCTATTACAGCATTGGAGAGGTGGCTGAAATGTTCAGTGTCAATACTTCACTTATCCGATACTGGGAAAAAGAGTTCGATATCATCAAGCCAAAAAAGAACAAGAAGGGCAACCGCCTGTTTACACAGAAAGACATTGATAACTTTCATATCATCTACCATCTTGTAAAGGAGCGTGGCATGACCCTGAAGGGTGCAAAAAAGAAGATGAAGGAAAACAAGGAGGAAGCGGAATATAATTTTGAGATCATCAAGTCACTGGAGCAGATCAGGGAGATGCTGATGGAGGTGAAAGAAACAATTTCATAACCTGTAAATCATTTTTCTTATGTTGCTTAGAGAAATAACAGGCTTCTTTGAGAGGCTGGCGCCATTAATGTACCAGGAATCATACGATAATTCCGGTCTGCAGGTTGGTGACTATGCAATGGAAATAACCGGCGCCCTGGTTACACTGGATATCACCGTGGATGTGATCGATGAGGCCATCAGTAAAGAGCTGAACCTGGTGATCGGGCACCACCCGTTGATCTTTGGCGGATTGAAATCTGTTACCGGTAAGAACATGACGGAAAGGGTGGTTCGGAAAGCCATCAAAAACGATATAGCGATCTATGCGGCACATACCAACCTTGATGTGATCGGGCAGGGGGTAAGTGGAAAGATCTGCGAGGTGATCGGACTGAAGAATACCAGGATTCTGGAGCCAGTCGCCGGTAAACTCAGGAAATTGGTTGTGTTTGTTCCTTCCGCACACGCGGAGAAGGTCAGGCAGGCCATATTTGAATCCGGGGCGGGCGTGATTGGTAATTACGACAGTTGCAGCTACAATACGGAAGGACATGGTTCTTTCCGTGGTGGTGATGAAACAAATCCTTTTGCCGGCGAGCGGGGAAAACTGCACTTCGAACCGGAAGTGCGCGTAGAAACAATATTTCCTGAACATGTGAAGGGCAGGGTGATAACTGCAATGTTGCAGGCACATCCTTATGAAGAGGTGGCGTATGACATCTATCCCCTTGACAATAAATATCCCGAGGTCGGAATGGGAATGATCGGTGAGCTGGAAACACCCCGGGAAGAAACGGAATTCCTGGAATTGCTCAGGGAGCGCTTCAGAACCGGGGTCATCAGGCACTCGGAATTGCTGGGTAAAAAGATCAGGAAAGTAGCGGTATGTGGTGGCGCCGGAAGCATGTTATTAAGGAAAGCGATCTCAGAAAAAGCCGATATATTCGTGAGTGGCGACTTTAAATACCACCAGTTTTTTGATGCGGATGGAAAGATCATCATCGCCGATATCGGACATTTTGAGAGTGAACAATATACAAGGGAAATATTTT
>CAYOSB010000047.1:0-19256 GCA_964406495.1 uncultured Bacteroidaceae bacterium | reverse complement strand
TCATGGTGATGCCCATGCCCATGCAGAGGATGAGCATGGTGATGCCCATGCCCATGAAGATAAAGACCAGGGCGATACCGGTAGTGATCACGGTCATTCTTATGGAGGTCCGGCCGAAGGTGAGATCATATTCCTGAAAGAACAGGCCTGGAAAAGCGATTTCATGGTCAGGAAGGTATCGCCGGTTCCATTTTCAGCTGTGGTCAAAGCGAGCGGACAGTTGCTTTCTGTGCCTGGTAAGAAGAAACATGTCGCTGCCCAAACCAACGGGATGCTGGTATTTCGTGACAAGATGCTTGTCCAGGGATCCAGGGTGGAAAAGGGGCAGCCCCTGTTCATCATCCTGGCAGCATCGCTCAGCGAGGATAATTTTGAGGTGCGCTACAGGGAGTTGAGGAACAACCTGGAACAAAGCCGGAGTGAATACCGTCGGCACCAGAAATTATTCGGGGAACAGGTGATCTCTGAACGACAATTCATTGCCTCAAAAACCAACTACATCAACGATAGTGTAAGGTTCTACAACCTTGCTTCCAGGGCCACAGAAGGAGGATTGCAGATCGATGCGCCTATGTCGGGTTTCATACATGAGATGAATTTCTCTGAAGGTATGTATGTGAAAACAGGGGATTTGCTGATCACGATCTCTTCCAACGAGAAACTGCTCCTGCGGGCTGATGTGCCTATGCAATATTACCCGGTGGTGGACCGGGTTGTCACGACAAATTTCCGGACCGGGTATTCTGAGAGGATATACAATCTCGAAGCATTGGACGGAACATTGGTGTCCAGGGGCTCTTCTGTGGCGGAAAATGATCAATTCATCCCGGTCTATTTTGAGGTGACCAACGACGGTACCCTGCTGGAGGGTGCGTTTGTGGAATTTTTCCTTAAGACGCAGGAGCAGGAGGAGGCCATAGTTGTGCCTTCAGACGCCATTGCCGAGGAACAGGGCATGCATTATTGCTACCTGCAGGTAACCGGCGAAAGTTATACGAAGCAGGCAGTAACGGTTGGAGAGAATGACGGAGAATATTTCAGGATTACTAATGGGCTTAAAAAAGGCGACCGTGTGGTCACCGAGGGCATCATGTTGCTCAAGGCAGCATCCATGGTAACCGGAGATGCCGGTCACGGCCATGCGCATTAACCTTAAGCAGACACTCTTTTATCAACTTCCCAAAGAGGGTCGCATCACGATTATGTATATGAAAATCTAAGCCAGGTACACTTAAAATATAGTTTATGTTAAACAGGATCATACAATATGCACTGGATAACCGCCCCCTGATCATCTTTTTGTCCATACTCCTGGTAATTGGTGGAATGTTCACCATCAGGGAGATCGAAGTAGATGTGTTCCCGGACCTGACAGCACCTACGGTTGTAGTACTGACAGATGCACATGGCATGGCTGCGGAAGAGGTGGAAATGCTGGTTACTTTCCCCATTGAATCATCACTCAACGGAGCAACTGATGTGCGCCGGGTCAGGTCCAGTTCCTCCTATGGTTTTTCAATTGTCTGGGTGGAATTTGAATGGGATACCGATATCTATCGTGCCCGTCAGATAGTCAGTGAAAAACTGCCTACCATTGCCACGCAATTGCCGGATGACATCCAATCACCCATACTTGCACCCCAGACTTCCGTGATGGGAGAGATCATGCTCGTGGCACTTACTTCAGATTCCCTCAGCCTGTTTGAATTGCGCACGGCGGCTGATAAGCTGGTCAAGCAAAGACTGCTGGCTGTAACCGGCGTGGCACAGGTGGTAGTCATGGGCGGGTATCCGAGGGAGTACCAAATCCTGGCAGATCCCTATAAAATGCGGTATCATGATATTTCGCTGGAGGAACTGGCAGCAGCATCTGAAAACACCAACAGCAATGCCAGCGGAGGATTCATCAATGAACATGGCCAGGAATACATTGTCAGGGCGACAGGTAGAACCAGTGATCCGGAAACGATTGGTTCTTCAGTGATCCGGATCCGGGATGGAAAGCCGGTAAAAATAGAAGATGTTGCAGATGTCAGGATCGGTCACCCGGACCTGATCGGGGATGCCTACCTGGACCGCGAACCGGCGGTGATCCTGACAGTATTGAAGCAACCGGATATCAATACACTGGAGCTGACAGACCAGGTGGATCAGGCGTTGGCTGAACTTACCCCTTCACTGCCAGGCGGTATCGAGGTGAATGCACAGATCTTCAGACAGTCGGATTTTATTGATACGGCAGTAAGCAATGTATTTAAGGTATTGCTGGAAGGAGGTATTTTTGTTACGATCATCCTTTTCCTTTTTCTTCTGAACTGGCGGACCACTGTCATTTCACTTGTTGCCATTCCGCTTTCGCTGCTCCTGTCGGTTATTACCCTGAAATTACTGGGACTGACCATTAACACCATGTCGTTGGGAGGCATGGCCATTGCTATCGGAGCGCTGGTGGATGATGCGATCATTGATGTGGAGAACGTGCTCAAGCGCCTGAAACAGAATCACCGTAAACCAAGCGCTGAGCGGGAGCCTGTTTTACAGGTGATTTACAAGGCCTCCGTGGAGATCCGTTCTTCGATTGTACAGGCCACCCTGATCATTATCGTGGCATTCATTCCCCTGTTTTTCCTGGCCGGCATGGAGGGGCGCATGCTGAAACCATTGGGAATCACTTTTATTGTATCCCTGGTCGCCTCACTGTTGGTGGCATTAACGCTTACTCCTGTGCTCTCCAGTTACCTGTTGACCTCTGACAGTCAACTTTCCAGGGACGAAAGAGGCGGGAACAAGCTGGTGCAATGGCTCAATACATGGTACAAAAATGCGCTGGCATTATTGCTTCGTTTTCGCTTAGTGATCATCTCGGCGGCAGTAGTTCTGCTTGGAATTGCGCTTTTTATTTTTACCGGCTTTGGCAGGGCGTTTCTTCCGGAATTCAACGAGGGGACGATTACCATGACTACCATCACGCTTCCCGGAGCTTCACTTGCAGAAAGCAACAAAATTTTTGACCAGATCGACAAGGAGATGCTTGCCATTCCGGAGGTGAAATATGTCAGTCGGCGAACCGGTCGTGCGGAATTGAACGAACACAGTCATGGCGGATCCAACACAGCCGAGATCGATGTGCCCTATACTCTGGATGACAGGAAATATGATGCCTTCATGGAAGAGGTACGTGAACGTCTTGCCGGTATTTCGGGTGTAAACATTAATATTGGTCAGCCTTTGGGTCACCGGATTGATCATATGCTTTCAGGGACGCGCGCCAGTATAGCCATCAAGTTATTCGGACCGGATCTTCCTTCTATGTACAGCCTGGCGAACCAGATCAGTGAGGAGATCAGAGAAGTGCCCGGACTGGTGGACCTGAACGTGGAGCAGCTGGTGGAGATTCCGCAGGTGCAGATCAGGCCGCGCAGGCAAATGCTCGCCAGGTACGGGATACCGGCCAATGAATTCACCCATTTTGTTGAGACAGCCATTGCCGGAAGAAAGGTTGCCGAAGTGTATGAAAACAACCTTAATTTCGGCCTGGTCTTAAGATATGATGCACCCTACAGGGATAATATTGATGCAATCCGGGATACATATATTGATACCTATGATGGCAATAAGATTCCGCTGAGCTTCGTGGCCGATGTGGTTTCGGTTTCAGGCCCAAACGCCATTAACAGGGAAAATGTGCGCAGAAAACTTGTGGTCTCGGCAAACACCGCCGGCAGGGATGTGGGAAGTGTCGTGGAAGATGTAAAGCAACGCATACAAAGCAACATAGATATGCCGGAGGGATACAGGGTGGAATATGGCGGCCAGTTCAGAAGCGCACAACGTGCATCTTCTACCCTGCTGATTGCTTCCCTGATTGCCATTTTCGTGATCTTCCTGATCCTCTACCAGGAATTTCGCAGCGGGAAGTTGGCCGGCATCATCCTGATCAACCTGCCGCTTGCACTTATTGGCGGCGTTGGAGCCATCTGGATCACTTCCGGGGTAATGAGTATTCCGTCGATCATCGGATTCATTACCCTCTTTGGTATTGCCACGCGTAATGGAATCCTGCTGATATCACGTTATACACATCTCAGGCAGGAAGGTTTTTCCCTTTGGGATGCCGTTATCTCCGGATCGGCAGACCGGCTGAACCCGATCCTGATGACTGCATTGGCTTCTGCGTTGGCCCTGATACCCCTCGCCATGGGTGGAGACAAGCCCGGAAATGAGATACAGAGCCCTATGGCGATCGTCATTTTAGGAGGTTTGGTCACTTCCACCCTGCTAAACCTTATTGTAATACCATCAGTTTATTATTTCACAGAAAAGAAACGATCATGAAAAGAATAATTTGCCTGTTACTATTCACTTTTTCCCTGCAAGTTTTACAGTTACCCGGACAATCTGCATTCAGTAAATTAGACGTTCATCCGCCCGGTGACAGCTTGTTTGAGTTGGTCCTTGAACATAATCCTGCACTGGCAGCTGCCCGGCAAATGATGGAAGCCAGTAAGCTCGGAGCCGCTACCGGCAATACGCCACCGGATCCGGTAGTGGAGATGGGATGGCTCTCCGGTTTCCCGGAAACTGTCGGGAACCGACGTGACTTCAGGGTATCTCAGGAATTTGAATTCCCAACCACCTATTTTCAGCTGGCGGATGTCCGGGAGATCAGGCAGGGACAGGCGGTGTTGATGTATGACATTACCCGGCAGCACGTTCTTACAGAAGCACGGAAATTGATGATCGAACGGGTCTACCTGAACAGGCTGCAGCTTTTGTTGAGCAGGCGCATGGAACAGGCTGGAGAACTGAAAGAGCATTACAGGATAATGCTTGAAGCCGGGGAAATTGGTAAACTCTCCCTCAGCCAGATGAACTTGCAGCTGTCGGTATTAAAAGCAGAACTTGAACAGGTACAGTCGGAAATCACGTTGAACAGAGGAAGGATCCGGGAGATCACGGGTGGAGAAGGCTTCAGCATCACATCCGCTGAGTTCCCCTTGTATGATATTCCCGAAAGGGGCGCACTGGATCAGGCCTATGCTGCCAGTCCGGAAGCAATACTATATGAGCGGGAGATTTCATTGAAGAAAAAACAGAAGCAGGTGGCCGTAAGCAAGGCACTGCCGGATCTCTCTGCCGGTTATTTTTCAGAGACCGTGATCGATGAGGGGTTCAGGGGTATCAGCCTGGGCATCTCCGTTCCATTGTGGTCTAACAAGAATAAAATAAAACTTGCCAAAGCGCAAATCAGCGTGGCCGAAGCTGAGGATGCCAGGTACCAGGTCCAACAGCAGACAGCACTGGAAAGGAACCTGGAGCGCCGGAGCAGTCTGCTGGTACGGATCGGTGAATTGGAGCAAGTGTTATCGGAGGTCGATGATCAAGAGCTTTTGGGCCAGGCGCTTGATCTCGGCGAGATTTCTTTGTCCGAATATATTTATTCCACCGAATTCTACCTGCAGAATGTGCGCCGGCTGATGGCGTATGAGCGGGACCTGAAACTGGTGGAAGCAGAGATCCTGAGGGTGTTCCTATAGGGCATTGATTGCTTTTTCAAGCCTGGATTTGATCTCTTCAGCAATATTTTTCAAAGCATCATTTTCCACGGCCATCATGGAGGCAATGGGATCCACAGCAGCTACTTCAGTATTGTTTTCATTGAGCATCTGCACGATCACGTTACAGGGCAACATGGTGCCGATCTTGTCTTCAGCCTGCAGGGCTTTGTGTGCACTGGGTGGATGGCAGGCACCGAGGATCTTGTACTTTCTGAAATCAACGTCGAGTTTCTCTTTGAGCGCATTGTGGATATCGATTTCAGAAAGCACTCCGAAGCCTTGTTCCTTCAGCGATGCTTTTACTTTTTCCACGGTGATTTCAAAGTCAGATTCAATTGTTTTTTCAATGTAATATTTCATAATTGTAGTCGTTTTGGCTGTGATAGCCAGTTACAAATCTTTTTTTCTTTCCTCAAATTCGGTTTTGCCAATCTCTCCCCTGGCATATCTCTCTTTCAGAATATCCAGGGGTGTTTTTGTATCCTGCCGATCAACAGGCTTGCCCTGTCTTACCACATAAACGATAACAATAATGGCTGCGATCAGGATAAGAATACCAACGATCCATCCCCAGCCCATTCCAAATCCGTGTCCGTCCATTCCGTGAAACATAATTTATGTTTTTATGAGTTGTACTTATCAACCTGAAAAAATTGGGCCAAAACCTGGCGGAATGGCAAGATACTTCGTCATACTGGTAATAACAAAAGAAGTCGATAATCAAATGAGAAGAGTAATTAAAAAACATGTAGATATTGTACCCCAACATGTTATTTATTCTACACAATGAGATAAAAAGAATGCCACAGGTGTTTCTGCGGCATTCATCTGGTGTTTGATATGGTTTTCCTAATGACTGTGTCCGTTATGTGAATGACCTTCATGACTTTTATCATGTTTCGTTTTACCTTCAGGACGGTCGTACTTGCAGCATCCGGGAAGTCCTTCATACACCTTATCTTTCGCTTTGTGCATTTCTGTATCATGACCCACTTCTGCAATGGCCATATGTACTTTGTGCACATCGGTTTTGGATTCGTCAAGTTTGACTTCTACCATCCTGGTTTCCTTGTCCCAGTCTGCAGAAGAAACTCCATCAACGGAATTCGCTGCTTTTTCGATTCGTGTTTCACACATACCACAGTTGCCGTACACTTTGAATTTTTCGGTTTTCATCTGTCCGAATACAGAGGAGATGCCAAAAAAGGCAATCGCCGTCATTGTTAACATCGCTTTTGTTTTCATCATTTTACTGTTTTAATTCATGGTTTAAAAATACTTGTTGTGTGCTCTTTAATAGTTGGGGATTGTATTATTGAACCGGGGCTTTATGATCAGTTTCTAGTCGATAGTATCCTGTGTTTCCCCGCATTTCAACATCATGTCGCCAAAATAGGGATTCCTGATCTCACTGTAGTTGCTCAGCCAGTTTGCTCCCTGGTCATTGTTGGCCATGGGACAGTACTGCAGGTAGAGGGTCTCCCCCGGGGGGCCAAATGACCGGGTAAGTGCGATCATGGCATTTGAAATTCCCCTGTAGCCGGATCGCAATTCTTCGATGGTACCATAATGGGCAACATGTTCAAGCGCATGTTCAAGGTTACCTGCATGGTCCATCCAGATGTCATGCGCATTATCTGAAAACACGCCCATGTTCACTTTCCCGAGGGCATCTTTCATTGAAGCACCGGCTTCAGTGGCATTTTCGAGGTCGTCGTTCGCCAGGGCTTCGGTCATTTCCAGGTAGCTGTCATACATTGGCTCCAGCTCATTCGCGGCAGCTTCTGTAATTGTTGCTGTTGAAGTATTGACGGTCGCTATTGTGGCTGATTCCATATTCATTGGGGTTTCACCCCCGTGATCATGCCCTGTCATCACGGTACCACTTTCCGGGTTCATCATGCTCGGTTTGCCTGCAAGCTGTGCTGCAGCATCGATGCTGAAGGTGCCATTTACAGCAATCTCCTCTCCCGGGGCAAGGCCTTGTTCGATAATATATCCGTCACCCAGGGAGGGACCGAGTGTAACTTCCCTGAGTGTGAAATTTACCCCCTGGTCAGTGGTTTGTTTCACGAAGACCACTGACCGGGTACCGGTCCACATTACTGCAGATTCCGGAACGACCATCGCTTCATCCACATAATCAAGTTGTGCTTCCACAATCCCTGAGGTGAACATCCCGGGTTTCAGGCCCTCCGCCTGATTGTTCATAGGGACCCTTGCTTTTGCCACCCTGGTCTGTGGATCAATCACCGGGTCGATGTAGGTAATCTTTCCTTCAAAGACTTTACCGGGAAGGGATTGTACTGTAAACTCCACGCTGTCGTTTTTACTCACCCAGGCGATATCTGTCTCATAGACATCAAACATGACCCAAACGCGTGAGAGGTCAGCAATCTCATAAATGGATTTTCCCTTTGAGACATAATCTCCCAGGTTGACCAACTTCCTGGTCACATAACCTGAAACATCAGCCGTCACCGGGAACACTTCCCTTATCTCGCCAGAGGAGAGGATGTCATCGATCTGGCTTTCGGTGAGTTTCCAGTTCATAAGCTTGTCACGGGCTGCACGGAACAACGCAGGTTGTGCCTCCCTGATCTTTGCTGCCTCAAAGAGTTCTTCCTGGGCAGTGACCAGTCCGGGTGAGTAGATACGCGCTATTGGTTGTCCTTTTCGGACATATTCTCCAGTGAAATTTACCATAAGCTTCTCAATTCTGCCGTCGATGTGTGACGACTGTGAATAGATCAGTCGTTCATCTGCCTCAACCTTACCATTCAATCTTACATTTTTTACCGGTTTCATTTCCCTTGCCGGAGCCGTGACCACATCAGCGAGTTTCATGGCTGTTTCAGACATGCTCAGTGCTTCGGGGTCCAGTTCGCCGTTGCTTTCATCTTCCAGCGGGATCAGGTCCATGCCGCAAATCGGGCAGTCACCCGGCTCAGGCTGTCTTATCTGCGGGTGCATGGAGCATGTCCATGTCGTCTCACCAGCCTGTTCCGTTTCGTGAATATGTTCATCCGCTTTGGGTTCTTTGGCATCACCCCCGAAGATCAGCCAGCCAAAAAGAAGTCCTGCAACGAGTGTGATGGTGGCAATGATGATTGTATTCCTGTTGTTATTTCTCATTTTCTCATTTTTTTCAATTGTAACATATTGCATTTGCATGAATGAAGGTCATGTGCTTACGAGTCTTTATTCCATTCATTTTGTATTTCAGTATGTTTTTGCAGTCAGGTAATTGATCCTGGCGAGTGCGACCTGGGATTTGGCCTCGGCCGCTGCGACCAGTTTTTCATATTTTAATAGTTGCTGCTGCATCCTGAGTACCTCTTCGAAATCCTTGCCTGAGTTTCCATAGGCGGTAAACAGCAGGTTCAGGGATTGCTCCGAGGTCGCTACCTGTTTGCGATACAGTGCCAGGAGCTCCAGTTGTTGCTCAAATTCGAAAAGCGCCATTTCGTATCCTGACGCCAGTGCATTGACGGTCTCCTCGCGCTGCAGGGCGAATTTCTCCTGGTTGAGTTCAGCTTCCCTGACAGCTGAATTGTATTTGCCTCTGAAGATCGGAATGCTGACAGACACCATGGGCATCAGTACATCTTTTCCGTTATCTGTAGTAGCCAGCGGACCCTCGCCGACGATGACATAATCCAGTCCGGCCCCGATTTTCGGAAGCCCCTGTTTTTGGGCTGCCACTTCAGCAACCTCGCTGGCTTCTATCTTGATATCCAGTGATTTCAGTGCGGGATGGGCGGTCAATATTGAATCCCTCCTGTAATCTTCAGGAAGGGGATCGATGGTTGTTGAATCTGTAATGGTCACCTGCACATCCGGCTCCCTGTTGAGCAGTTTGTTGAAAGCTGTCAGCAGGGGTTCCTTTTTCTGTTGCAGTATTTCCAGGTTGGTCCTTGCATCTTCGAGGAGGATCTCCACGCGCAGGACGTCCACCATCGGGCTTTCATCGTTTCTGAACCTGGCGCGCGCGATGGTCTGGTAGGATTCCAGGATCCGGATATTTTCCATTTCGATGCTGATTACCTTTTCAAGTTCATACAGTGGGTAATATGCTGCGGACACCCTGTAGAAGAGTTTGTTCCGGGCATCAAGAAATGCCTGGAATTTTGCTTCGGCCATCAGCGCCACTGCGTCTCCCCTGGCTTTCAGTGTTCCGAACCACGGGAACATCTGGGAGAGTGAGAATTTCGCCCGCTGTGGACCCACCCTGGTTTCCACGGGGGAGATAAAGTATCCGAAGGAGAATACCGGATCCTGAAGGCTGTTTACCTGGGGGATCTTTTCCATGGCGATCTCGTACTCCAGGTATGTTGCCTGCAGCCCTGGATTGTGCTCAGCTGCGATCTCAAAGTATTCTTCCAGTGTCTGTGCCAGTGAACCGTGGGCACCCATTGCCAGCATCGAAATCATCAACAGGGATCGCGTTAGGTTGGTTTTTATTATTTGGTTCATGATTGTCTGTTATTAAGTTTTCTTTCTTCCCTAAAACTATAGAGGACCGGAACGACAAATATTGTTACAATCGCAAATGCCATTCCCCCGAAGGCAGGTATGGCCATGGGGATCATGATATCGGCACCCCGACCTGTTGAGGTCAGTACCGGCAACAACGCGATCATAGTTGTAGAAACGGTCATCAGTGCGGGCCTTACCCTTCGAAGCCCTGCCTCAATCGTTGCAGCCCTTACTTCGTTGCGTGTTTTGGGGTTATTTTTTTTGAAACTCTGGTCCAGGTAGGTGGCGATCAGCACCCCGTCATCGGTGGCAATTCCGAACAGCGCTATAAAACCAACCCACACCGCTACACTCAGGTTGATCGTATGCATTTGGAACAGCTCCCTGATGTTGGTACCAAACACTTCGAAGTTCCCGAACCATCCCTGTCCGTAAAGCCAGAGCATGATGAACCCTCCCCCGAAAGCAATGGTAATTCCTGAGAATACCATGAGAGAAGTGCTCACGGATTTAAACTGAAAATAGAGGATCAGGAAGACGATCACCAGCACCAGGGGTACGATAATCGAGAGCCGCTTTTCGGCCCTGACCTGGTTCTCGTAGCTTCCTGAGAACTTATAACTGATTCCGGCCGGTACCTGCAGGCTTTCGTCATCGATCCTGTCCTGGATGGTTTTTTGTGCGTCGTTGACAACGGTGACTTCGGAATACCCGTCTCGTTTGTCAAACAGCACATAACCGACCAGGAAGGTCTCTTCGCTTTTAATGGCCTGGGGTCCTCTGACATATTCAATATCGAGCACCTGTGACAGCGGGATCTGGGCCCCGGTGGGGGTAGGCATCAGGATTTTCCCAAGCGCAGAGGGATCATCTCTCAGTTCCCTTGGGTAACGTACCCTGACCGGAAACCGTTCCCTGCCTTCCACGGTGGAGGAGATCTTCATTCCCCCGATGGCAGTTTCGATGGTGCGTTGTACATCTTCCACATGCAGCCCATATCGTGCGATCTCCCCCCGGTTGATGTCCAGGTGGATATAGGGCTTCCCCACGATCCTGTCGGCAAACACCGCTTCCGTTTTCACCGAGGGCACCTCTTTCAGGATATTTTCAAGTTCCAGTCCGAACTTTTCAATAGTCGGCAGATCGGGGCCGTAAACTTTTATCCCCATGGGAGCACGCATCCCGGTCTGCAGCATCACCAGCCGCGTTTCAATGGGTTGTAGCTTCGGGGCTGATGTGAGTCCCGGGATCTTCGTGACCCGCACGATCTCATCCCAGATGTCATCGGGCGATTTGATCTCCTCTCTCCAATTCCGGAAGTACCTGCCATCCTCGTCGGGAATAAGATCCTCTGCAGTGATATCCTGCAACAATGCTTCCCGGTCGAAGATCGTATCGCCGGATGTCTTTATAAAATTGCCGTCACCATCGGTTTTGAATTTTTGCCGGTGCCCCTTCTGATCAAGGATATATTCCGGTTTGTAATTGATCACATTTTCGAACATGGATACCGGGGCAGGGTCTAATGCCGACTCAACGCGTCCCATTTTCCCAACCGTGAGTTCGACCTCCGGGATGCTGGTCACCAGCATATCGATCTGTCCCATCACCTTCCGGTTATAGTCCACCCCTGAGTGCGGCATGGTTGTGGGCATCAGCAGGAAACTTCCCTCATCCAGTGCCGGCATGAACTCTTTCCCTATACCTGGAAAAGTATGTGTCAGCCCTGACCAAACATTGGTAGTTCGGATGTTGGTGCCCGTGGCATCAAATCCTTTGGCTACGAAACCGAATATGTTATTGAATCCCATCCATATCGTGATTCCGAGGACGACAAGTATAAGGGGAATGCCCAGGAAGGCGCCTTTGTTCTTCAGGGTCCAGGAGAGGATATGACGGTAATATCTTTCAAGCAATGTGAAGATCACGAGGATGATTCCCACCATCAGGCCCACGAAAAGGAAGTTGGTGAACAGGCTTTTCGATGGTCCCAGGGGCAGCCAGTATCTTCCGAGCAACCAGGTGATCGCGATCACGGCAATCACCAGGTGTGCATGTTCCAGCAATTTCAATCCCGCTCTCTTCAGGCGTGCCCCGGCACTATGATCTTCCTGGCCGACGGTCACGTTTTTAAACTGCTCTTTCAGCAGTGTCGCGATACCGAACGCAAGGAGGACCATTCCTCCGAGCTTCACACCAAAAATGATTGCCACGATGCCTGCCGGTATGAGCAGGATGTTCAGCCAGCGGGCCACGCTCTGGCGTTTGATCCGTGTCCCGAGGAACCAGTAGGAAAGGGTGGGAAGGATAAACAATGTAACGATCAGTGCTGCCACCAGCGCGAAAGTTTTGGTAAAGGCGAGCGGACCGAACAGTTTACCCTCAGCCGCCTGCATCGTGAATACGGGGATGAAACTGACAATGGTAGTGGATACAGCGGTCAGGATCGCGCCTGAAACTTCCGCTGCGCCGTTATAGATGGTGGTCCCCAGTTTTTGTTCCGGGGGTGCTTCATCCATGTGTTTAATAATATTCTCTGACAGGATAATACCCAGGTCCACCATGGTACCGATGGCGATGGCGATCCCTGAGAGTGCCACGATGTTGGCATCCACCCCGAAATATCGCATGGAGATGAACACCATCAGCACCGAGATGGGCAACAGGCTGGATATCAGCAGTGATGCCCGCAGGTTAAAGACCATGACGATCACCACCAGGATGGAGATCAGGATCTCGAGCGAAAGCGCTTCTTCGAGCGTCCCGAGGGTCTCATAGATCAGTTCCGACCTGTCGTAGAAGGGGATGATGGTGAGCTGGCTCTCGGTTCCGTCTGCCAGCGTTTTCCTGGGAAGTCCTGGAGCAATTTCGTCGATCTTGTCCTTGACATTGTTGATCACCTGCAGCGGGTTGGCACCGTAACGGGCAACCACGACGCCCCCTACCACTTCAGCGCCATCTTTGTCAAGGGCACCACGACGGGTGGCAGGTCCCAGTTGGACAACGCCGATATCCCTGATGCGCACCGGGACATTTTCTTTCACGGCCACCACCGCTTCTTCGAGGTCTTCCACGCTCTTCACGTACCCGAGTCCGCGCACCAGGTACTCTGCCTGGTTGATCTCGATGGTCTTGGCCCCCACGTCGCGGTTTGATTTCTGGACGGCCATCATCACGCTGTGCAGCGGAATATCGTATGCTTTAAGGGCATCAGGATTCACGTCCACCTGGTATTCCTGCACAAATCCGCCGACCGAGGCTACTTCTGAAACACCTTCGGCTGCATTCAGGCTGTATTTTACATAAAAATCCTGGATGGTACGGATTTCATGCAGGTCCCAGCCTCCGGTGGGATTACCCTCCGGATCGCGTCCTTCGAGGGTATACCAGAATACCTGTCCGAGTGCTGTGGCATCCGGACCCAATGCCGGTTGTACCCCTTCGGGAAGGAGTCCGGAGGGCAGTGCGTTGAGTTTTTCCAGGATCCTGGAGCGTGACCAGTAGAATTCAACCTTTTCATTGAATATGATAAAGATACTGGAGAACCCGAACACGGAGGTACTCCGGATCGATTTCACACCGGGAATGCCCAGCAGGTAAGTCGTGAGCGGGTAGGAAATCTGGTCCTCGATATCCTGCGGGGACCTTCCCATCCATTCAGTAAATACGATCTGTTGGTTCTCACCGATATCGGGAATCGCATCCACCGGCACGGGATCAGAGGGCAATGCGCCGATGTTCCAGCCAAATGGGGCTGTAACGACACCCCACACAATAAATCCGGTGAGGATCAATACTGTAACTAACTTGTTGTCAAGAAAGTACTTTACTATTTTATTCAGCATATATCTCTTATTATGATTCTACAAACAGGTAAACCCCAGGTGTCCGAAGTGGATTGGCACATGGGTTGGCAAACCTCCTCTGCGGAGTGAGAGAATCATAAGATATATCGCTGCAGGGCAGAAAGACGACTGCCCCTGTCGGGTGGTGGCGGGGATTCGCCGATCCGGAACAGGTGACGATCTGTTTCTACTGCATAAAGGGAAGTCCAGAAGTCGATTTCCGGGAAATTGAATTCAGCCAGCACATGTGAAGTCAGGTCAACGTTGAGTGTCGCCGGAACAAAATCTTCTTCGAGTTGAAAGACATGCATTTCGGAATGACAGCACATCCCATTGTCGCAACAGGGTTCGGCTTCTTTGTTGATTTCGATAGAAACCAGCCTGGTTCCGCAGTAATGCTCAGAAACAGCAAATCCCGTTGTTGAGATCAACAACAGGCACATCGTTGTAATATTGGTTATTTTTCTGAGCATGATCAGATTTAACGACACAAGTATAACGTATCCGGTATAAAATAGTTTTACAAAATTATGAATAATATTTGCTGCATTATGTGTGCATTTTTTGCGGTACTGACAAAAGGAGGGGCCTTGCGGGAAGTGCTCACTGAAGGAAGTTATCAGATTGCCGGGAAGCAGGGGTCCGGTATTGTTAAAATTCCTGCTTCCCGGGGTAAGGACGGGATAAGTCTTTTTTTTAATTTATTTTTGTTCTTTAACAAAAGATTCCGGTATTATTATTTGACCGGGATCCGGCTGGAAAAATTTTGTTGGATGGGAACACCATTTGAAACACTGAACTTCTATAGTAATACCCGTTATGACAGGTTGGAGAGGAACAGGCATTCGGCTGCATTGCTGAGTAATGTACTGATTGTTCTGTTTAGTATGATGGTGTTGTATATGGGCATCCGGTTATCACAGATGTTCAGGTTTGAAGTCCCGGAGATTCTTTTGCTGGTAATCACCATTATGTTCGGGTTGGCTTACCTCCTGCTGCGCAGGGGCTATTTCTATACCGCGGCGATCCTCACCATTGGCGTGGCTTTTGCCGGAATGACTTTCATATCAATGACCAGTATGGGTATCAGGGATGCAGCTGTGCTCACATACCTGCTGATAATCATTATCAGCTCCCTGTTATTGGGACGAATGGCAGCAATTATCATGACACTGCTCAGTATTATTGCTGTATGGGTAATGGTATACCTGGAGAACAATGGATACCTTATTTACAGTCCCTGGAGAATAGAATTGATTGCCCGGGATATGAGTTTTGTCATCCTGGCCACGCTGGTGCTGGTTGTATATTATGACAATATCCTGAATAAATATATCCGCGACATCAGCAAATCGCGGGCTGATTACCGGAAGATCAATGCAGAGCTCACCGAAAGAAATACAGAGATCATGAATATCAACGCTGAGCTTACAGAGGCGATGGAAAAGTCGAAGGAGAGTGACAGGCTTAAAACAGCATTCCTTGCCAACTTGTCCCATGAGATCAGGACACCGATGAATGGCATTGTAGGTTTTTCCGAATTGGTATTGTCACCTGAATCCAGCGACGAGGAAAAACAGGAATACAACAGGATCATTGCGAACAGTTGCCGGCAACTCCTGGGCGTGGTCAATGATATCGTGGATATTTCGAAGATAGAAAGTGGTGTCATAGAATTACATAAACGGGAGGTTGATCTGAATGGGTTGCTGAAGGAGATGTACAGCTTATATTCATTATCTGCCAGGCAACAACAAATCGCCCTGGAAATGATCCCCGGTTTCGAAGATGGCTATGCGAGGATCATCACTGATGAAGTGAAATTACAGCAGATCCTGAACAACCTGGTGGGCAATGCACTCAAATTTACCACGGAAGGTTTTGTCAAATTTGGTTATATCCAGAAGGGTAAGATGATCGAATTTTATGTGATTGACTCCGGGATGGGGATACCGGAGGAGAAGCAGCACATTATATTTGAGCGTTTTATCCAGGCCGACAGCGGCCTAGCGCGCAGGAAAGGAGGTACAGGACTGGGTCTGTCTATCGCCAGGGCATATGTTGAGAAAATGGGAGGAAGGATCTGGGTACAATCTGAACCAGGGAAGGGTTCTGAATTCTATTTTTCTATTCCGTTGGAGAAGGAAGTCTCTCCTGGAAAAACCCCGGTTACACAGCAGAACGCTCCTTCAGATGAACGAATCCCCCTTTTGCTCGTTGAGGATACTGAATCCAATGAGATACTGATGAAAGGAATGCTCAGGAATTATCAATTCGAGATCATGGTAGCAAGGAGCGGAGAAGAAGCCATTGAGCTGTTTAAAAAACACCGTCCTTTCGGGCTGGTCCTGATGGATATCAAACTGCCCGGAATAGATGGATACGAGGTGACCAGGGAGATACGTAAGATGGACAAAGATGTGCCTGTCATTGCACAGACTGCCTATGCCTTCCAGGAAGACCGGGAAAAGGCCATTGCCGCAGGCTGTAATGAACTGTTATCCAAGCCGATTACCAGGACGGCACTGGAAGAGCTATTTAATAGATTGAATATCTGACTTATAGTCTGCCGGGCAAACTCCCGCAACATTTATTTTTGCCATGGCAACTGTATATAATTATTAAACCGATAAATTTTCATATTAATGAGACATCTGACCTTTTTTATTCTGAGCATACTTGCAGCATCATTAGCAGGACAACAAAACCTCGATTACCAACACCCCCCTAAAGAGATTCTCGAGCTGGTGGATGTACCACTTGCTCCTTCTGTGATCATGGATGAGGAGAAGGAGGTAATGCTGCTGTTGTACCGGGATGCATATGTACCCATCGAGGATCTTTCAAAGGAAGAGATGCGCCTGGCCGGCCTCCGTATTGATCCCGCTACCAACATCGGGAGCAGGGTGAGGTATTATAACAATGTGAAAATAAAATGGATGAACGGTGAAGATAACGAACCGATCCAGGTGCAGGGATTGCCCCCATTTCCGAAACTCACAAATTTCACCTGGTCGCCGGACCAGCAAAAGATGGCAATGACCCACACCACCTCGGATGGTGTGGAGGTATGGGTCCTGGACCTGCAGACAGGGATTGCAGAACCTGTGACCATGGATCGGGTAAATGCAAATATGGGAGATGCGATCAACTGGTTTGGTGACAGTCAGCATTTACTGATCAAGATGGTGGCGACCACCCGGAAACCATTGATTGAGGTGGAACAGGCAATTCCTACTGGCCCAACGGTATCGGTTAGTGATGGCAGGCAGGCACAAAACCGGACTTACCAGGATCTTCTGCAGAACAAGAACGATGAATTCAATTTTGAACAACTGGCCATGTCAGATTTATACAAGGTATCGGTGGATGGTACTTCAGAAAAATGGATGCATGGCGCAATGTATGCCGGGATCAGTTTTTCTCCCGACGGATATTACGTGATGATCAGTACTATTCAGCGTCCCTTCTCTTACCTGGTGCCTTATTACCGTTTCCCTTCGGTGACAAATGTCTATACCTCTGAGGGTATCGAGGTGGAAACAATCGTGGAAGTGCCTCTGATCGAAGATCTTCCCAAAGGTTTTATGGCTGTCAGGGAGGGTCGACGCATCACGGGGTGGCGCAATGACCTGCCATCTTCCCTGGTATTTGCCGAAGCGCTGGATGGAGGGGATCCGACTAATGAAGTGGAATACCGTGATGCACTCTTTCAGCTGGATGCACCTTTCGATGGGGTTCCGCGACCATTAATGAAGACGATCAACCGGTTTTCAGGCATCCGGTGGGGAAATGAGGAAACAGCCATTGTTACGGATTACTGGTGGAACAACAGGAACACGAAAACCTATCTTTTCAATCCATCAGAACCAAACGGGGACCCCGTTGTGATCGAAGACCGAAACAGGCAGGATCGATACAGCGACCCGGGAGATTTTGTCATGGAAAGAAATAAAATGGGCCGGTCAGTACTTGCCCTGGAAGGTAAGTTTGCCTACCTGGTTGGAGAGGGTTTTTCAGAGGAAGGACAATTCCCGTTTGTTGACCGGTTAAACCTGAAAAACCTGAGGAAGAAACGGCTGTATCAATCTGAATACACTGATCGCCTTGAAGATCTGCGTTCATTTGATCCCGGGGACAACAGGTTGTTGGTAAGGATTGAATCACCGAGTGAATATCCTAATTACTACTTCCGGAATTTGAAACAGGACAATCTTGAGCAGATCACCTTTTTTGAGAATCCTTTCAAAAGCATTCAGGATGTGCACAAGGAGGTGATCACATACCAGCGGGATGACGGGCTGGAGCTGACCGGCACGCTCTATTTGCCGGTGGATTACGACATGGAAGCGAAAGAGAAAAAACCTATGATCCTCTGGGCCTACCCAAGGGAATTTAAAGACCGGTCCAGTGCAGGTCAGAACACACAGAATCCAAATAGTTTCACCTTCCCCTGGTATGGATCTCCTATTTATTGGGTGACGCGTGGGTATGTCGTCCTTGACGATGCAGCATTCCCGATCGTGGGAGAAGGCGAAGAGGAACCCAATGACAGTTTCAGGAAGCAGCTGGTTGCCAATGGCAGGGCTGCCATTGACGCAGTGGATTCGCTTGGCTATATCGACCGGAACAAAGTTGCCGTGGGCGGACACAGTTACGGTGCGTTCATGGTTGCCAACCTGCTTTCCCATTCCGATCTTTTTGCAGCCGGCATTGCCCGGAGCGGAGCCTATAACCGCACACTTACTCCCTTTGGTTTCCAGAGCGAGGAACGCAATTACTGGGAGGCTCCGGAAGTATATTACCGCATGTCACCATTTATGCATGCTGATAAAATGAAAACCCCCTTGTTGCTTATTCACGGTGAGGCAGACAATAATTCCGGCACCTACCCGATGCAGAGTGAGCGTTATTTCAACGCGATTAAAGGGCTGGGAGGTACTGCAAGATTGGTGATGCTGCCAAAGGAGAGCCATGGCTACCGGGCGAAGGAGAGTGTGTTGCACGTGCTTTGGGAACAGGACCAGTGGCTTGAATTGTACTGTAAGTAGGACATTGGATCATTTCCAATTTGCATTCAGCGCAGGGAGTGATATGTCAGGGGCATCCTGCTTCCACTTGATCGTGCTTCCATTTGGCCCTGACTGCAAGGGGCCCTGCATCCACTTGGTTGTGCCTCTATTAGGTCTTGCTCTTTAGGGATCCTGTAAATTCAATTTTTAATAATAGTTCAGGGATGGCTTGTATAATTCAAGGATGTCCCGGATCTATGTAGGGTCTGCTGAAAAACATGAAATATATTTATTATCAATATAATAGACTAATTAGAGTTTGTCCATAAAGTCGAGAAAAACTGTAATTTTTTCTCACCGAT
>CAYOSB010000046.1:0-19318 GCA_964406495.1 uncultured Bacteroidaceae bacterium | reverse complement strand
ATGGGATGAAGATGGTGTGGATTCAACAAATATCATTGGATATGACGGCCTGGATTCCACAAGCTGGAGCTTTGAGAATACTTATGCCACAAGCGATCTGAGTTTTGTTACAGGTTCTGATCCCATCACAGGATTCAACTACACCTATGATGGCCTTTCTTCTGCACTCTGGTACGACGTTACCACCAGCAATTTCAACTACGCAGATACAACCTTCAATGGTATTGGAAATGCAGGTGACCAGCGGTGGTCGATTGCCACAGCAGATGGTGGTCGTGAATGGAATATCAGTGCAGCTGCATACAAGGACCTTGGCACGTTGGAGGCAACCCAACAAGTTGCCGGCCTGACCATCTTTGCAAACCCGGATAAAAGTGTGACCATCGATGATAATAACAAAACCGTCGATGATATGAGCTTCACGCAACGGTTAAAATTAGGTGGAAGCGGATCATTTGATGACAACGGACAGCCACTTGGCAGGGTACTTGGGATTAATGTAAAAGGAAATACCGGCATTTCTGTTGCAGCAATGTCCTCCAGCAGCGGCGATGACCGTATACTGAATATCGCTGCCGGACACAAGGACAGCATAATTGCTGAATTCCCGGCATTGGGTGCATCACTTACCAAAGGTGTGTATACCTATGAAGGTGATGCAACAACCTTGTATTTCTATTCACCAAGCAGCGGGGTAAATGTATATTACATCAGTACCGGGTATATTTTGAGTTCCGATGCAACACTTTCAGGAATAACCCTGAGTTCAGGTACACTCAATCCTGAATTTGATCCTGCCGTGACATCCTATACTGCGGAAGTACCGGTTGGAACCTCGACGGTGACTGTCAGTGCGTTTGCCAACAACCAATTCGCCAGCATTGATGGTGATGGAGAAATAGATGTGTCGAGTGGAAGCGGAACAGCTACCATTACTGTAACCGCAGAAGATGGCACAACTACCGAGACTTACACCATTAACTTCAGCGTTGCGAAAAGTGATGATGCCTCACTCTCCAACCTGGCTGTAAGTGCTGGCATCCTGGATCCATTCTTTGATGCAGGCACCTTTACCTACAGTGTTGTATTACCGGCGGGTACGACCAGTGTAACGGTCACCGCAACAGCCAACAATGCAAATGCCTCCATAACCGGGGATGGCGTTATTGATGTGTCATCCGGTTCAGGAACAGCAACGGTTATTGTAACGGCGGAAGACGGTACTACCACGGAAACGTATACCATTAACTTTACCGTGATTACCGGACTCCATAATGCACACCATCAGTCCATGTCTGTTTATCCAACGGTGACCAGCGGACACTTCAATGTCGACTTCGCAGGTAATCCGGGTGTGATCACTGTATACGATCTCACCGGTAAGCAGATTTTGAATCGGACTGCATCCTCTGATATCGAGACAGTATACCTGGAAAACGAAGGAATGTATCTACTCAGATTAGAAAGTGAAGGAGCTACCAGGGTTGTGAAAGTAGTTAAGTTGAAATAATCATTAGCATTTGAAAAAGAGGTTGTCTGATCCAGGCAGCCTCTTTTTCTTTTCTAAGCTCACCCACGCTTATGCGAAAAAGAATCATCTACCTTATCGCGACAATGTTCCTTGTCTCATGCGGGGGAAATTCTGATAAAACAGGAGTTCAGAAGGCAATGAACAGTGGGCCTGCTTATGCTGCTGATTCAAATAACATTGAAGCGCTGAATCTTCAGGTAAGAAAGACTGAATCGTCAGTTTGGGATAAGACAGAAAAAATAGTTTTCGGCTCTCCTACTGCCAGCCTGGATGAATTCAGAGACTTTGCACTGAGAGCAAGACAACGCGGAGCCACGCACATTGCCATTCAGGCGGAAGACCTGCCTCCTGCCTACTGGGAACTGAGTCCACCCGGAGATCCATATCCCGCCTGGGTAATCACAAATCCCGGACTGCTAAAATTAAATCCCCCTGAGTTATTAAAATCCTATATCCCTGAATCGTATGGTGCGAGACTTATGAAGATCCTTTCAGACAGATGCAACATCCTGGAAGCCCTGGGTCTAAAAGCCTCATTCCATACTTTTGAACCTCAGATGCTGCCGGAGGCTTTTTTCAGAGACTACCCGGATATGCGCGGACCGCAGGTTGACAATCCTGTTCGCTCCAGGGTGAACCGTTTCGCCCCGTCCATGTCCCATCCCGGAGTGCTGGCTCTTTATGAAAAAGCTGTACACTCCCTGCTCAAACAATGTCCCTGCATTGATATTCTCGAGTTCCGCACCAATGATTCTGGTGCCGGCATAGAATGGAGCCCCGCACTGTATGCCGGCCCCAATGGCAGGTCAGAGACACGTAATATGGATATGGGCGAGCGTATCGGGACATTCCTTTCAGCGATCCAGGGAGCGGAAGGCGGAGGGTCGTTTATACCCGACATCCATGTCTACAATACAAAGGAAAGTAATCCGGGGCATCTGGCCAGCCAGATGAAAGAAGGGCAGGCAATAGATAACAGGGAAGGTCCAGTAGACCGTCTATTCAAGTCAGAGGTCGGATCCCTCCTCTACTATCGTAAGTCTTTTGCCCCCGTCCCGGGCATTCCAACTCCGATAACCTTCCTGGAGCAATTGGAGGAGGCTGCCAGCGCTGAAGCCCCCCGCCTTTTTATACTGATGAGTGATTCCCAAAACAGATCTCTGTATTTCGATCTCTTCGATGCGTTCCAACAGCATCACTCCAGAACAGCGGGTGAGCGTTATGCACTTCTGAAAAGCGTTGCCGGGAAAAGGGTGGGAAAAGCAGGATCAGAGTCCCTGGTACGCGCCTGGTACCACCTTCATGAGGCAGAAACGCTGGGCAAGCTGCTTGATTCCGGTGGAAGCCTCTTTATTGTAGGTTGTGTGCACCAGCGCTGGCTGGTCAGACCTCTTGTCCCATTTCCGGAGCAGCTCGGGACCGACGAGAAAAACTATTACAGCAAATTCCAGTTCCAGGCGCGTTCTGAACAACATGCCGATGACCTGCTCGATCTTCAGGGAAGCAGGTTCGTAGACGGGTTTAACGGATTCCGGTTATCCAACCGAATACTGGCGCAGATAAACAGGTCGGTCCAAAAGGCTCTTAACGAGCTGAAAAGCATCCCGGAAGCTACATCAGGTACTCCCACGGAAATTTTGCAGTTGAGGTTGATTGTATTTCAACACCTGATCCGGACGGTCCGCCATGTGATGCAGTACCAGGTAATACTCGACCGGATTGCAACTTTGCCTGCAGATGACCAGGAAAACTGGCCCTATCCTTATATACGACCATCCGATTATTGGAGTCGCGAGCAGCTGATGAATACAGCAAGAGCTGAAATTGATAATACGGTCTCCCTGTTGGATCAGCTTCGGTCACATCCCGGAATCCGGCTGATCGATCATGCCGATGAGGCTCATGAGGAATACCACCGACTCCTGGGACCCCAACTGGAGCAGCAACTGGAGAAGAAGCTTTCCATCATGATGGAGCGGTGGGACGATTACAAAGAAATACGAACCAATTAACCAAACCGCATGAAATCCAACTCCAAACGAGGAAGCTTGATCGAGGATATTTATGTGGAAAATGTGAATGTGAAGAATAGAGGTGGTTTTGGGATCCAGCTGGAGGGTCTCCCGGATTCTCCCCTAAGAAATGTACGGATCAAAGATGTATAGATCGATTCCGTAGAAAACTGTAATTAAATGGATTATTTTGAGAACATCACCCAAATAAACTTTTACTGTAATGGAGCACTTATTGAACTGGATCAATAGAACAGTGATCAAATGGATCATTGCTATCCTGGTCGTGGCAATGGCCAGCTGGCACTTTTCCCCGGCGCAGGCCCAGAAGATAATCAGATTGAGATCCCTGGAATACCCCGGAGATAAGAAAGATGACAGCATGTGGAGCGGAATCTACACTGCAAAGTCAGGAAAGATCTATATTGGTTTGTGCACCCATGCCGATGCGGCCAACTTCTATGAATACGATCCGGGCACAGCGGTATTCACCCATATTGCCGACCTCACCATTTTCAAGGGCGAAAGGGGAAGGGGGATTCGCACCAGCGGGAAGATTCATGTTTCATTTGTGGAAGACCGCCAGGGCAATATATATTTCGGTGATTTTTGTGAAGACAATGGTCCGGAAAGTATCGATCCTTCGAGCTATGAGGGGTCCCACTGGTTTCGCTATGATCCTGAATCCAAAACGCTGACCAACCTGGGAATGATCAGCAGACATTACGGACTTCTGGGAATGGCCATTGATCCAGAGCGCCGTCAGCTATACGGACTTGCTGAAGACGGGCATCTCTATACTTACGATCTGGAGCGAGGGATCACCCTCGATAAAGGACGTGTGGACGATTGGGATATATGCCGGACCATCGTAGCTGATGATCAGGGTCACATCTATGGTGCCTTTCCTGTGAACAGGATCTGGCGGTATGATCCTGAAACAGACCGGACCATCGATCTTCCAATTCTTCGTATTCCCAATAATTCACGCGTATCTCCCCGTACAATGTCCAACCCGAAAATAGACCGGAAAACGTTGTGGAGAATCCTGGAATGGAAACCCGATGAAAGGGTGTTCTATGGGATTGCCAATGCTGACAGCAGGTTGTTTCGATTTGATCCATTTGCCGGAGATGCAGGGACGATCACCCCGCTGCCACTAATGTGTGCGGATCGTTACCTGGATGCAGACCCCAAGCAAATCCCCATCGCCACACTTGCCTTTACACTCGCTTCGAACAATAAAATATACTATGCCCCGGTTACAGTGGCTTTTGACTATTCTGCCGAATCATGGGATGTTCGGGACGAACGGAAGTTCACTTCCAGGGTGGTTCAGAAGAAGCAGCTTCCCAGGTCGGTATTAATAGAGTACAACATCGAAACAGGAAAACGGAGGGAGGTCGGGCTCATGGAGACCGAGGATGGTCGTGCTGTCTACGGACTTGGCGGTGCTGTTTACAGTCCGTTGGACAATCGGCTCTATTTTGCAGGGGCCATTGAAGAACACAATCCTGAAAAGATCGCCGGAGAAATTGACGGCAGATGGCATTACTCAATGTCTCTGCTCAGCTTTCCCCTTCCAGAATGAATGAATCTTATAAATCAAGAATATGTTAAGATTGAAAAAAGTAACGCCTTTTGTCCTGCTGTTCCTGATCCTTGCTGTATCGCATGTGGTTGCACAGAAATGGGTCAGCCCGAATTACGATAACCACCGGCTCGATTACAGGGACCTGGGGTATCCCGGCGTGACGGAAATTCCTGCCGACCAAAGCCGGATCTCGGCATTGCTGACCGGAACGAACGGATATATATACGGAGCCACCAGCGGATCGGAATCCTACCTCTTTCTCTATGACCGCTTTATTAACAAGGTCAGACCCCTGGGAAAAATACCGGGTTCGAAGGGGGTGCACCATACCCTGGTCCAGGACAGTGCCGGGGTCCTTTACATAGGCACCGGCCTGAATCTCCTGGATGAGATCCCTTTGACAAAGGAATTCCAGGGTGGCCACCGGCAGATTGAGACCCAGTTGTGGAAGGATATAAAGGCATATCATTCAGGATATGAAGGAGGCAGGATCTACCGTTATGTACCTGGCGGCAATGATGAACAGGTTTACCTGCCGGGTGACAGGGCCATGCTGGAGGATTTGGGGATTATGATTCCCGGCAACTCCGTGTATGCAATGACTGCAGATCCTGTTCGCGGGAAACTTTACGGGATCAGTTACCCCGATGCACATCTCTTTAGCCTGGATCTTTCTTCGGGCCTGAGTACTGATCACGGGGCACTCCTGGATACCTTGGTGTATTCCGGTCCTGAAAGGTCGTGGAGAAGCGTACCTCGCGCCCTTCTGTGTCTTGGCGACGGAAGAGTGCTCACCAGCGGGAATGATGGAAAGATCACCCTGTTCCAGCCGGGATCCGGATCATTTGAAATCATTGAAATCAGGATCCCCGGGGAATATTGGGAATCGTGGAACTACATCGGGTACCCGGTGGTGGAGCAGCTGGTGACGGATGAGAATGGCATCATCTGGGGCTCGACCAGTGATGGATTCATTTTTCGTTTTAACCCCGAAAAAATGGAACTGGAAAACCTGGGTAAACCCAGGATCTCACGAAGGATCAGGGCCATGACCCTTGGAAAGGATCACCTGCTTTACATCATCGCAGGTCAGATAGACGAACCATGTAAACTTTTTACTTACGATACAAAGAAACGAAATGGTTTTAAAAATTACAGTTACCTGTCGGTGGACCGAAGTCCCTATTACGCAAAACGGGCCTATCAGTTTGAGGCCATCACCACAGGGCCGGATAATGCCATTTTCATTGGGGAAAGCGACCGACGTGGTAAACTCTTCATTTTCATTCCCGGTGGACAAATTTTCCCGGGAGGGCTTAATCCAAAAAATCCAAGATGAGGGTTACTTGCCAGGTGTATCTCCTATCTTTGTCAAGATATTGGTCAGTTTAAGGGTGAAGTCAAACATTTTTAGAGCAGTCAATGAAAAAGAAAAGCAAACATTTATTTAGAGAAAGAAGCAGGATTTTTCTTATAGCAGGGATGATGATCAATTTGTTGTCAGCAGCAACGCTTTACGGTCAGCAACTTGCTTTTCCAACAGCTGAAGGAAGCGGCCGGTTCGCAACCGGGGGCCGCGGGGGTGATGTGTATGCAGTGACCAACCTGAACAACAGTGGTCCCGGCTCCATTGTTGACGCAGTGAGTTCCGGGAACCGAACGATCGTGTTCAGGGTTTCCGGGACCATTGAATTGGGAAATGTGATCCTGCGACCAAAATCAAATACGACCATTGCCGGGCAAACTGCACCCGGAGATGGCATATGCATCAAGGGGCGTATATACATCAATGCTTCCGATGTGGTGATCAGGTACATCCGCGTGCGGGTGGATGCAGGCGCGGCAAATTCCAATGGCGATGCAATCGATATTGCCGGGGGAACGAACATCATGATTGACCATGTGAGTGCTTCATATGCACGCGACGAGGGTATTTCCTGCCAGCCAAATTCAAACAAGGTCACCGTGCAGTGGTGCATTATCAGTGAAGCGCTAACCTTTGAAAACCACGGATACGGATCACTTGTCAGGGGTGATTTTGGAGATGAAAAAACCTATCACCACAACCTGTATGCGCATAACCAGGGCAGAAATCCCCGTCCGGGAAATTACACGGATATCGGCTCAGATCCAGAAGGATTGCATTTCGATTTTCGCAATAATGTAGTATATAACTATGGAGGAAGCAAAGCGGGTTATAATGCCGATAAAAACGCGGTGAGCCGCTACAATTTTGTTGGAAATGCATACATCCGTGGTCCCGAGTCCTCCGGAAACCTTGCATTCAGGGAAAGCAGCAAGGTAGCTTACGGTTATTTCGAGGATAATTCCATGGAGGGGGAGGTTCCGGAGAACCCATGGTCCCTTGTTGATTTTGATGGTTTCACATCAGCCGAGCGAGAGGCATATCGATCCCGTTCATATGAAGTGACCATGGAACCGGTGTTCACTACATCACCGGAACAGGCAAAAACGGATGTGCTGAACAAGGCGGGCGCAAGTATCCCCAGTCGGGATACGATTGACAGACGACTCGTGGATGATGTGCTGAATAAAACAGGCCATTCTATTGCTACCGTAGACGACCAACCCGAAGGTGGCTGGCCGGTATTACATTCGGAACCTGCCCCGGCGGATGATGATGGAGACGGCATGCCGAATGATTGGGAAATAAGCAACGGATTGGACAAGGATGATCCCGGTGATAGAAATACCATTGGTGCAGACGGATATACCAATCTTGAGATCTACCTGAACAGCCTTACACAGGTAAATGCGAATTTCCAGGCACCATCAAATCCTGGTGCAGAATTGTTGGATCTCACGAAAGTAAAAATCACCTGGGATGACAATACGGATAACGAATCCGGATTCAGGATTGAGAGATCTGAAGGAGGTGCAGATAACTTTATCGCCATCGCGGAGGTGGGCGAAAACACGGTGATGTATATCGATTCGCTGCTCAAAGAGGAGACACAATATTATTACCGGGTATTTGCATACAATGAAAGTCAAGTCTCCGGCGTAAATGGGCTCGCATCGGTGATCACACTCAGTGCGACTTCTCCTCCACAGGAAGTGACTGGTCCGCTGCCTGAAGATGATGCAATTATCGTAGAAACCCTTCCTGAATTAAGCTGGAACCAAAGCATCTACGCAGACAGTTATGATGTGTATTTTGGCAGTGATGATCCACCTCCGTTTAAAATCAACCAACCGGAAACCAAATACCGTCCTGAAAAACTGGAGAAAGGAAAAACCTATTACTGGAGAATTGATGCAAAGAATGTGAACGGCACCACTGCCGGCCAGGTCTGGAGCTTATTTGTGAAGGAAGGAATCAATGCCGGGCGAATCGCATACTGGAAATTTGATGAGACCATTGGAACAACCGCTGCAGATAGCGGCCCATTCAAACTTGATGGGGAGTTGGTGAATATGAACCCGGTAGGATGGTATACAGGTAAAGTGGATGGAGGATTGCTTTTTGACGGTGTGGATGATGTGATGCGGGTGGCACACCAGGATGTATTGATCCTTTCCGATGAGAGTTTCAGTATTTCCACATGGGTATACACACAGGATCTTCCTGAAAATTCCATGGTCCTGTTTAATAAGGGATCAGCTGTCAATGATGATGATCCGGGAACCACAGGAAGGTGGTTCGGGATCGAAACGAGCGGTAATTCATTGCGATTTGCCATTAATGCCGATAGTAAAGAGAGCGAAGTGGCAATCGATGATGTCAGCAGTGTATTACCCTATAGCTGGACCCATATTGTTGGCGTAAGGGATGCCATGGACAGAAAGTTAAAATTGTTTGTGAACGGGGAGCTGCAGGCAACCGCTGCGGACGAAACCGGAAGTATTTCACTAACTGAGGATCTGTATATAGGTAACAATCCACCTGGTACCGGACCATTCTTCGGTATATTCGATGAAATGAGCATGTACAATTATGCGTTAAGTGATGCTGAAGTAAAAGCCATACATGGATATGCAACAGGTGTTCCGGAAAAGACAGGTAATGGATTGGATCCTGTACAAAACTATCCCAATCCATTCGCAGCAACAACAACCTTTAAATATTATGTAGCATCTGACAGTGATGTGCAGCTATGCATATACAACCTGTCAGGCAGACTGGTCAGCACCGTGGTGGATCAGTATCAGCATGCAGGAACGCATTCTCTTACTTTTGATGCTGTTGATATGGAGAGTGGGATATATCTGTATGAACTAAGGATAGGGTCCAGAAGATACCGGGGTAAAATGATTCTTATGAAATAGATCCAAATGTTTTTAGCCGATAAGCAAAGCGTGACAGCGATTTAAAATTATACTATGATTGCCGTTCCGGGGATTGTTAAACGAATCTCCAGTACCAGTCAATTAATTCAGGATGATTTTCCTGGTTATCCGATTCCTGTGATCCTGAAGGCCCAGGATGTATAAACCTGGAACACAATTGGGGACCTCCATACGTATTCTTTCCATTGCACCAGGAGGATTATAATTTTTCAAGCTGACCAATGTTCCATTTGAAGAATATAAAGAAATGGTTACCAGCGCAGTGGTAGTTGTATGAAAATCGATCAAAATGCTATTTTCAACGGGACTGTAAAAAGCATGCACAGTCATTTTCTCCTCAGCATGTATCATATTTACAGAGATAGTATCCTGGTCCACTGTGTCGGAAGCGTGGAGTTTCCCTGCACCCGCATACTTCGCTACCGAGAGCGCAACGGTCTGGACATCCTCCAGGCTGTATTCATAGGGGATCATGGTCTCCCAGAAATCGCAGCCAGTTGGTTCTGAGATCTGATTATCCTGTTCCGTACAACTGCCGGTATACACCGACCCGGAAACACAGGCATATCCATGTCCTTTGAATTTATCGGTTGCTATCGGCAGGTTCACACTTTCGAAATGACAATTTTCAATCTTTGCATGGGCACCGTTTCTGATGGCCAGGCCATAATCTGAGATATTTTCAAGATAATTGTTATAATAATGAATATGGCCAAAGCGCAGGCTGGGATTCCTGCCATCGGTATTGGAAAACCAATTGTGGTGAAAGGTTGCCTGGAGATGCATATCCTGATCACCATTATTATCTGAATGTCCCATCAGCAGTGTCTTCATATGGTCGTGAAAATAGCACCAGGAAACTGTTACATTGTGTGACCCTTTCTTTATATCCAGCAATCCATCGTAGGTATCCACGCCTATTCCTGGTCCAATTTTACTGTAGAACTCACAATGATCAATCCAGACGTGATGACAATGATCAATGGTCAGATCATCATTTGGATACAATACCTCATGCATCTTTAGATTTCGGATAATTACATTTGAATAATCACGGATATTCAACGAAATATTTTTTAATTCCGCATATTTTTTTGCGCCAGTGGTATCACCCAGGATAGATATATTTCCACCTCTTTTTACGGTCACCACTTCTGTAGGATCAGCCTCTATATATCCCCTGATCAACACGACCTCCGGCGTAGTGTTATCTTCTCTTGCTTTTCCCCAGGCAATCAATTGCTGGAGTGTTTCAATAACAATGGTATCTCCCCCCAATCCTCCTGTAGTAGTTTCCAATCCGTCACCAGGCATTGCTGCATATCCCGTCATTGAAAAATCCGGTACCGGAACGATGGTATCCATTCTGCCCGGCATAGCTATGTCAGCCTGGTAGGTAGTGGCATTAGCACACACGTTTTTCAGGCCGATCAATATTAATGCTATCAGCAAATGTTTCATAGGTTACGTTTGTTAAAACAGTCAGTTGATGATTGGTATCTTGCCAGTGAACAGGGAACGGTGCTCATCTTCGATCCTGAGAAAAAATATCCCGGACTGCACCCATGGGATCTGCAATCTTATTTCCGAAGCATTGAAGCGCTGGTTTGCAACCTGCACTCCTGAAATGGAATACAAGCCTACATTTTTAATTGCTGCATCATGTTGCACGAGCAATTCTTTTGTTCCTGCATCAAAATACATGCGAATGCTATTGGGAGGGTCAGCAGGAAATTTTTCTGAACCGAATGCCGTTGGATTTGAAGTAGTATCTACCGGTGGTTCACCCTCATTCTGGTAGGTCACAATATGCGCTACCAGCGATTGCAGGTAAACTTCAAGGTTCGGGTAGAAGCCATCCACTGTTTTAAGCTGGGCATCCCCGCTATTTTCCGGGTTGAGTCCATTTTCTGTTTCCCAGTAGTCAGGCATCCCATCCCGGTCTGTATCGATAGGTGCCGCTGCAGGTGTCAACTCCGGCCATCCACCGACAGCATTCTGGGTATCAATAATACCATTGGTGCTTCCATTTCCACCGTCCATGTATGTTGCTGTACCGGTAGATACATCATGTACAATCCTTTTGTCGACCGTATCCCGCACCACGCTTGCCCCGGCATAGCGCAAAACCCTTTCATAAGCTTCCTCTGCGGAGTGGGTGAACACCTCGCCCGGATCCAGCTCCTCTGCCAGTCGCATGTTTTCTTTATCAGACTCACTAAGCGTATATTTCGCATTAAACTGGTTATATACCCCGTATGTCCAGTTGTCCTCTGTAGCCCTTGTGGATGCTGTAAGCACGTTGCCATTGATATAGAATTTTCCCCAGATATCTGAAATGGCATACCCATCGTCCAACAATTTATCAATCGAGATGATACGTTCTGTCTTTGTCGTTGCAGGGCCGGGTTTGTAATAGCAATTGACGATATTGACATTCATCGCTTCACCGCCATACGCACTGTTGCCCCTCCAATTGTAAATCACATTGTTCCGCAGGTCCACAAGATCGGTCAGTGCAAAGATATCTCCTTTTGCTTCACCCAGCCGGGGATTCCGGCTATCGTGATGTGCCAGGAGGTTATGATGGAAAGAAGCTCTTTTACCACCCCATATACCTCCGTAACCATGGGCACCTTTATCATGCACTGAGTTCCTGAGGCTTTCAGATATAATGCTCCATTGTAATGTAAAATCTTCATTGTGATAAAAGGAAACACATTCATCTGTTGACCAGCTCATTGAGCAATGGTCCACAATGATGTTCCTGTGAAACCTCCCACCGAGTGCATCCCCTTCCTGCTGAGCAGCATCCCCCATCCGGAAACGCATGAAGCGTATGATTACATTGTCTGCACTTACAACCACAGGATAATCACGCAGTGTGATTCCGTCACCCGGGGCAGTCTGTCCGGCAATGGTGATATTATCATTCGCAATATTCAGCGTGGAATTTAATTGAATGGTACCTGATACATTGAATAAAACAGTTCTTGCACCTAACTGGTTGACGGCATATCTCAGTGAACCCGGTTCATTGTTATCATCCAGGGTGGTAACATAATATACCTGTCCGCCCCTGCCGCCTGTGACATATTTGCCATGTCCTTCAGCCCCGGGAAAAGCAGGTGGTTCGTCAGTCGGGATCGTGCCTCCACCCGACTCACCAACAATGATCTTTCCACTCCCTTCGAACATATCCGGATGTGAAACCGAAGAATAAACCCCTGAGTCAACGGGTGTTCCGTTCAGGATCAGCTTTCGGATTTCCACATCTACATTCAGGATTGCCTTTGCTGATTCGTTCAGGGTGAGTATCAGTGAATCTCCTGCTGCTTTGGGATGACTGAATATCACCCTGTTGTTATGTCCGGCCTGAATATGCCCCTTCCCGAATGCATTTTCCGCTTTCCCCTCAATGATCGAAATGTACCCGTCAACTGAAGGATACTTAGTGGTGTACTGGGTCACATCCCAGGTACCGGTGAAATTGCTATTGTCTCCCAGAAGTACCAGGTTTCCCGTATTTGGTGTACCCTTTCCATTGTTCAATGCAGTGACACGCCCGGCGCCGCTGATGGGGCCTGCAAGTGTCATTGAGCTTCCGGACGAATTACCGCTTTCCATAACCATACTTACATTTCCCTGGAGTACTACCGGAGCATTGATATACATTCCCGATCCACTCGTATTGTAGCGAAATGTCGTTCCCTCCCCCATGAAGATGGTGCCCGTAGAGGAGTGGTTATCTCCTCTCAAACGGAGGTCCCCGCCATTTTGAAGAATGAGATCAGCTTCGAATACAGTGGAGGTGGTCTCCATCTCCTCCTCGCATATAACGGTCTCGCCTGACTGCGGCAAAAGGGCAGGTGTGAAATGCTCCGGGACATCCCAGTTTCCGTTTGCACCCCGGTGAAAAATGAACGTATCGGGACGTCCGATGACTACCTTTCCTGATCCATAGATCAGTCCCGGGTTTGTGGAGGATGAGTATTCACCGACATTCTGCAGCGTTTCATTGATATAGAATTCGCTGATGGTAACATCTCCGTCTAATTGAAGCGCTGACCCTGTTTGCACGGCGAGATTGGCTTTGGCATACATGGCATTGTCATTCCCAATTGCCAGTGTCGCTCCTGCATCCACCCGGACAGAACTCCGGCCCAGGGCTCCCGAAACAGCTGCTTCAAGTATACCATCCTCAATCCTGATATCTCCTGAGAAACCGCTGTTATCCGCATTCAGCACAAGCGTTCCTGTCCCGGTTTTAATCATGAGATGTACCCCTGTAAGGTCTGCATTTAACGTAAGTGACCCTGTAATATCTGTGATTATTGAATCCTTTGTCGCTACCCGTCCATCAAGGGAAACATCTGCTGATGTTTGCAACACCGCGCGCGCGGCTGATATATATGTAGCAGCGCTTGATGCTGTGATATCCAGTTGCGCATGGTTCTTCAATACCAGGTCGGCACTAAACGTTCCCCCATCCGCCGCAAGGGTATATGCACCGTCGGCAATCCCCATCTCCCCTGCACCTGGTACTCCTTCCGGGTCCCAGTTCTGTGCAATCATCCAGCCAGGCTGGTCCCCTGCCCCGGTCCAGGCATAATTCTGAACGATGGGGGCTGCTGCGGTCGGATCCCAGTTGTCGTTCCCTGCCAATACTTTTTGCGCTGTATAATCAAGTGCCTCCGCATCGGTCAGGGCCTTCAATCCCGCCCAATCAGCCCGGTTGCTCATATCAGCACCAGGGCCTGTATTATTGTATTCATACAGGTGCAGGTCTTCACTCGTTGCAGCATAATCCATGTTCCAGGTATCTCCCCATCCTTCAGGATGGATCATACCTGTCATTTCGCATTCCAGCCAGGCGACTTTGGGATAATTATGCCAGGGTCTGCCCAGGCGGACTGGATCACCGTCATCTCCACCCCGGGGGCTGTTGAGTGCGTAAGTGATATCGCATTTACTGAATACAAATCCGTAGGGCTGATCGAGTGCCGTCGAAGGAGCTGTGATCCATCCGCCTCCCCAGCTACTTATTTCACACGCATCAAAAAATACAGTTCCAGATCCGTAAATGTAATCTGTCCTGCCAACCACCAGGCAGTCTTTAAAATAGCTCCTGTTGCCATTGCTCCAGAAGTACATCGTATCCTGGTACCCATAGAAATCGACACCTATAAAGACACATTTATCAGCCCTGACCGTTACGGCCTGTGCCTGGCCCACCGGACCTGCTGTATTCTGAATGGTCAGATTTTCGGCCCTGAATCCGTCGCCCAGGATGGTAAGGGTTGCAGAAGTTCTGATGTTGTCGCCTGTCCATAGCGCCGCATCTTCTGCGGGACATTTGGAATCGCCACAATTATAAATATGATAGCTGATCACGGTCTCCTGTCGACTCTCACCGATCAGGGTCACATTGATCCTGTCTGCCGGCACGATCAATTTTTCAGTGGTGTACAAACCACGTTTAATATAGATCACCGTGTTCCTGTCATCATTCGCCGGGACTGCATTGATGGCAGCCTGTATGGATGTAAAATCACCGGATCCATCCAGGGCCACCACCATATCTGCATTCAATGGGTTGTCCTGTGCACCCGCAACCTTCATAACCATGATAACTGCCATAATCAAGAGCAGTCTTCCTCTTGTTCTCATCTTGTATTGTTTAGTTAATTAATTCTAATATGTAAGTCTGAATTGGAGAATCCAACCGCACCTTCTGCAGGTCGATTATAGACTAATTGTGATCTTCCCTGGTCCATACTGTTTTAAAAAGCGTTCTTGTCAGTACGCAATCTCATTGTCCTGAACTTCTTCACCCACATACACATAAGGTTTAAGCGACTGGTTGGCAATCGGTTCAATAGAAATATTCCTGCTGCGCTCTCCACGTATCACAATATCTGCAGGTGAACGGTATTCATAACGAAACTGATTCATATCAATTTCCGAAGAATTAATAATATTCACAGCATTTCCTTCACCTGTTCTGAGGTCGACATTGTTGATCTGCACCTTCGTTGCGTCAGAAATAAGAAATCCATTCTCAGCTTCCAGCAGCATATTGCTGAGTGTAACATTCTCCAGGTTCATCTCGGGCAATCCCTGGAGAACGACGGCCTGTTTAGCTCCTTTTACGGTAATATTCTTAATATGGATGTCTCTGAACTGTGGCGTTTCTTCTGACACCGGTTCAGGATCAGCAAATGCTTTCACACCTCCCTCCTCAAGCAATTCCGATACGGAGAGTCCGCCGTAATACAGGTTAAATGAGATCGCATTGGTGGGAATGTCTGTCATCCTGATATCGGAGATATAAATGTCTTCCACAACACCTCCCCTGCCACGGTTACTTTTAAAGCGCAACCCCACATCCGTACCCATGAAAGTACATTCTGAAACATGAACATTTTTAACTCCTCCCGACATCTCGCTGCCTACAGTTACTCCACCGTGTCCGTGGTATACGATATTATTTGTAATGATGAGGTTCTCGCTTGGAATCCCCCGTGCTCTTCCCTGTTCATTCTTTCCGGATTTGATACAGATCGCATCATCGCCAACATCAAAATTGCAGTTGGTTACAAGCACATTTTTACAGGATTCAATATCTATTCCATCACCATTTTGGGAGTACCAGGGGTTACGCACGGTGATGTTTTTCACAATCAGGTCTTCCACAATCAGGGGATGTATGCACCAGGCGGGTGAGTTTTGAAATGTGGGACCGTCCAGCATTACTCTTTTGCTGTTCTTTATGCTTACCATTACCGGGCGGAGAAAATCACGTATCGCCTCATAGTCTTCCTTTGTTTCCAGTTGCATCGGCACATTCATATCTGCTTTGCGAGCCGCTTCAAGGTATTGCACCGAAGGATACCATTCCGTACCGGCTTCATTTACCACTCCTCCCGATGCAACCAGGTCCTTCCATTGATTACTCGTGAGTTTGGACTTTTTAACGTAGCGCCAGGCATCACCTGATCCGTCCCACACCCCGCTTCCGGTAAAGGCAACATTCTCCAGGTTCTTTCCATAGATCGGGGAGATACAACGCCAGGTATTCAATCCTTCAAAAGAGGTCTCGACCAACGGATAGAGGTCCTTGTTTTTCGAGAAGATGATCAACGCTCCGCTCTCGGCGTGAAGCTCCAGGTTGCTCTTAAGTATAACCGGACCTGTTAACCAGATACCTGCAGGGATCGTAACTCTTCCACCCCCCTTTTTCGTCACTGCTTCTATGGCATCGGAAAAAGCGATTGTATTCAGTACCTGTCCCCCGGGAACCGCACCAAAGTCTGTTATGGAGACCGCATAATCCGGAATAACAGGTTCTTTTATTGCAGGCATATCAAATTCCAGGCCTTTATATAATTCTGACAGGTCATTTTCTGATGTTGTTTGTTGGTCACAGGAAATACTGATCACTACCAGAAATGCCAGTAAGACTTTCGAGAGGAGTTTTTTTGCTATCATTTGTTTTATTTTAATTTTATCACATTTTGAAGTGCGTGTACAATCACACATTCGCAGCGCATCTTTTTCAGATCGTATTCCATTATTCAATTCTAACCCAGTCAATATCCACCGTCCCGGAATCGTTCGTTACTCCTTCTCTTATTGCGAAATGGCCAATTTTGGCCCCGATCCATCTCCCGGGTTTGGCCTGGAAGGTATTGCCCACCTCCGTGAATCGTTTTCCATCCACGCTATAGCTATAGCTACAGATCGCTCCTTTTTCAACCCGGATCCTGAAAAATATCGTGTGTTGGTCAATCGGTTCAGAAAACAGTACGATCTCCTCACCTCCCGTTCTTGCTTCTTCGCATCTGACAACCCGAAGGTTATATGCGCCATCGATGCATTGCAGGGAAATATATTGATAGTCTTCACCCATCACAATAAACCCAGTTTCCTCTGTGCCCTTGTAGCTGTTGAAGGTCAACCGGGTGGTTGCCATAAACGTTTCGGCCGGTAATTTCTGCAACAGGAAATTCGGCAAATTCCATAATCCCTCTTCGTGTTCGGGGCGCGGAATACAATTCAATCGGAAATATCCGAGTTTTCCGGATGGGAATCCATAGTTAAGGGTTGGATTCGCATGCCACTGCCATTGCAATCCCAATTCACTCCCGTTGAATTCATCGCTATCTGGCGGGACAACAATAGCGAAATTTGCTTCAATATCCGGTTTTTTGTGGGTAAGAACAGGTTCTCCCACTCCGTCTCCGTCCTCATCGGAACCGATCACCGGCCAACCGTCGATCCATTTCATCGGTTGTAAATGAACAATCCTGCCATAAGCTTCCTTGTCCTGGAAATGAATGAACCAGTGTTCCTCACCTGAGGGCGTGTCAATCCATGCTCCCTGGTGCGGACCATTGATTTCTGTTGACCCCTGGGCCATAACCACTTTCTCTTCATAGGGACCGTAAATATGGCGCGACCGCAGCACCAGCTGCCATCCCCAGGTGACACCACCGGCCGGTGCGAAGATGTAGTAATACCCGTTCCATTTATAGAATTTGGGACCTTCCACGGTTGGCTGGTCACCATGACCGTCGAATACCATTACGTCTTCACCGATTTCCCGGGTTCCGTCGGGACTGAGTTCCGTGACCATAATGACACTCTTGATCCCTGCCCTGCTTCCGGCAAAAGCATAGGTAAGGTATGCTTTGCCATCATCATCCCAAAGGGGCGACGGATCGATCAGCCCCTTCCCTCCTTTTACCAGCACCGGATCGGACCAGGGACCACGCGGATCCGCTGCTTTCACCAGGTAGATACCGAAATCAGGATCAGGATAATAAATATAATATTCCTCATTGTGATACCTGATACAGGGTGCCCATACACCGTTTCCGTGCTGCGGAATACTGAATACATCCGCAGGGACCAGGGTGTCGAGCGCATGACCAATGAGTTCCCAGTTGACAAGGTCCTCTGAATGCAATATGGGAAGCCCCGGTACACAATTGAAGGATGAAGCGGTCATATAATAATCACCGCCCACCCGCACAACGTCGGGATCTGAATAATCGGCATGCAAAATAGGATTGTTATAGGTGCCGTCACCGTTATCAGCTGTTCTGACTTTTGATATACTGCGCTGGGACAGCGCCGCTAAAGGAATGAACAGCACACAGAGCATGAAGCCAGTTTGAAAGATATATCTCACAAGTATATGCTTTTATTAATAGTTTTGTTGTCTAATCTGTTACAATTCTCAACCCTCTTCATCCATTCTCAACCTTTCTAAATGTTCGTTTTCTATGCCTCATTTACTTCCGTAAATAATTTTCCACCAACTGATTAAGATATATCTCGATGTTGGTATATTGTGGATCCAGGGTATACCCATTATTGTCCCGGACCAGCGGGTCCAGGTCATGTTTCTTTTCCCAGGAATCGGGCATGCCATCCCGGTCAGCATCTGCGGGTGCCGGTGTCGATGCCAGTTCGGGCCAGCCGCCAACGTCAGCCGGGGAGTCAATGATCCCGTTGTTCCCTCCCTCGTAACTTACGCCATAGGTCTCGCGACCGGTTCTTACTTCATTGATGATCCGGTGATCAACAGCATCCCACACCTTATTTGCACCGGCATAAAGCAGTACATCATGATAAGCTGAACGGGCATCACTTGTGGGTATTTCGACGTGATCAACAGGTTTCGTCAGCCTGGCGTGTTGTTTTGCCTGCTCATCCACTCCTGAGCCCTGTACACCCTTTCCCCAATTATTCTCAGATATTTCGGGGTACCCTTCCAAAAAATTGCCCTCAATGAAGAACCTGCCACTATAAAGTGTGTCCTTATTGATCGATGGATTATAAAATTCCTGGGTCAGGTCCAGG
>CAYOSB010000045.1:0-20053 GCA_964406495.1 uncultured Bacteroidaceae bacterium | reverse complement strand
TACGATGAAGAATTTGAAGATAATCATTGATTGTCTGCTCATACTCAATTCTGTAATCCTCGTGTAGCTTTCTGGTCACCACATTAACCAATCGCTTAACAATCAGGGCAACCTTCGAATCGAATTGTGTAAAGCAGGTTCCAAACCGATAGGAAGGCTCCGTAAAGGGTATCTCAATAATATACAATAATAAATCTGCCTCGAATACCCTGTTTTTTGAAATCCTGGTAAACTCATTGATTCTCTTTATGCAGGCACCCAGCATATTTGCCATTTGCAATTGCTCCGAAAACCCTTTGTGCCTTTTTCTGAAAATAACCTCCAGGTCTCCTTTCGTTTCTTCAAATAATTCTCTTTCTGCAAGCTCTATATCAAGGTAGTTTACAAGGATAAAATCGTAAACAGATTTCTCTTTTGACGCGAGTTTAAGAACGATTTCTTGAAGAACTAAGTAATCGAGTTTTTTAATCCGTTCTTTTGTTTCTGAATCAAGTCTGGGCATTCAAAATTTTTTGCATTTGAGTAAACGCTTTGTGATTTTATAAATCAAGGATTCCAAAAACCTGGTGATATGGTATTGCTATATCAAGAATTTCAAATCTGGGAACGAGGTGTTTCTGTAGCAGGTTGTATATCCCTTTTGACCTGGTATCTGAAGTAACGAAATATTGAATTGACCCGTCTGTATCCGCCTGTGCAAACAATTTAGAGTCATTTGGTATGATTGTTCTGGGTTGAACGTCCATAACAATCTTGTCTTTTTCCGCATAAACAATCCTAGCAAATTCTCCAGTTCTTTTAGCATGATCAAGATTAAACGGTACAATCTGGATATTTTTTAGCGGTAACTCATCTGCTGTTCCTCTGACACAATATTCCGCAATTGAAATAGTTGAAACTTTCAACAAAACATCATGATCAAGAAAATATTTATAATAATCACGTGCATTCGTGTGTAATGGATCTTCGTCATTAAGAAGACGAATAAAGAAACTTGTATCCAGGAGAACACTACGCTTCATAATCTCCTCTTAGGTCATTTAACCATCTGTCCGGATCAATTCCTTGCCAATTACTTTTTGCTTTATTGATTAAAGAATTCAGGTAAGCTTCATCATAGTCAGGTGAAAAGTCAATCAGTTCCGACAACTTTAAAGATCGCTTGTCTATTTCACCTGTTTCACTGTTTTGCTTGCCAATAGCTCTGATTCCGAACTTTTTATAGAGCAGATTCTCTTCCTTCTCCTGTAAAAACTCTTTGTCTGTATCAATCGTTATAGAACCGTATTCTTCAGTATCCAGATGGATATTTACTGCATTTTTACCTCCGGCATTTGTTAGTGTTCCATAAAAATAGAGTTCAGCATCAACCCAGATATTCTCAGCACGAAGGAATGTTGTCTTAGGTGTGATTTTTAGCACCGATTCTTTTTCAATTGAAGAAAGAATTTCAAAATCATAATTTTTCTGATAGGAGAGCTGCTGCATATTTTCAATAGCCTGTGCAGTCCGAAGGTCCAGAAAGTCAATCGATTTTAACTGCTGGATTTGAACCAGAACAGCACTAAACCCGATAATTGCCTGAATGCCTGTTTTAAAAACATGTTTTACAGACCCTTCCTGCAGATTGTAACTTATAAGAGGTCTGTCCTGTCGATTATTCGGATACAATAAGTCCTGAATATTCTGTAGCATAGAAATAATCTCTTTCACATCATAATTATCAGGTGAAAGTCTCAGATTTCCCTTATTGCCGCTGACTTTAATTTCTATGTGACCAAATTTATCCATTCAGCAAAGTTAATACTTATCCTAATCGCGAGGCTATTTGTAAAGTTACAAATTTCGAAACTTGGTTCAAAGAAAACTAAAATGGTTTTATTTTAATGAGGAGAGTAATTCATGATCTAAATTAGTTTTTGAATTTGAAAGGCGTGGAACCGATAAACGCATAGAAATCCTCCAGTGCGTTTGCATGAAAAACGCCATTCTGGTCGTTTGTTGCGCCGATATCCAAGATCTTACCGGTTTGCGCCTGGACTTCAGTATCGATAAAAGCAATACGGGGCATCGGGCGTAGTTTGAAATCGTTGGCTGAGGGTGAAGATAGGAATTTTGTGAGAAATGCGATATTTCAACTTCAAGGCACATTAACAACGAATAGCAATACTGGATATACCCCAAAAAGCCGGACGGCAAGTTAAGCCGGAATGAAATTAATAAAGAAAACTAAATTTGGTCTTAATCCATTTTATTATACATTACAGGCATTTGACCTTTCCACCTATTCCATAAGTCATTTTCCACTATAAGTCTGGCCATAAAATTACCAACATTTATCCTACTTGTTTTTCCTGGATTGAACATTGCACTCCTTATGGGTGAAGAATATAACGCGTATTCAGTAATGATATCATCGTCTGTTAATGTATCTGGCCGTACAGCTACCCATTCAATTGATTTATTTCTCTTCCCAATATGCTCTACCAAAAAGCCGGCTGCTTTTTCATTGTCTGATTGTGGCGGTAAAAGTAAACGAATGCACCCCATTAATATTTTTTCTCCAATCGAAAGGGGTTCATTTAAATCTCTGTTCCTGTTCGCAGTTGTATTCATCAGCACCAACCTGATTGGTTGTTTGGGAGCGGAATTCTGGGTTGCCATAAAAATCAATTTAACAGCATCAGTCACTAGTTTTCTGGGTTTCCCAAAAATACCCTTCAATGAGATGTTGTGGCCAAGACAAGAGGCTACCGACTGACAATCGGACAAATAATCCTTCATTTCACCCACACTGATCTCTGATATATTGGCTTCGATTACTGATATTTTGTCATTGTTCTTCCAGTTGCCAGGTATTTTTCCCGTGGGACGTACAATCAACTTGACATTTTGCTCCATGCGCAACAATTGTTCTACCAACTGTTTCCCTGTTGCGCCGGTTGCGCCTAACACCAATGTTTTCATAATTCTGAATTTTAAATTAAACTTTTGTAATGATTCAAAATTACAGCATTATGAAAGTTGAATTCGTTGACTTAAGTTAAGAAATTAAAAGGATGTAAAACTATTGGTGATTGATAATCCGCTTGCGAATCCGGCTTAATGATTCTGGCTTAATACCCAAATAACTTGCGATTTGATGCTGGGGGGCTCTCTGTATTAAATCTGGTCTGTTCTTTAACAAAGCCTGGTATCTTTCTTCAGGTGAAGCCATTTTATACTCGGCGAATGTGTTCTGATTTTTCGCCATGATCGCTTCTCCTAAAGCCCGGTTCAATGATTCAAGCTGAGGGAATTTATGATACATTTCTGTTTCCAGTTCAGGAGTACCAATTCCTGCAACAGTATCTTCAATGCATTCAAGATAATGGTTGGAGGGAATTTTACTTCCATATGCTGCAGGGATAACAGCTTGTTCTTCGGTATAAAATTCTGTTGTTTTGTCTTCGCCATCTTTCAAATAGAAGCTTCTGATACACCCTTTAATTACAAAAAAGCATTCATTTGATCTTTTCCCTTCTTCAAGCAAAATGGTTCCTTTATCAAAGCACTTTATGAATTCGATTTTACTAAGTTCTTCTTCCAATTCTTTTGTAACAGGAATATACTTTGACAGGTATTCAAATATTTCTTTTTCCATTTTGGTTATTTTGCTTTGGTTATGCACACATACTGGGTTCAGGCAAAATGAACAAGCAGAACCACTGGCATTTCAAATAATCAGGCATCCACCCCAATTCCTGTCTTTTTAATTCAATTACAAATGGATTGCCTGAATTAAAATCGTCATGCGAAAATGGGTGGGGTTCAATTCTGGAATCAATTTTTGCCGCTAACAACATCAATTGAACCTGAAGATCAAATCGATTTGAATCGTCCAAATCCCTGAAAACTAAAGCTAAGTCAATATCACTATCTTTGGTCGAATTTCCCTTTGCACAGGATCCCAAAAGATATGCACCTTCAATACCTGGATACTTCTTTTTGATTAGCTCCAGATATTCAGCTACTACTCTATCAATTCCCTTATCCATGATCTCAGCTTTATTATATTATGCATCCATTCTGAAGCAAATGCCGGAGTGCACTTTTTTGTAAAACTCATTTTATAGTCATCGTATCTGGCATTAATATTGAATGCTGTAATCGTCATGCGTAACGGGCCTGTTGTTGCGGCGTTATTCATTCAAGGTCCAGTACGATCAGAATATTTTCCCTGACTTTCTGAATCAAATCATCAGGTAAGGATCCAATCTTCCTGGTGAGCCTTTTATTATCGATCGCCCGGATTTGATCAATTAAAACATCACAATGCTGAAGTAAACCGGCAGTTCCTTTTTTCAAATGTACCCTTAATATCTCAGACTTCTTTTCAACTTTTTTCGTGATCGGACATACAATGGTTGAGGGATGAGTAACTTTATTCAGCTGTAATCATCATAATGACGTTCTTCTTCGGGAATTTTCCTGATCTTTTCAATATTAATCAAAATGCGATTCAGCGTGATATCCAGTTGATCTTTCGGGAGTGCATTTCCCCAAAACAGATCCTCCAGCCTGCCTGCATCCACCTTTAATATGTCCTTTGTACGCTTTTCGGCTTTATCAAGGTATTCTGACTCATCGTTGCAATCATAGGATAACAATCCATAATGCAGGGTGAGATCATGTGACAATTTTTCTGCTTCAATAATAATCCCTTCGTATGCTTCTAATGATAAATCATCTGTGTCCATTTGTGCTGTTTTGGCATTAACTTGTGAATAAAAATAAAAAAATATGATCTTTACACAAAAGTATATTGAACCAGTTTATACATGGATGAAAAAAAAAGAAAAAGGTTGATTGAAAGGGGTGCCGGGGCACTGGCAGATGCACTCATTGATCTTGCTCGGTGGGACGATCGTGCAGCTGATGTGGTGGAAAGACTCAGCAGTGATCCGCAGGAGTTAATCACAAAAATCAAAAGGAAAATTGCCGGGCTCAAGCGTAGGAAAACATTTATTCACTGGCGGGAATCAGCAGGTTTTGCAAAAAAGATCGACGCAATCCTCACCGACATCGAGGCGGCAGATCCTGATCCTGAAACCGGGTTGAAACTGATGACAGCCTTTTATGAAACCGACAACGCAGTATTCAACAATTGTGATGATTCAAGCGGCCATATCAGTGCGGAGTACAAGATCACTGCCAGGCATTTGTTCACAAAATATGCCTCTGCCTGTTCAAACAAAAAGGCAGTGCTTGACCTGCTTATTAAATTGTACAAGAAGGATGATTTTTCTGTCAGAGAGCGACTTATTGATCATACCGCTGAGATGGTCGGATTCGCAGAGACCCTTAATGCAATTCATATTTTCGAAAAGTTGGAGGAACAGGAACCTGAAGAATACCAGAAAATCCATTACCACCTTGCCATCTTATCACTGGCCAGGCAAACACACAATCCGCAGTTGTTTGAAAAGAACATACTGAAGCAGCACTCAGATCCAAGTGATAAGGCCATTATGGATATTGCAGAGGTATACCTTGCCTCAGGCAAACCCGGGATTGCTCTTTAATGGCTGGAGGAAATTCCTGAAGTGGATTTCTTCCTGGCCCCCAAACGTGAGGATCTGTTGCTGCAGATTTATAAGGCACAGGGAAACCAGGGGAAGCTTGAACAAACGGCATGGAGAAAATTCAGGGCATCGCGGAGCCTGGATACGCTTAACCTGCTCCTGGAGGTAATCGGGGAAGACGAACGTTCACGGGAAGAAAACCAGTTTCTGGAAACATTACCGCACCATTAACCGCCCGTAGGCCTGTTCTCCTTTTCCGGACATTTTCAGGATGTACACGCCGGGTGTCAGCAGGCTGCCGGCAGTCATGAAACGGGCTGCCGACGCAGGGTTACAACAGGGACCGGTTGAGAGGTCCATGCAGTATGGCACAGCTGCCGGGTAATTGCCAGATGCTTTTTAAATAGAACCATTGAAATTGTTGCTTAGGTTGAATATAGCGCAGTGATTTCACCAATGGCATACAAGGGAAGGTTGGTCATCCACCCTTCGTTTCGGAAATCAGACATTGAAGTACGGATCGAAACAGGGGGTGAAAACTTCTGATAATACGACTTCAGACTTTTTGCTTTGAGGTTTTCTCCCTCAATTAATGGCAGAAGAGGGTCATCCCAGGGAATGGGTGTATAATTGGTTTTCAAGAAGTGGAGATGCTGGCAAGGCGCGGGTATTTGCAAGAAATCATCGCTACAAATTATACGATTCTGGAGCGTTTTATGAGATCCCTGCAGATTATGAGGAGCAGAATTCACTTAAATTTGAAGACCTGGATTCAGCAGCCAGGGCTAATTACCAAATGTTTAAAAATATGCTGGATCACTATGGAAAAAAGATTGAAGAAAATTCCTGAAGTGGATTTCTTCCTGGCCCCCAGGCGTGAGGATCTGTTGTAGCGGTTTCACAAATTGTGTTTTATCGCGTAGTGGATCATCTGGGATGAAGTGTCGAAATTCATTTTTTCCAGTATACGTGATTTGTATGTATTGACCGTACTGGTGCTTACAGACAGACTGTTTGCTATTTCGTTTGTTGATTTCCCGGAACCTAACATGGATAACACCTGCAATTCACGGTCCGATAATTTGTCGTGGAGTTGTTCAGAAAAACCACTGTTTAAACCTGATGCGAGCTGCTCTCCCAGTTGCTCACTAATGTATCGTCTGCCACTGAATGTTTTTCTTATTGCCTTAATGAGTTCATCCGGCGCCCTGTCTTTGGTTATATAACCTGAGGCCCCTGCTTTAATGGCCCTGACAGCAAACTCTTCTTCCGGGTAAGCACTTAACATCAGCACATGTATATCTGGCTTTATGGCTTTTACGTCTTTTAGAATTTCAAGACCGTTTCGGTCCGGTAAGTTAATATCCAGGATGATGATATCACATTCATTTTTACGTATAAAATCGATGGTTTGGGTGCCTTTTTGTAATTCACCAACCACCTGCATGTCCTTTTCAGTCCGAAGGGTTTTCTTTAATCCTTCCCTGATGAGAAAGTGATCATCCACAATAAGTAATTTAATCATTGAATGTCAGGTTTATTGTTTAAAGATGTTCACACATGTCCAACTGGTGAGCCACTTCTTCCCGATCAGGAGATCCTTTACCGCATCAATCGGGTAAAGGCATATCAATCAGAATTTCAGTTCCCTGTCCCGGTTCACTTTTTATGTTTATTTTGCCTTTCAGCAACATAATCCTTTCTTCTATTCCAAGCAAGCCAAATGATTTATTGTGTTCGATTACTTTTTGATCAAAACCATTTCCGTTATCGGCTATTGAAAGATTTAATTCATTTTCATTTGTACCAATTGTGATTTTAACCCTGCTGGCATTTGCATGTCTGTAAACATTGGTCAGTGCTTCCTGAACGATACGGAACAAAGCAATGCTGTACGTTTCATCCAGCTGAATATCATCTATTTCAGTAATAAAATCTGTTCGTATATCACAGTTTTTTTCAAATTCATTGATTTGCCGTTTTACTGCAGGTATGAGCCCCAGGATATCAAGCTCCGGGGGCCTGAGTTCAGTGATCATTTTAGTGACACCGTTGATCGCTTCTTTAATGATCTCTTTTGATTCGCCCAGATCAGTTAATATCTTCTCCCGTTTGACCTTGTCTTTTACATTGTTTATTTCCTGCTCTATATTGGATAAATTCATATTTAACGCCGATAATACCTGTCCGAATTCATCGTGGATCTCACGGGACATATACGCCTTTTCTTCTTCCCGCACCGATTGCAAATGCATTGTAAGGGCCTGTAACTGCTTTGTTTTTTTATCAATTGCATTTTCTGATTCCTTACGCCTGGTAATATCCAGCATAGTAAACAAAAGTCTTTTTGTTCTATCATAGGCAATTACATCCGGATGAATTTCAATGATATGGATTTCACCGGAGGGCCGCCTGGCCTCACACTCAAAAGGGGTAATCTCACCATTTAACACATCCTTCAATATTTTACTGAGTTTGTGTTTACAGGTCAGGGGCAGGCTGGAAAAATTTTTCCCAAGCAGATCTTCCCTTGGAAGTCCGGTTATCGTTGTTTCACTGTTATAATCTATAATTGTTCCATCCATATCAACGATCAATACCGCAACGGGTAATTGTCTGAACAGGCTTTGGAATTTTTCATGGCTTTTCTCCAGCTCTTCTTTGGCACGTGCAAGTTCGCTAATGTCCTGGGTGATTCCCAAAAAGAATGGTTCTTTATTTATTGAGAACTTTACACCGGTCATTTCGACAGAAAATTCAACACCCTCTTTAGTAATATTTTTAGTATATGCATGAAAATAATTGCCTTTCTCAAGTGTTTCTAAAAATTCATTAAACTTAGCCAGGGAATCCTGGCTAAAAATATCTTTTGGCTCCAGGGAAAGGATTTCGTCTTTTGTGTAGCCGTGCATTTTACAGCTGGCATTGTTAGCATCTACAATCTGTCCATCCGGAGCAAAAACATTCAATCCAACCGGAGAATTGTCAAAAATGAGACGGTACTTTTTTTCAGTTTCCCGGAGCTCCTTTTTAGCATGCTTTTGTTTGGTCATGTCGAGAATCACCAATCTAAAATGGCGCGTTTTTTCGGCATCCTCAAAGTAAGCTTCTATTTCCAGCAATACCCTTATTGACTTACCTGCATCATTCTGTAATTGTAGTTCAATACGCTGTCTTTTCCTGGTTTCTAATGCTTTCTTCAGGGTTTTTTCATACGTGCTGATCCATTTCTGTGTGATAAACCGGCTGAAACTGGAATGCAACAGCACCTCCCGGTTAATATTTAAAAGTCTGAAAGCCATGAGGTTGGCGTTCGTGATCATTCCATCTGGGTCAAGTGTTATATAACCACAGGGTGCATAATCATACCATTGTTTAACCTCCTGTTGAAGGTCCGACATTGTCTTTTGTAACTGTCTGATTTCATCATTCTGAAATTCAAGACTGACCTGGTGTGATTTTAATTCATGGATCAAATCAAGGATATGCAGGGATTCGAGATGTCCAGCCTCGGACCGGGCGTGGATGGAACGGGCCGAATGTTGACGGAAGTTTTCAATTTTTCCCTGCTCTTCTTGCTGTTTGCTTTTTTTATTCTTTTCCATTTTAAGCCTGACCGGTTATTTGAGCTAGAGGAATTCAACTGATTATCAGCAAAGAAACAAACGCTATTAACAAACTTACGAAAACTTCCCCATTCAGAAAATTATTGACAGCATTTTACGATAGAAGAAGCTGCTTTGTAGAAAGGAATGGACATAAAAGCTGTATGCGCTTACTGATCCATTATAAAAATGCCAGCATTGTAACTTTCTGCGAGCTCCCTGGCGACTCGAACTGCCTCTTTTATCGTGCTGCATTTATGGGAAATCAAACAATTGCCTCTGAGTCGGACTGCCCAGGAGTCATTGTCATAAAAAATCAGCAATGCATCTGCCGGGAGCCCGTTAAAATCACTTTTCTTTTCAATGATGTACATAGTTGTAGGTATTGTTGGAAATTACTACTAAACTTTCCCGGAATTCGCCAGGACATATTTTTAACCAAAAATAAATTCATAACATACAGGAAGAGGCTTCAATGAGGTTCTCAAATTTTCTTCTGTGCGAAAAATGCAGGAGACAGCCTATCAGACATAGCTCTTTCCGCTATACAGCACCTCACTTATGATATCTGAATACTCATCCCAGAATCGTTCATGAAGCCATTTTTTGAGCTTGAGCTGATCAGGTTCATCCAGCCATAGTATGGACTTAATCAATTCCTTTTTAAACAGATCCGGATCTCCACTTACGGCTAACAAAATAATTTTTTGGTGTTCAAACATCCTTCTTGATTTTTGATAATAGCAAAATAACTCATCTGTAAATCGTAAGAATAAAATTATTTCTTTCGTATGGAAGACTGTTTAGTGCCTGAAAAATTCTTATTGTAGTCTGAACGATGATAAGCATGTAGCAAAAATTGCCACAAACCATCCAGGAGGCTTAAATATACGCCGGTTGGGTACCGAAAGGTGAGGCTTCAATAAAACCATCCCTTCCGGCGAAATCATTTATATACTTACAGGTTTACCAGATATGATCCGTATTAAGTTCACCTTTCATCTGATAATCTTTACCATCTTTCTTCCGGAGTGAAGAACTGGTAAAGGTTATCTCCGGCTATTCTTCCACAAAAAGAAAATCTTCTGACTTAAGATGATCATCCCGTTTGTCATTGTCGGTATTGATGCTGGCTGCCTGGATGGTGATAGTATTTTCAGCATCGGTAAAGTCCTCTTTGCTGAATAGCACGTTTGCGCTGTATGATTTGATTTTACCGGTAACCTCTGTCACCCCCAGTTAAGTGGCCGAAAAGCCGATGTTCGTATGGGGCGGGTCAAATGTCCATATCGTTTTCTGACCATACCTTGAAATGCCTGCCAGCATTGAAATGTTAACTAAAAGCCCGATCTTTTCCATAATGGCAAATTTTTCAGTGTTAATAAATCGAATTAAGAACTGAAAATCCAATATAAATGCCATACAGCTGCAGAATACTGCATAAGCTGTATGGTGTTTGGATAGATTGTTCTTTTCGCAGAAAATGGTTGTTACTGCAGGACCTTATTGCTGATAATAAATGTCGTCGAACGCATTCCCGGTAAAGGTATTGCCTCCTTCATCAATGAAGGTAGCATTTCTTGATACATAGATCCCATAATTGGAACTGTGGGTAAAACTGCTGTTGCTGATGGTGATCCTGCTGCTTCCCCTGATCCAGAGGTTGGACTCTGAATATCCGCCGCCGCCATATGATATATCTACATAATGCAACTTGTTCAATGGGTTGTTGGAGTCCTCAAATGTGATTCCCTCAAAATAACCGGGTGCTTCAACCTTTGAAGTAAAGGTGATACGTTCATTGGCTGTTCCTGTCATGTTCAGTGATCCCTCGGGCTCCACTGTCAGGAGTGCCCCGGTGTTCATCACAAATTCAGTTCCGGGAGCCACCGTCACATCGGCCGAAACCATGTTGTACGGTCCGGACAGCAAGACAGGCGCCGTGAGTTTCTCCCAGGTCACATCCCTGTCAATATTACCATCTTCAACCATCACATAGTTAAAATCGCCATTGTCATAGAACACATTGGTTTCATCGATCACATGCAACTGGTTGACATAAATATAGACAGGATAACCTTCGCAGCCGGTCACAATATTATTTGAGAATTCCGTAAGGCCAGAATAGTCATTGATGAGCTGTACTCCGTATTCGCCCGAATTTTCAATAACACAATTGGTGATTTTTACCTGTGAGTTTCCTCCTATGTCGATCATTGCCTCGCTGTATGAGGCTCCTCCCCCATTTGAAATAACGACATAATCCAATACATTCTTAGGGTTATTTGAGTTGTCAAATTCGATTTCACCCCAGGCACCTTTTGCATCGAGCTCTCCTTCGATAATAATTGGTTTTACCTCTGCACCTACAGCGTTGAGGGATCCTCCCGTGATGACGCGAATTGAGGATTCCGGTTTCATCATTATTGATACACCCGGCAGGACGGAAACATCCGCGTCGATGGTCCATTCTCCGGTTACATAATAATCATAACCTATCTCAAGGTGATCTTCGAGCACCATGGGTGCGCCTACGGCACCGGTTAACTCGATGGATGTGTTGGTGTTTTCGTCTATTTCTTCAAGCAAATCGCAGGCAGAGGTATAAAATGCCACAGCCGGAATCAAAAGCCAAGTGAGTTTTTTCATTTCAGAGGGTTTTAGTTTTTGTATAGTTTTTTTTGAAAATGATCGTGTGAAAAACACATTCTTCAGGCAAAGAAATGCATATCGGAAAACAAAAACTTGGAAAAAAACGACAAAAAAAAATACTGCTCCCGCACAACATATAAATGTGTCGGTGGATTGCAAGAGTCATTCGCCCAACCATTGTAAATTTCCTCCGTTCAGGAAAGGCTCTCAGACACCGGCAAAGAATTGATTGTAATTGTCCTCGTTTCTGAAGTAACGAAACGGGGTACTTCCCGTAAATTCCCTGAACTCATTTACAAAATGTGACTGGTCATAATACCCATGATGAAAAACCACATCCTGCAACCGCAGTCCAGGATTGTTTTTAATGTCCGCGTAAGCCTTGTTGAAACGCACAATCCGGTGGAATTTCTTTGGGGTCAGTCCGATATCATGTTTAAGTTTTCGCTCCAGCGTGCGCTGACTTCCTCCCATTTCATTCATGACTGTTTTGAAGGGTATACCGGTACGGGAATGGACCAGTTTCACGAAGTATTCAGACACCGGATGGATGCAATTCCTGTTCATTTTCAGCCTGTGCCTTAAAAACTCTTCAATGGCCGTGATCCTTTCCCTGTCGCCGGGGTTACATCGCAACCGGTAGTAAAGTCCAGGGTAATCCGATGGCGCAGCACAGTCAAGGTCCGCTGCCTGGTTCGTAAACTCCGAACTGTTGAAATTAAACAGGGCCCGGAGTGCATATGGCATTAGTTTCACACAAAAACAGTGCAGGCTGTTGCTGAACATCAGGTTGATGGATCGCGTAATCTGTCCTGCGATCATTGCCCGTGGTACCACGTCTGTTGCATCATTTTGAAAACCGATCAGCACCGGATCACCGAAATGGAAGATCAGTTCAGGAAACCCGGAAGGAGAGATCCTGGCTTGTTTGTGCTGTTCATGTACATTGGGATCGGCCATTTTCCAGTAATACCTGACATAGACCGACAGGTCGGGTGAAGGAAGAAAAAAGCCGGCTTTTTGGTGTGCTGGAAGAGGGTTGTTGGGGGAGAACATGTAAAATTGTTTCATTGTACCTGCGCGTCGCATCAGGGCATCATAGATTGAAATTGTTGGTTAAGGGTGAAGATAGTAAAAAACAAACGTATTGCGTTTTCAGAAATTCAACAAATACCTGGAAATGAAAAAAGGCTCAACATGCTGGGCAGTTCAAGCTGCTTAATGAACAGAATATCCTAACTATAAGATTTTGTCTTGACTATTACATTTTAAACGAAAAACCACATGTGCTTCCTCCTATTTGACTTCGATTAACAGAAATCCCTTGCAGGAAACAAATCGCTGAAAATCACAATATCCTGTATTCTGTAGAAGTTCTTTATTCATGAGGATCTTGTTTCTCATTGTATTCCTGGCAGTTTTTTCTTCAGCAACATCGCAGAAGAAGACAGATCCTTTTATTGGTGGCATTGAATTCGGAACAGGCTATGGCTCTATTATTGATTTTCGCCTGGACAATAATAATTTCCACAAAGAATACCTTTTTGAAAGATTGCTCTGGCTGCCTTTCAAATTCGGGTTCGTCACCGCGAAATACCTGGATCCGGACAAGTACCTGGAGCTGGGTATGTTTTTCGCCAGGAGAAGTTCATCTTTTGTTCTATATCACAATTTCCGGCCCAACGGCCACGGAACAGCTCTTCCCGTCATCAGCATTTACAGCATCGATTTACCTGTTAAATATTACAAATATGCAGGAAGCTTCTTCAATCAACAGATGTGGGCATATGGCGGGTTGATACCCTCCCTGATCATTCTGCCTGGTGGATCAGGGGCTTGGGGTATACCTGAAGCATACACCAGGAGTGCCAGTCTTTCAATCTGTAGTGGGCTATGCTATGAAAAGCGAAGATCCAGGTTGAAATTCCATGCCGGTTTAACTGTAACTTCTATTGTCAATGCCGGGTTCAGAGAAATTCCTGAATCAGACAGGAGTTATGGTGGAAGAATCCTTCCCTATGAAATGATGTTCTGCTATGCACGGATGTTAAGTAAGAGATGCTTTTTTCATAAAATAAGCATGAAGAAACAGGCTTGTGTAACAGACCTGTTGAAGTGGCTCCGTTTTATTCTAAGTCCAATACGATAAGTATATTTTCCTGATCCTTTCAATATAATAAGTGAATATCATGAACCTGGGGTCACAATTTTTGACATCAAATCGGGCTGGTCACGCCTTTACCGCACCAGCAACCGCCCGTAGGCCTGTGCTCCTTGCCTGGACATTTTCAGGATGTACACGCCGGGTGTGAGCTGGGTGACATCCACTTCGTAGGAGCTGTTGTGCCGATGGGTTGCGATCTTCAACCCATCCAGGGAATAGATCTCCAGGTCGAATGGTGCATGGCCCTTTGCCTGGATGTACACGGTTTTACTGGCCGGATTTGGATATACCCTGAAAAGATAATCGGCCTCAGCAGGTGCTTCCACAACGGCATTCGGATCGGTGCCGGGATCGGTCCCCGGGTCCGTGCCGGGGTCTGTTCCAGGATCGGTGCCGGGATCGGTGCCCGGATCGGTGCCGGGATCGGTCCCCGGATCCGTGCCGGGATCGGTGCCGGGATCAGTACCCGGATCCGTGCCGGGACTACCAGTTGTATCTGCAACAAATGTTTTCATCCCGGCAAACGCCAGGGTGATGTTCGATGCATTGGTACTTTTCTTCACCAGGGAAACTTCGTTCAGACCGGCAAAAATCACCTGCCCCTCCCCTGTTGCCATGATCTCCCCAAAGAACCCCCGGGTGCGTATCCCGGCAGGCGCAAGTTGCAACGGATCACCGTCCGGGGTCATTTTGCAAAAGAACATGTTCGGTGAAACTCCGGCTCCACCGCTGTTCGGATCAGCAACCAGGGTATCAGGTCCCATGACCAAAGTATCACCGTACAATCCCATCATGTAAAGAACGCTGTCTGATACCGGTTCAATACATACGCCGTAATCGCCACCATCCCCGGTACTTCCATAAGAGCGCAGCATCGTGCAGTTCCCGCTCGAATCAAACCTGGCAAGAAAGATCTCCTCCATCTTGTTTCCATCGTACCCGACCGAAAGGGTATCGAAGCGCATATTGCTCACATACATCCCGGTGATATAGATACGGTCATGCGCATCCATGCTTACATCAAAGGTTTCAGAAAAACCAAAGTCACTCGTCATATTCTTCGTCCAGACCACCTGGCCGGCGCCATCGTACTTGACCAGGAACGTTCCCTGCGTGGCATGATCCAGTACATGGCCTCCTCCAAAATCCACGCTGCCCGAATAGGTTCCTGAGGCGATCAATGCCCCGATAGGACTCAGATCCATATCCACCAACCCAAGCCCGAGGAGAAAGTCCGCATCGGTCACTGAATAATTGAGCCATTCCATGTTTCCTTCAGGATCAAAAGCAGCAATATACATCAGGTTGGCATAGGGATCCCAGCTTCCCGAGATCACCTCATCACCTACCGCCAGGGTCTTTTCGAAATTTCCACCGACCACCACCTGGTTTCCGGCTCCATATTCAATATTTGAGCAACTGACCGCACCGTCGGATTCCATCACGTTCAGCCACTTGAACTCCCCGTCGGGACTATATTTTGCAATATAGGCACAGCCGGTACCCGCTGCCGTCGATAATGCCTGGTTGGCAATTTGAACCGACCCGCGGAACGAGCCTGATACATAAATATTCCCATCGGGATCGGCAACCAGGTCTCCCTTCCCTTTGAAATACGGACTTGTAATCACCTGGCTCCATTTGTAGTTCCCGTTCCGGTCAATTTTCAGAATAAAAATATCATCCTCCTGCGATGAAAAATATTCCCGGTCTTCAATCTTCAGTCCACCTGAAAAATGACCTAACAGGACATAGCTGCTATCCACATCACTCCGGCAGATACTGCTGAAATAGGAATTCCCGTTTCCGCTGATATTTGTGGCCCAGTCCCAACCCCGGGCTTCATAGGAGACGTATTCACTTCCCTGCATGACCAGTTTTACTGTATCGGACACCATGCGTTCACAGCCATTGATCACCACGAAGTAATACTCTCCCATCGCCTCGGGACCCGCATCTTCGATCACAACGATTCCCCTGAACACATCGGGCATCAGCACACCATTGTGATAAACCTCATAGACCAGCCCCTGGAGTTTGGAACTGACATAAAAGCTCAGGCGGACATCGTCATGTTCAGCATAGAATTCAACGGGATCATTTGAGTCGTAAAGGGTCAGACCCTCGTAAAGCCTGCCATGGTCAATCTCCAGCTCCACGGTCCTCGTATTATACCCATTGTACACATCGCAATAATACGTACCCAGGTCATCATCATCCTCCAGGTGCAGGATACATTCCGGGGATGTCCCGTCCTGGATCGCCAGCGTGTCCCTGTAAAACCGGTATCGCAGGAAAGGTCCGTAGGCCCGGACATTCAACACCAGGTCTTCCGGCGGACATGCCCCTGCCGTCATCTTATAATCCTCCGGGGCGGGCGTAAAGCTATTCCTGATGGATGTAAAATCCGACTTCATGCCCCTGTTATACATCCAAAGTTCGTCGATGGTCAGCCCGGTACCTTCCTCCCCGGTATTACCGACAACCAGGCTGTTATCATTCGTGATCACTCCGCCAGGTGCCATGGTTAAAGGAGTTCCTCTTTTCCTGTCGATCACCATACCAATTTCTGACTGATCAAAATATGCCAGTACCAGGTGCCACTTTCCCGGTTGCAGGGGGAGTCCTGATGCACAGGTATATTGGATGGCATCGGCACCGGTGACACCGAAGGACAGGTTCCCGTCGGGTTGCACATACAGGCTGTAGTTGCCATGACCGCCAGGATCTGCACCCGGTTTGGATAAAATGGGTGTGGTTGTACCCGGCAATGCATCTATTTTCATCAGCAGAATGATGGAAAACTGCGTGTTGAGATCAAGGTACGTGGTGTCCTCAATTTCCAGTGTCAACGGGGATGGCGGAAAAGCAACTGCTGTATTCGGCATCCCGAACACTCCCGGTTCAAATTGCACCTGCTGCATGACTGCCGGGCCCGTATGAGAAGTGGAATCGGTTAAATTCCCATTGAACCCGTAATGGGCCACCATACCGCTTCTATCCACATAAGGATAGGCATCGGTGGGCAGCAGTCCGAGGTAGATGGAATCTGAATAGAACGTATCGCACGGCTCCAGGATCCTGCAATAGTAATACCCGGTGTCGGTCTGAAAAACTTCCCGTATCTCCAATTGTCTTTCATTCAGCCCAAGTGCCTCACCATTCAGATACCAATCATAAGCAGTGAGCCCGGACCCCCCGGTCACCTGCACTTCGAGTGTAACGGGATTGTTCTCATGCACACGAAGATCGCCGGTTTGTCCGGTTATTTGCAAATCCGAAGGTATACAGGGACCCTCAACTGTAAACGTTTTCAGCTGTTCATCCCTGCAATTGTAGATCCTGCAGGTATACTCCCCATAATCAGCAGGTTCCACTCCATGGATCACGTAGGTGGAATCAGCACCCTCCTGCAACACCTCTTCACCCTTCATAAAGACATACTCCAGGTATGGCGCCTTTGCTTTTGCTGAAAGGACAATGGTGTCTCCGGGAGTCGCCGCGATCGTCTCCTCGCTCACATCTTTTCTGAAAATAAATTGCTCGGTATGATTCAAGATCTCCTCGCCTGTAAGCGCGCGGTCATAGAAGAAAATATGATCCATCCTTCCTATAAATTCAGGACTGTCGATATTCCCGATCCATGTTGGAAAAGTTGTATTTCGCATTTCCAGGTCAGCGGCTTCAACGATCATTACGGGTTCCGGACCCATGTACATTATCAGTTTGGAACCATCATAGGTAATGGAATACGGTACCCATTCGTATGTGAGCATTCCCCAATCAGCAGTCGTGGTGTGTGGTGTTCCGCTCGTATCCACGTAGGTAAAACTCCATGGTTCCCCGTGAGATCCTTCGCTTTCGGGATAGATGGAGATCCAGTAACTACCATTACCATGGTTGCCTGCTTCGGAGCAAGAGATGATCCTTGTTTCCTGTGAGGGATACATAAAAAAGTAGAGCATAAAAGAAATGGTGAATCCCTCCGACGCAAAAAGAGCGGGCATTTCCGGAAGTTCCAGCAGGCTTCCGGCTCCTGCGAAACGGGCCGCCGACGAACTGTTACAATAGGGACCGGTTGTGAGGTGAACGTAGTATGGCACAGCTGCCGGGTAATTACCAGATGCTTCTTCAAAAGAACCATTGAAATTGTACAATGCCAGGAGCTGGTCTGTACTGATGTTCGGGAAGTCTGTTTGTGCGCGCAAATTTTGAAAAGGAACAAGGCAAATAAGTAGTCCCATGCACAGCAGTCGGTGCCGACTAAAATTGCTTTTGTAGTTCATGTTGGGGTTCGGGGTGTTTCGTTTGAATTCCGTGGGTGCTGTAACAAATATAATTAAATTGTTGCTTTGTTTGAATATCGCGCTGCGATTTTTCCCAGGTGGAATAATTAAATAAAATGCGCTATCTTTATGTAAATAATTTTTTTAAACTCGTAAAAATGGAACACGGAACAGTAAAATTCTTCAATAATGCGAAAGGATTCGGATTCATAACTCCCGATGACAACAGTAAAGATGTATTCGTCCACAAGAACGATTTAATCGACCGGATCAAAGATGGCGACAAAGTGGTCTATGATGTTGAGGAAAGTCCAAAAGGTTTAAACGCTGTTAAGGTACAATTAGACAATTTGTAAGCGAATTACAATCCCGGACAGGTACTCCTTAAATTTTTCTTCATTTTCTTCCCTTTCGCCGGTTCACCCGCCAGTGCGTCGAAGTAAGGAAATGTAAATTCAACATTTCTCCCCAGTGAAACAACAGGTGTGTTGACTGTTGGGGAGCAGCCGCACAGCTGCAAGCTCAATCACCAGCTTGTCAAGATAGCGGACCTGCTGCATGAGTGGAGTGGTGCTTTCTTCCACCCGGTAACCGATACTATGGCCGGGGATCTCTCTGCAGCAGCCATTGTCCGAGCAGAATATCGTAAATGCCATAATAGGATTCCCCGTTTTCGTCCAGTTCCCGGTAGACCAGCTCTTTTTTAATGAGCGCTTTGAGCGACAGAAGTACCGTGGAAGAATTCCCGAGTTGGTGCCTGCCAATAAAATCACTGGAGGAAGGCTGATATACTTCAACCTCCCTGGCAATTGCCTTCAGAAGCTCCCATTGTGGTTTTGTCAGCATCTCCCGGTATCCGTAAAAAACGAATTCCTGCTCCTTCAGTATTTTGACCGCCTCCTTTTTCCAGGCATCGCCGGTTACACTTTTTTCTGTTGACAGGAAGACCCTGTTGCATAATAACTGCACGTACCAGGTGTGCAGGTTGGTCCAGTTCAGCATCTCGGCAACTGTTTCTTTTGAGATTGAAACAGACTGCTTTTTGAACTGTTCCCGGATAAATCCGGCATAGATTTCCGCGTTTATTTTACCTATTTTCAGAAGACTTGTGCTTCTGAAGAAAGGCCGGGCAGGATTGGTAAAAAGATCGGTCATCAGGTGCTGCTGACTGCCTGAGAAGATGAAGCTGATGTTTCTCAACCGTTGTACCACGGACCGCATCCAGGCGTCCGTCTGTTGCTCAGGATATTCCAGGATCTGCTGAAATTCATCAATTGCAATAACAACCGGTTTCGATTGCGCTTCCAGTACCGCAAACAGTTCTGCGATAGTCTGTTTACTCTCATCCGGAGTTGTTTTAAGGGTCACCTGGGGTGCACCGCTCAGTGCATCAAAGCTGATGACCGGGCGCAGTGACCTGATGAGTTGCCAGATTTTCTTTCCGACAGTAGTGCGTTCGGAATATTGAGAGACCATGGCGGTGGAGAGCTGGTTCAGCAGATCGTTGAGAGATTCGGTAGGCAATATATCGATGTAGATCTTAATATATCTAGGTCCCAGGTGGTGAAACAAATGGTGGATAAGCGCCGTTTTCCCCAGCCTTCTCAATGCAACAAGCGTCGTGGATTGATTTCCCTTTATATTGGTGATCAACCGTTCTAGCTCCTCTTCACGATCGCAAAAATATTCCGGTCCGTGATACCCCGTTAAAGGGAAAGGCGTTTGTGGTACTTTTTTCACAAGTATAAATTTTAGTTATAGTACTAATTTACAATATGTTAT
>CAYOSB010000044.1:9630-20307 GCA_964406495.1 uncultured Bacteroidaceae bacterium | reverse complement strand
CACCCGGATTAAAATGAAAAAAAGATTATTTCTTGCATCAAATCAGATTCCTGTTCATACCGAGAAAACAAGGGATGGATTCGAGATCACCTCTACCGATGAGTTCATGGTATCCGGATTGGATCAGTTCTACGACAAATACCAGACAAAGTGGATCGGTCTTACAGGATTGGAAGGAGATGAGCTAAGCAGGCGAGACATGCAATACCTCGAAAGCAAACTGCTGAATTACAAATGTGTCCCCATATTCCCTGATCCGGTCGATTACGAACAATACCTCCATGGTTTTTCCAGGAACACCATCTGGCCGATTTTTCATTATTTTACGCAAAACACGGAATACGATGACAAGGAATGGGAAGCCTATGTCCGTGTGAACCGCCAGTATGCCGAAAAGATCCTCCAGCTGGCTGATGATGGCGACATCGTCTGGATCCATGACTTCCACCTGATGTTGCTGCCGGACATGATCAAGGAGCGTATACCCAGGGTCAGTATCGGAATATTTATACACATCCCGTTCCCTTCCTTTGAAATTTTCAGGTTGCTGCCCTGGCGGGAAGAATTATTGCAGGGAATGCTGGGTGCCGACCTGATCGGTTTCCATACCTATGACTATGTGCGTCACTTCCTGAGCTGCGTAAGGAGAATATTCGGACACGAAACCGTTTTTAACCGCATCAGGATCGGTGAACGAACGCTGAAGGTAGATGCATTCCCGAAAGGAATTAATGCTGAGCGATTTGCCGCCAAAGCCGAAGCTTACCATTCAGGAAAAGATGATTCTGAGTCGCAGGTGAAAATGATGATGAAGCACCTGGTGAAAAATGAGGGCGATGAAAAAATCATTCTCTCCATAGATAAACTGAATTATACAAAAGGGATTCCCATCAGGCTGCATGCATTTGAACTCTTCCTCCAGGAACATCCTGAATATCTCGAAAAAGTGAATTTCATACTGCTGGCGCTGATCTCCGGTGAGAGGAGCCAGTTTTACGAATCACTCAAACGAGAAGTGGATGAGTTGGTTGGGCGTATCAACGGAACCTTTGGCACCATCTCCTGGATGCCGGTACGGTACCTGAACAAAGAATTTACCATCGATGAACTGATCGAAATGTACTCACTGGCTGATATCGCGCTCATACTGCCACTCCGTGATGGCATGAATATGGTCGCGAAGGAATTTGTGGCATCCCGGTTCGAGAACGATGGAGTGCTGATATTAAGCGAGATGGCAGGTGCCTCTAAGGAACTGCATGAATCCCTGATCGTCAATCCCAATAACATGGGAGAAGTGGTTGACGCGATCAGGGAGGCGCTCCAGATGCCGCGGGAAGAACAGGAAAGAAGAATGACAGTAATGCAGCAGCGTTTGAACAGGTACACGGTCGACAGGTGGGCCAATGAATTCATTAACAGCCTCGACAATGTGATCGAGACACAACAAACCTCGCTTACCCGGAAGATCAGCTCAGGACATGTGAAAAAGGTTGTGAAAGCCTATGAAGCGGCCTATAAACGGATTCTCTTCCTGGATTACGACGGAACACTTTCCGGTTTCAAGAAGAACCCGGAAGATGCGAAACCCGACGAGGAGTTGTACAGAATTCTCGAAAAACTCACAAAGGATTCGAAAAATACAGTTACGATCATCAGCGGGCGCGACAAAGAAACCCTGGGTCGGTGGTTTGATACGAGCTGGAACATTCATTTTATTGCTGAACACGGTGTTTGGCTCAGGGATCCCGGGGGTGACTGGCACATGCTGGAACAAATCGACAATCAATGGAAGGAATCTGTGCAACCCCTGCTGGAGTATTACGTGGACCAGACCCCGCGTTCCTTTATTGAACACAAGAACTTTTCCCTGGTATGGCACTACCGGAAAGCTGATCCCGACCTGGGGATACAACGTGCCTGGGAACTCAAAGACGAGCTGAGAACCCTGACTTCCAACCTCAACCTGGAGATCATGGATGGGGATAAAGTGCTCGAAATCAAATATTCAGGAATCAATAAAGGACGTGCTGCATTACATAAAATGGGAAACCAAATATATGATTTCATCTTCGCAGTGGGTGACGACTGGACCGATGAATATACATTCGAATCCATGCCCGAGCAGGCTTATACCATCAAAGTGGGCGCAAAGACCACCGAAGCGAAATACTATATCGAAGGGGTGGAAAAGGTGCGTGAATTGTTGACCTGTTTTAATGGTGTGGGAGAATGTGAATAAGTGAAATGTAAATGAGTAAACCTTACTGCTAAGATAAATGCCGGGATAAAAGGCCCTAACCCTAAAATAAATCCAGACCTTTTTATACTTCATGTAACATATGTTACCGGCCTCCTCCTCTGCAATGATTAGCTTTGTGGATAAAAGAGCTATTGACGAGAAGAAGAAGTGCTTGAGCATGACTTATGTCCGACAATAAAAAATAAAAACATTAAATAACTATAATACTATGAACCAGGAATTTGAGACTTCAAAAAAAGCACACCTTGCCGGTCTGGCAGACTATGCAAAAGAGGCAGTGGTGAGCAAGACCCTGATCAAGAAAAAAACCGGAACCGTGACATTGTTTGCATTTGATGCAGGACAGGGGCTGAGCGAACATACCACTCCGTTTGATGCCATGGTACAGGTAGTGGATGGTGAAGCAGCGATCTATATCGACGGAAAGGAGCACATTGTGGGCAACGGTGAATTCATCATCATGCCGGCAAATATCCCCCATGCCCTGGAAGCCAAAAAACAGTTCAAGATGCTGCTCACAATGATCAAATCGAAATAAAAATTACCGGTTCAGTGCGGCGGTGCCAGGATTGTGTATCCTGAATATGCCGGGCGGGCGCTGAACGGAATCCAGGAATCTTGAAAAGCCGGACGATTTCCTCTTAACGGTATTCGTGTTATGAAAAGCAGGACCATACTCTCTCTTACTGTTTTCATGGTGGTTGCCATATTGCTGACTTTTGTGCAACTGAAGGTCGATAATCCATTACTGATCCTGGAACGTTTTATCAAAGGCGGGGGATGGATTGAGATCTTCCTGGCGGCATCCTACGGCGGTGTAGTGGCCTGGTTTATGTACGATCCGGCACGATCGGCCAGGTGGAGGCAGGTGACCTGGCTTGTTTTCTCTGTTGTATTCTTTTCTCAATTGCTCCTCGGGGTAACGGTTTCAGAAAAATTTCTGATGACCGGGGATCTGCACCTGCCCATCCCAATGATGATCATGAGTGGCCCCATCTACCGCGGTGAATTCTCCGTTATGACCATCCTGTTCGTAAGCACCATCCTGCTTTCCGGTCCTGCATGGTGCAGTCACTTCTGCTATTTTGGAGCGCTGGATGGGTGGGCTGCCGGTAAAAAGAAACGAAGGAAACGGCTGAACAAGATCTGGAGACTGAAGATTCCTTTCATCCTCACCATCATCGCTGTTACCATTCTGTTGCGTGTTCTTGCTGTTGATCTGCTTGTTGCTACGCTCATTGCCATAGGTTTCGGGATCGGTGGACTGGCAGTGATGCTGCTTTTTTCAAGGAAGAAAGGACAGATGGTGCATTGTCTCACCTGGTGTCCCATTGGCACCATTGTCAGCGGGGTTAAACACATTAATCCCATCCGCCTGACCATCAACGATAGCTGCACCAGCTGTATGCTCTGCAGTTCCCATTGCAAATACAATGCATTAAAAAAAGAGGACATACTGAGCCGCCAACCTGCCGCCACCTGCACGCTTTGTGGTGATTGCGTCACCTCCTGTCATGCAGGATCCCTGCAGTACAAGCTTTTTAACCTTAAACCCGCCATGTCGCGGAACATCTACCTGGGAATCACGATCACCCTGCATGCCATGACGATGGTATTGGCCAAGATCTGAGCTGTCCTTAACTTTACCAGCCCTAAGAGCACTGTCGATTCGTTCATTTTCCACTTTTTCCATACCCACATTAGAATCAATCAATCCGAAAAAATTGCCCTCTGGAAATATTATATATATTTATATAGTTATACTAATATATCTGGGTAGATTCAAGAATTTAATGCAATACATCTTCCTGGATTATCTATTGCAATTATAAAATCTCCCTGAAACTTTCACCGGAAAAGGAAAAAGTGTTAATTTTGCAGCAACAAATCCAATCGGGGTATAGCGCAGCCCGGTAGCGCGCTTCGTTCGGGACGAAGAGGTCGTGAGTTCAAATCTCGCTACCCCGACAGAACTTTGAAGAATCCATTGTTATTCAACCAACAGCCTGATCGTTTTTCTCCTCTTATCTGATTGGATTTCAACAAAATAAACTGAAGGTTCCAGGCCCTGGAGGCTCAAGGTTATTTCATCTCCATGATGATGAAAGTTATTGTATTCTAAAGTTCGTAAGATCCTGCCATCTGAATTTACCAGCCTGATATGGAGATATTCATTCATATTTTCAACTAATCTCAGGTTTACCATGTTTCGGGCAGGATTAGGATATACAACCAAGTCAGAAAGTGTATTGTCTTTTGTGAAAACAGACTGATCATCTACCTGTACACTGATCTCATCGCTATAAATGGTTAATTCCGGGAAAATGGAATTTGTAATAGCCACGCTGTAGTTGCCGGCATCTTCCTTCTTATAATCTGCTTTGGAAAATACCAGATTTCCCATTTCGGTATGAACCTGGGTACCATCCCTAAACCAGGTGAAAGAATTGTTTGAATCCGATGGAATTTTTTCCAGAAATTCACTCAAATCCAATATAAAATCATCCCCTGTCAATGAAAATATAGCATTGTCTTTTTTCAGGGGAAGATTATTCTGTGGAGCATACTCAAATATTACTCCGCTGGTCGGAATAAGATTGGCATCAATAAAATCTTCAAAAATAAAATTATTATGTGCCAGGTATAATTCCTCTGCAGCAAATCCGGTCATGTCTCCGATACCTTCAAGTCCGCATGAATCAAGAGAAAGTAATGCCATTTGCCTGCCTGCCAGTCCATCGGGAAAGGATCCGGTAAACATGTTGTTTTCCAGCTGAAGAATATAAAGATTCTCCGGAGCAAGGATTGAGAATGGTATAGTTCCTGTGAAATTATTGTCATTTAAATACAGGATTCCGAGATTGGCAAGATTCCCTAATGAAGCAGGAATTTGCCCTTCAAGCTCATTGTGACCAAGCGATAATACTTCCAGATTTGAAAGATTCCCGAGCTCAGGAGGTATGGTGCCATTTAAAGAATTCTCCCAAAGATATAATCTCCGTAAGTTGCTTAACCCGGATAGCTCAACAGGAATAGAACCGGATAGCTGATTGGAGGACATACCCAGGTAAACAAGCTCATTTAAATCACCCAGGGAGGCAGGGATGGTTCCTTCCAGTGAATTATACGACAACCAGAGTATTTCCAGGGATGTTAGGTTGCCCAATTCTACCGGTATGGTTCCTGACAGAGCATTCCCGGATAGGTCCAATCTCTTCAGCTTTGTTAAATTACCTAACGAGGAAGGAATACTTCCATTGAAATTGTTATCATAGAGGTATAAATACTCCAAATCCGGAATAAAACCGTATTCCGAAGAAATATTCCCCTCAAGATTTGAATTTGCAAAATTTATATATTCCGCATTGGACATAGCAGCAACAAGCTGATCGGAAATTGATGTGGGCGTAAGTCCCGGATTATCATAAATTCCAATGGTCTTGAATGGTATTTCCAGGATGGATAAAGGGAAAGATCCGGTAAGGTATGGATTGTTGCCAATCCAAATCGTTTTTAATGAGGATAATTGCCCAAAGGACCCAGGTATAGATCCTGTGAACAGGTTTTCATCAAGGTCCAGATACAAAAGTGCGGATATTTCTGAGATCGACTCCGGTATATTCCCTCCAAGTTCATTCTTGTAAAAACTCAAGGTATCCAAGGCTCTGAGGTCAGCGATTTCATCAGGTAGCTGACCTTTAAGATTGTTTTCTTCCAGGATAAGCGCCCTTACCCTTCCATCACGGACACTGATACCATACCAGTCGGACACTGGCCCGACCAGCCAGTTGTCACTTCTAAACCATTCATATCCATTTGTGCTTTCGAATAAAGCAACCAGAGCCAGGGAATCCATTTGATCCACTCTTTCTGAAATACTCTTTTGGGTTGTTGAGGTTCTTTTCCACTCTGGCAATTTACGTGTATTAATTGTTTCATGATAGTTTTCTTCCATGTAAATGATCCCGGTCGGAACAGCTTTGTCATATTCATAATTTCTAAGCTCAGGCTGGCTATGAGCTTTTCGGTCCAGAATATGGATACTCATCAATACGAGCAACAGAAAAATGTAATGCTTTTTCATGATTTCAGTTTTTATATAAATCAACTGAGTCAAAATTAGACAGAAAGACCTACTTGAATCAATACTTATTTTTGAGTATTTTTATTAGAAAACTTTTAAATTGCACGTATATGAACACATTTAAACTTAGTGGATACGACAACCACTTCAACAGCAAGTCCACTGCCCTTTTATTCATCCATGGAAATTCCCTGGACCATAGCATATTTTTACCCATGATAAAAGAGGAATCCTTAAAGGAATACAGAATTCTTGCCCCCGACCTGCCGGGACACGGACAAACGGGGAAGGCTCCTGACAGAACATGGTATGGTATTGAGAAGCTGGCGGATACCGTTTACAATTATGTTAAAGCTAAAGTATTTAGTGACATCGTAATATTTGGACATTCTCTTGGAGGCCATGTGGCCATCCGGTTATCTGAGAAATTGGGAGAGCCCCTTAAAGGAATTATCCTTGCCGGTACACCCCCCCTGGGTAAACTAGAGGATATTCCGACAGCCTTTAATCCTGAGCCGGCATTTAATATTTTATACCAAAGAGACATTAGTGATGAACAGTTGGATCATGTTGCCGGGACGCTTGATCCTGGATTAAAAAACGAGCTTAAAAAACTTATTCGCAATACAGCCGGAGAATTCAGGGAGTCATTTTATAAAGATCTTACTGAGTCAGCCTGGAAAGATGAAGTAGGCCTGTTAAAAAACCTGCAATTCCCAATCCTTATACTGAATGGTGAAAATGATAAGCTTATAAATAATGAGTATATCGAATCCCTTGGTTTATCTCTTTTCAACAACAAGGCAGTCATCGTTCCGGGTGGCAGTCATTGCGGATTTATAAAATTTCCAAAAGACTATTTGAAAGCTGTAACTGAATATCTGAATTCAGTATTGTAAATGAATTATATTATTCCATTCTCGTATGCATAGGCAATTAAGCCCGCTGTATTCTTTGAACCTGTTTTCTCAAGGATTCTCCTGCGATGCACATCAACTGTGTGTTTGCTGATACATAACTCATCTCCGATCATGTCGCTTGTTTTTCCCTTCGCTAACCCTGAGAGTATGTCCTTCTCCCGGGATGATAGAATATGTCTGTATTCAGAGTTTTTTGAAGCGTAATATATACTTCTCTGGTTCCTGAAATCGTAGATCAGGACTTTTATATCCTTATTTTTATTTTCTGGTGTAATATCTGTGGAAAGGTTCAGGTATAAATCCGGTTCACCGTTTTTACATACTTTCAATGGATAAGTATATCGTTGTATTGTTTTTATCTGTCCAAAATAGTCAATGATCCGGTAGTTCAATACACAATAAAAATCCTTATTCTTCTTTATAAATTGCGGGATTATTTCATTCATACCCTTCCGGATCTGATTGGTAATAAAATTATAGTCTTCATGGTGAATCATCTGAAAGGAAACCAGGGGTGAAAATGTTTCAGTATCATAACCTATAGCTTCCTTGATATTTCGTTTATAAATAAAGCTTAGCTCACTGTAACTTGTTACCCAGAGCATCTGATTCGGCATTAACAATTGTTCATCCAGAATTTTCTTTTGTTCTTTACCAAAATCACATGAAGACGGCTTGGACAGCTTGCTGATGAAATCATGAATCTGCTCTTTGGGTCGGGTGTGCGGTTCAGTCATCTCCTAAAACAAATTGAATTGAAGTACAAAATTACATGGACTGGACATAAAAAAATAGATATTTATAACAACCTAGTCTTCAAATTGTTTAAGCCTCTATTCTAATTTCTATACCTCCCTATATAATTGATCGCTACCCCGACAGAATTATTAAATGCCCGCAGGGCCGACGCCAGGAGGCCCCGGGCTTTTCAATGTTATGAACACACCCCCCATTCGAGATCGCGACGAGACATGAGGAGCAATCTCGCTGACACATTTATATTCGCCAATTACTGTATTTTTGCAAAACAAAAACCGAAATCACTTAAACATCTTTTGTATGCAAACGATAGAACAATTTGTTGGATTCCTTCAATCCTGTATTACACCAGTGGCATTGATTTCAGGTGTTGGCCTTTTACTGCTCACCTTTACAAACCGGTTTGCAAGAACCATCGATCGCACCCGGCAATTGATCAGGGAACTCTCCGAAGAAGAAGTAAAAAATGTTTCCGTAAAAGAAGAAGAAATTAAGATACTCCATAAGCGCAGTAGTGTACTAAGATTATCAATTGGCTCTATGATAGTAAGTGTCATTTCCAGCAGCCTGATCATTCCCTTGCTCTTCTTTATGTTTCTTTTTGAAACAGACCTCAGGGTAATTGGGTATTCCCTTTTCGTGTTGTCTATCTTTTCAATACTGTTTTCATGTATCTATTTCTTTCGGGATATCCTGCTTTCTTTAAAAGCGGTCAGCCTGGAAGCCAGGGATTACACAGGAAAATAATACTGATAATTACAGGCCAAATAAATTGCCGGGGGTTCTCCTTTTATATTGGTAAAAATCCCGTGCTGTTTACAGAAGACAAATTCCTCTTTATTATCCTGGGACAATATTGAATCGATTTGACACATACGATAACTGTATTTTTCAAAACATTAGTTATCTTTGAAAAACATAATACAATCGATTGTACAAATTGCATATATTTAAAAATAACTAACGATGAAAAAAATGATTGTTCTCTTTTTGTTGACCGGACTTACCCTGACTGCATGCCAGCAAAAAGATGATTTCGAACCCCTGTTTAACGGCAAAGACCTTACAGGATGGGAAGTAAAAAATGGTGAAGCTCCCTTTACTGTTGAGGATGGAGTAATCGTGGGCAGATGCGTTACAGGAACACCGAACACTTTTCTTTGTACTGAAGAGGAATTCAGTGATTTCATTCTGACCTTTGAAGCAAAATTTGAAGAAGGTAATTCCGGAGTGATGTTCCGTGCGCAAAGCGATCCGGATTACATGAACGGACGCGTACACGGCTACCAGATGGAACTTGATCCCTCTGACCGGGCATGGACCGGCGGTATCTTCGATGAGGCAAGAAGGAAATGGCTCTACTGCATGGAATACAACCAGGATGCCAAATCGGCTTTCAAACGCGGAGAATGGAATGAATACCGCATCGAGGCCATAGGTAACAACCTCCGGACTTTTGTGAATGGCGTGGAATTTGCAAATCTTGTTGACGATGTAGATGCATCCGGATTCATCGGACTCCAGGTTCACAGCATCGGGAACAACGAGGAAAAAGAAGGTGAGCGGAATATGTTCAAGAATATCAAGATTGCCACCACCAACCTGGATGAGCTCAAGACACCGGATAATCCGGATATCACCCAGGTGAGCTACCTTAAAAATGAATTATCTGAAAGAGAGCAAGCCGAAGGATGGAAGCTTTTATGGGACGGTGAAACCACCGAGGGATGGAGAGGTGCCAAGCTTGAAACTTTCCCGGAATTCGGATGGAACATCAATGACGGAATACTCTCAGTGGAGCAGGCTGATGGCGGTGAATCTACAAATGGAGGTGACATTGTCACAATAGATCAATATGAAAATTTCATCCTTGAATTGGATTTCAAATATACCGAAGGAGCCAACAGCGGAATCAAATATTTTGTAGATACTGAATTGAACCAGGGTGCCGGTTCCTCCATTGGATGCGAATACCAAATCCTCGACGACCAGAACCATCCTGATGCAAAAAGAGGTCAAAATGGAAACAGGACCCTTGCTTCTTTGTATGACCTGATTCCTGCAAATGCAAAAAGATATAATCCTGATCTTAGGGAAAAACGCTCGAATGGCTACGACTGGAACAGGGCGAAAATTATCGTCCGGGGCGATGATGTGGAACATTACCTGAACGGAATCCTGGTGGTGAAATACAACCGAAGCGGACAGCAATGGAAAGACCTGGTGGCAGGCAGCAAATACAAGGTCTGGCCCAATTTCGGAGAAGCCCGCAAAGGACATATCCTGCTGCAGGACCATGGAGATAAAGTAAGTTTCAAGAGTATCAAAATCAAAACCTTATAATAATGCGAACCGACAGAAGGAAATTTATAAAACAAACAGGCGCTACAGCAGCCGGTATCATGGCTGGCGGTATGAGCCTATCTGCACAGAGTTATAAAAACATATTAGGCGCAAATGATCGCATCCATGTGGCCATCATCGGCCTGGGACGCAGGCTTGGAGCATATCCTGATGCCATAGTAAAAAAGAGCAATAATATCGAATTGTCCTACCTCTGCGATGTAATGCCCTCTCAACGGGAAAAAGCAGCAGAAGTATTCAAGGATAAGATCGATTACAAACCCAAACTGGAAATCAATCTGAGAAAA
>CAYOSB010000044.1:0-9620 GCA_964406495.1 uncultured Bacteroidaceae bacterium | reverse complement strand
AGGAAAGTCGATGCCATCATTAATGCCACTCCCGATCATTGGCACACACCTGGTTCAGTAATGGCCATTAAAGAAGGTAAACATGTCTATGTTGAAAAACCATGCAGCCATAATATGTTTGAAAATGAATTGCTGGTGGAGGCACAAAAGAAATATGACCGTGTCGTTCAAATGGGGAACCAGCAGCGATCCTCCTTCCATACCATACAGGTTATAAAAGCCATCCACGAAGGTGCAATTGGCATTCCTTATAAAGCAATTGCCTTTTACAGGAACAGGCGTGGCCGGGTCCCGGTTCAGAAGCCTGCACCGGTTCCGGGCGGACTGGACTGGGAGCTTTTCCAGGGACCGGCCCCCAGGAGACCGTATACCGAAGAAACCTGGGACTACAACTGGCACTGGTACGGCTGGGATTACGGAACGGCAGAATCAGGCAACAATGGTACCCACGAAATGGATGTGGCACGATGGGCGCTCCAGGTGGGCTTCCCGAACAGGGTGGATGTGGATGCAGTAAAAGGTCAGTTCCTGGATGATGGTTGGGAAATGTACGATACCATGGAAGCCACGTTCAAGTTTGATGACAATAAATCCATCAAATGGGCAGGACACAGCAGGAATGGTCATGATACCTACAATGGAGGCCGTGGAACAATCATCTACGGTAGCGAAGGAAGCGTATTTGTCGACAGGAACAAATACATGATCTATGACCGGAGAGGAGACATGGTAACCAATAATGAAGCGGAAGAAAAAGAAGCAGGGACAGCACTTGGCGGTGGTGGAAGTACCTCGACATTGCACGTGGAGAATTTCTTCAACGGAATCCGGGGAAAAGAAAAACTGTTGGCACCCATAGCAGATGCTGCAGTCAGCATGGCCATGGTGCATTACAGCAATGTGGCTTACCGTATTAACAGTGGATTTGATGTTGATCCGTGGACCGGGAAAATGAAGCATGAAGCGGCCATGAAATTATGGGACAGGCCTTATGAACCCGGTTGGAGGCCTGTTATATAATCTGCTGGGGCAAGTTTGATCTGAATACAAAGCCAGGAGCACGAAGCAGCGTCTGGTAGCACAGGTATATTAACAGCACTTATTAGCAACAGCTAATAGAACGCTTGTAAGCAGCATCTGGCAGCACCACCTGCCAGCTACATTTGTTAGTGGCATTGAGTGGTGGCACTCTGTACTGGTACTATATTGCTCCGGGTTGATGTAACATTTTGAAGTAATACCTAAAAGTAACAATATGTGTAAAATCAGGTTTCAGACTGTCTGTGTGCTCATCTTTATTTTTGCCACTTCTTCTTCAGCGGCATTTGCAGGAGAAAGACCAAATATCCTGTGGCTAACCAGCGAGGACAATAACATTCATTGGGTGGGCTGTTATGGCAACGAATTTGCCAATACGCCGAATATAGATGCGCTCGCGCGGACAGGTTTCCGGTACACGCACTGCTATGCCAATGCGCCTGTCTGCGCACCCATGAGAAGCACGTGGATCACCGGAATACATGCGCTCTCAATGGGAACCCACAACATGAGGAGCCGCTACGAAATACCGCACGACCAAATCAGTTATTATCCCGATTACCTGAAAAAAGCCGGGTATTATGTCAGCAACGGGAGAAAGACCGATTATAACATTGGCGGAAGACCGGATCCCGATTGCTGGGATGACATGGACGAGAAAGGTGAAGGAAAATCGGTTGATTGGAAACTGCTCAAAAAGAACCAACCTTTCTTTAAAATCGTAAATTTTCACGATTCGCATGAAAGCAGGGCCCAGGGAGATGTGGAAAATACCATTCATGATCCGGATAATGTTGCACTGCATAGTTATCATCCCGATAATGCTGATATCAGGAAAAACTATGCCAAGTATCATGATGCAGTTAAACGAATGGACGGATACATTGGTGAGGTGCTGGCAAAACTGGAAGCATCCGGAATGGCAGAGAACACGATCGTGATCTATAACTCGGATCACGGCGGTGTCCTTCCCCGCAGCAAGCGGTATCTTTTTGCAACCGGGATCCATACGCCGCTGATCATCAGGATCCCGGAAAAATATAAATCCCTTTATCCTGCAGAGCATCCGGGAGATGTGGTGGATGAGATCGTCAGTTTTATCGACATGCCCAAAACGTGGTTGAGCCTGGCAGATGCTAAAATACCCAAAGAAATGCAGGGAAAGGTTTTTCTTGGGTATGAAAAAGAGCAGGAACGAGCATACCATTTTGCATTCAGGGGGAGAATGGACGAACGCATTGATAATGCTCGTGCGGTGTATGACAAAGAATTTGTATACATTCGGAATTATGCACCGCAGGTACCCTGGATGCAGCATTTGAATTACCTCTGGAAAATGACAGCTACAAGATCCTGGCAACAGGCGGCACTCAGTGGAGATCTGCCTGCAAAACAGTCAAAATACTTTTTCCCTAAAGTGTATACGGAAGAATTGTACAGCCTGGAAGAGGATTGGGAGAACAGCAATAACCTGATCGATGATCCTGAATATGCCGCGAAAGCGGAATCCATGAGAGGGGCATTGCGGGAATGGCAACTGGAGATCTTTGACTCCGGATTGCTTCCTGAATCTGAGTTGGTCAGGCTGGCCGGTGAAAACGGGTTGACTCATTACGAATTCGTCCGGGATCCGGAATTGTACAACCTGGAACAGCTCCTTGAGATCTCCGATCTCGCCCTCGAGCAGGACCCGTCAAACCTGGATGTACTGCGGGCAGGACTCGATCATGAATCAGTTGGAGTGAGATACTGGTCGATGCTGGGCTGCTTCCTCCTGCATGATGAACTGGCCGGTTCCATGGCCCGGGAAGATCCTTCGCATGAAGTCAGGGCACTTGCAGCCTGGACCCTTATTCAATCGGGAAAAAAAGAACAAGGAATCAAGATTTTGAAAGACCTGCTCCTGGAAAATTCCTACGCCATGCTCACTGTGCTGAATATCACCGACCTGATGGGGGACGACGGAGAAGCACTGATGGAAACCGTCAGCCAGCTGGAGCTCAGTAAAGGACAGGGATACGAGCAACGCATGAAAGATTATCTTCTGGAGAAATTCCCGCAATACGTGTGACTCCGGACAATCATTATTTTATAAATAAAATTCCGGGTTGAAGCCCTTAACAAGCAAAGACATAAAGCTTAATGATCACAAAATCAGATGATAAAGAAATTATGAAATCAAAGAATAGTGAAATATTTATCGATGCGGCAGCAGCTTGGGAAGACATGGGGGATGGAGTCACCAGGCAGATTATGGGCTGGGATAAGCATATCATGATGGTAAAGGTGAAATTCAAAAAAGGTGCTATCGGCACTCCGCACCAGCATTTCCATTCACAAACCACCTATTGCAACAGCGGAAAATTTGAATTTACAATCAATGGCGATAAGCAGGTGATCAACCCAGGTGATGGACTGTATATCGAACCCAATGTTGTTCACGGTGCGGTATGCCTTGAAGAAGGCATGTTGATAGATGTGTTTAGTCCCGCCAGAGAGGATTTCCTGGATAAGTGAATTGTAGGAAATTCAAAAAACCATGAACCGTAAAACATTTATTTACAGCTTCCTGCTCGGTGCAGGAGGTCTCTTTACTCATGGTTTAAAATTAAATGCTATGCAAGCTTCAAAAGGAGAGATACTGGTAAAAATGGTCTACAATAACACGGGCAGTGCAAACGGACTTAAAAATGCCTGGGGATTGTCGGCCTGGATCGATGACGCGGGAGATATTACGCTGTTCGATACCGGTGGAGACCCTGACGTGCTGGAACACAACCTCTCCGGACTGGGACTGGATACATCGAAAATCAATCGCATCATCATCTCTCACGACCATTGGGACCATAACGGTGGCATCCAACGGGTGGTGGATAAGCTGAGCAAGCCTACTGATCTCTATATCGTGGAAAAACACCGGGAGGAATATGCAAAAAAATTCCCGGGGGCGAAGGTGAAAGGTATTGAATCACCTGTAAAAATCACTGATCATATCTGGACTACAGGCGCGCTGAGCACTTCATACAAAGGGAATGCCCTGCACGAACAATCCGTAATTATTCACAACCAGGACACCATGCTGCTTCTCACAGGATGTTCACACCCCGGGATTGTAAGAATCGCTGAGCGCGCCCTGGAAATCTACCCCGACAAACAACTTGAATTGGTAACCGGGGGATTTCACCTGATGCGTGCGCCAAAAACAGAGGTGGAAAAAATTTCCGGGGAGCTGATGAACCTTGGTATCTCACGGATCGCTCCGTCGCATTGTACCGGGGACAGGTCCATTAAGATATTCCGCGAAAATTGGGGGGACCGTTTCATTGAAATGAACCTCGGTGACCATTACCTCTTCCAGGATGACGATCAGCCGGCTTAAGTTCTCGCCTCTGAAGTATACAGCAGCCAATTGTCACATTCAAGGGATAACTGTTCCCTGCTGACCGGAACAACCCCCGACTTCTCACACACCTGCCCGCCAGCCAGGTTGGACAGTGCCCCTATTTGTTCCGCATTCATGCCACTGGCATACGACAAGGCCGCAATACTGATCACAGTATCTCCTGCACCAGATACGTCTGTAACACGCCTGGTGTTGGCCGGGATGTAGAAATGTTTCCCTTCTTCAAAAACAAGCATCCCTTTATCCGCCAGGGTAACAAGTAAGATTCCAATCTTTTGCTTTGCCCTGAATGTCTCGCCGGCAGCGACCAGCTTTTCGATCTCTGATTTCTTTGCTTCCAGCTTTAACCCTTTCAGAAATTCCTTCAGGTTGGGTTTGAAAATGGTCACCTCACTGTATTTATGGAAATTCTTCATTTTCGGATCTGCCATGACGGGGATCTTCAACTTCTTCGCCAGTGTATTCACCGTTGAAATAATGGAGGGTGTAACCACCCCTTTATCATAGTCCTGGAATATAATGGCATCGATTCCTCCTGTTTCCATCAAGTTCAGTACGATCTCGATAAATTTATTCTGAATACTCCTGGAAAGGCTATTCTCGATCTCCTCATCGATCCGCAGCAAATGCTTGAATCCCGAAATGACCCTTGTCTTCTGCGTAGTGATCCTGTAATCATCTACGGTGATCCCCACATCTGAAAGGTTTTGCTCTTCCAGGAGATCCAGAAAAATGGTTCCACGCTCATCGCCACCAATCACGGAACACAGGATCGGAATGGCCCCCATGGATTTGATGTTCAGCGCAACATTGGCAGCGCCCCCCAGCCTGTTCTCCTCGATAATATCAGATACAATAGGAACCGGTGCCTCAGGCGAAACCCTGTCTACCTTTCCCCAGAGATAGGTGTCGATCATCACATCGCCGATGATCAGGACTTTGCGATTGGTGCTGCTTTCAAAGAATTTCTTCAGGGCGGAAGCTTCAAACATGCCGATTAATGGGTTAAGTTTCGACAAAGATAAAAATTACAATGGATCCACATCAACTGTTACCCGGATCTGCTTATACACCGGGTTGTTTGAAAAAATATCTAGCAGCTCGGCAATCAATCCCTTCGCTTTTTCAAAGGAGGCTTCCTTTTCAATTTTCAGCATCAGCTGTTTAATATACTTACCATGGGTCCTTCCTACTATGGGCTGCTGCGGTCCCAGGACACGTCCACCGAAGATCTCCCGCAGCTCGTTTGCCAGGAAAACTGCACCTCCATCCAGGATCGAAGGGATCTCGTGCTTCAGTGTAATCCTGATCAGCCGGGTGTATGGCGGATACCTGAACATCTTTCGCTCCTGCATTTGTGCGTTGAAAAACGTTTCGAATGCATTGTCAAGTACATTCCGGATCACCGGGTGCTCCGGGTCCATGGTCTGGATGACTACCTTTCCTCTCTTTTTTCTGCGTCCGGCCCGGCCACTCACCTGTACCATCAGTTGAAAGCTTCGCTCAAACGCCCTGAAATCCGGAAAGTTCAGCATCGAATCAGCATCGATGATCCCCACAAGTCCCACATGGTCAAAATCCAGTCCTTTGGTAACCAGCTGTGTTCCCACAAGAATCTGTGTCCTTCCATGCTCAAAATCAGTGATCAATTTTTCAAAGCTGCGCCGGCTTTTTGCTTTGTCCAGGTCAAGCCTGCCTACCTTTACATCTGGAAACTGTGCCGCGATCTCATCCTCAATTTTCTCGGTACCAAATCCCCTCATGTTTACATTTGAACCGTGGCATTCAGGGCAATGTACCGGAACATGTCTCCTCGACCCACAGTAATGACATAACATCTCATTGCTGAATTTATGATAAGTCATACTCACATCGCAATTCCCACACTTCAGGATATAGCCACAATCCTCACAATGCAGGTAATTGGAATAACCCCTGCGGTTCTGAAACAGGATGGCTTGCTGTCCTCCGGCCAGGACCTCCTCAATCGCTGAGACCAGTTCCGGGGTGAAGTGTGACCGCAATTGCTTTCGTTTGCGCGCTCGCGCTATGTCTGCAACAAGCACTTCCGGGAGCTCCACATCCCCAAACCGCTGGTCAAGCTTCACCATTCCGTATTTCCCCGACATGGTATTGTACAGGGTCTCGAAAGCGGGTGTGGCTGTGCCCATCAGGACCTTTGCCCCGGTGAATAACCCCAGGATGGTCGCTGCATCCCGCGCATGGTAACGTGGAGCCGGGTCATATTGTTTGTAGGTATTTTCATGCTCCTCATCCACAATCACAAGTCCCAGCTGGCGGAAAGGAAGAAACACTGCCGAACGGACTCCAAGGATGACTGAATAAGGCTGATTCTCTGTGAGGCCGGCAAGATTACGGTAGACCTCCACCCGTTCATTGTCGCTGTACCTGCTATGGTACACTCCGACCTTTTCACCGAATACCTTCATCAGTCTTTTGATGATCTGTGTCGTAAGCGCAATTTCAGGCAGAAGATACAATACCTGCCTGCCCTGTTCGATTTGTTCCCTGATCAGGTGGATGTAGATCTCTGTTTTTCCGCTCGAAGTAATCCCGTGCAACAGCACTGCCGGATACTTTTCCATCTGATGCCTGATCTCCCCTATCGCCCGCTCCTGGAAATCTGCCAGGGTGGCCGGCTGCTCCCGGCTGTAGGAATCACCGCTGCGATGAATGCGGGATACAACCGTTTCATAGACCCTGAACACTCCTTTTTTTATTAATCCTGTAAGTGCTGCAGGCGAGGCACCCGCATGGGTGAGTTCAGTTCGGGAGACCTCCTTTGAATCAGCTTCACTGTCGAAATGCCCTGATAATTCTGCAAATAGCTCCATAGCATAGGCCTGGGCAGGTGCATTTGTAAGCGTCTCCAGGAAGCTAACATATGCCTGTTCGTCCATATAATCTTCCTGCAGTCCAATGCAAATGACCTTCCGGGGTTTGTAGGATCTCCGCAGGTGCTGGTCGGTGCTGATCACCCCGCGTTCCACAAGTGTTTTGACTAAACTCAATCCATGTTTTCCATAATGACTTTTAGCCACCTCACTCAGGCTGATCTTACCGGCATCCCCGAGAAAAGAAAGAAACTCGTGCTCCTCCTCGTCCAGGCGATGTGAATGCCTCACATCCTGATCGATCTGCAGGATCGTTTCACTGGCAAGCTTGAGACCATTGGGCAATGCAGCGTTCATCACTTCCCCGACGGTGCACATGTAATAGTCGGAAAGCCATTTCCAGAATTGCAGTTGAAGTTCAGAAACGATCGGTTCATCATCTAAAAAAGAAAGCACGGGCTTGGGTTCAAAGTGTTCAGGCGAACGCTGATGTACTTCAAGGATGATCCCTGAATAGAGTTTTTGTTTACCGAGCTGCACCATCACCCGCATTCCCGGCAAGGCCTTTTCCCTTGTCCCGGCTGGTACCACGTATGTGAATGTCCCTTTCAGGGCAAGTGGCAGGATCACTTCAGCATATGATTCGGACATGCACATAAATGATATGAATATAGACAGAATGGCTGACAAATTACAGCAATCCTCCTCGAATCAGGATCAGATTCCAAATTCATGATCAAATTCAACAGGCCTCCCCGGGGCAATTTCAACCCTGGAAAACCATCATTTAGATGGAAAGCACATCAGCCATTTCCAGTGCCTGCGGATTTACATTCTTCTTCAGCTTGATCACTTTACGGAAAGGTACAAGGTCCACTTCTCCGTTGCGGTACCCTACCATCACACTCTTCTGGTCATCCAGCAATGCCTGGACGGCCTCGTAGCCGAGTGTACTTGCCGTGACCCGGTCATATGCCGAGGGTTTGCCACCGCGCTGAATATAGCCAAGGATGGAGACCCTGACACTGTATTCCTGGAAATCCTGTTTTACTTTATCTGCAATCGCAAAGGCACCACCCGATTTTTCTCCTTCGGCGACGATGATAATGTTACTGGCTTTCTTACGCTTATAGCCTTTCTCGAGATAGTCTTTCAGCCCCTCAACCTGTCCCTCTACCTCCGGGATAAGTATAGCCTCGGCACCACATGCGATACCTGTCTTCAAAGCAATAAAACCTGCATCACGACCCATCACCTCGATAAAAAAGAGCCGGTTGTGACTACTGGCCGTGTCGCGGATCTTATCCACTGCATCCACCACTGTATTCTGGGCGGTATCGTAGCCAATGGTATAATCGGTCCCGTAGATATCATTATCGATTGTCCCCGGAATACCAATAAAGGGAATATCGTAATATTCGTCACAAAAGACGCGGGCGCCCGTAAGTGAGCCGTCCCCGCCTATTACCACCACGGCATCAATTTGTTCCTCTTTGAGGTTTTTATAGGCCTGTCTCCTTCCCTCTTCGGTCATGAATTCCTTGCTCCGGGCTGTCTTTAGAATCGTTCCCCCCTTGGCCAGTATATCACTTACACTATGCGCCTTGAGGTCGATAAAATGCCGGTAGATCATTCCCTGGTATCCGTGCCTGATTCCCACTACTTCCATGTCATTGAAGATGGCCGTCCGGGTAACCCCCCTGATCGCAGCATTCATGCCAGGTGCATCTCCTCCTGAAGTCAGCACACCTATTTTTTTAATTTTTGCCATATCTTACATGTTACTTTTTTCGAATTCTTTATTCATTCCGGCTGCAAAAATACACAATATATAATTCCCCTTCTTAAAAAAACTGTTAGGCTATTGTTAACGATAGCAGGTAATCCTTTACCTGTTCCAGTTGCCAGGCCGGGGTAGAGGTTGCGCCGCTGATGCCGATACTGCCCCCGGATGTGAACCATCGGGGATCAATATCCTCAACCGTATGGATCCAATAGGAACTGCTGTTCAGCTGTTTGCAAAACTCAAACAGCATTGCACCGTTGGAAGAGTGATGACCACTCAAAAAAAGGATGTGGTCATGTGACGTTGCAAATTTTTTCAGATCCGGCTTTCGCCGTTTCATCTGGTTGCAAATGGAGCAGTTAGATACAGGTTTTTCTGCAAATGCAGTTGATGCACGGGCTTCGATATTCTTCTTCAGCGCTTCAAATGCATCAGGATCCATTGTAGTCTGCGAATAGAGGTAGACTTTCTTCCCGGGATCCACGTGATCTATCCTTTCGGGCGCGATTACCAGCACTGCCTCATTGTTGGTCTGACC
>CAYOSB010000043.1:0-20615 GCA_964406495.1 uncultured Bacteroidaceae bacterium | reverse complement strand
AAAAACGAAGTTTATAATATATTGTAAATTAGTACTATAACTAAAATATATACTTGTGAATAAAGCTGTTTTCCTTGACCGGGATGGAGTGATCAACAATCCCAAACACTACTACGTATACAAGGTGGAGGACCTGGAGATTAACAAAGGGGTCATCGAAGCATTACAGCACCTCCAGGAAAAGGATTACCTGCTGATCGTAATCTCCAACCAGGGAGGTATTGCCAAAAATAAATACACCAGGGATGATGTGGATATTCTGCACAGACATTTGGAAGAATTACTGGGACAGCACGGGATCTATTTTTCTGCCATTTACTATTGTCCGCACCATACAAAAAAAGAAAACTGTCTTTGCAGGAAGCCGGAACCACTGATGCTCGAAAAAGCCATGGCACAGTTCGATATTGATCCGGAACGCTCCTGGTTCATCGGCGATAAGAAGACAGATGTGGAAGCAGGCATGCGGGCGGGTGTCCGGACCATCAAGATAAGAAGGAACCAAAACCTGCTGAAGGTTCTGGACAAAATCATTTGAGAAGGATCACAGCTGCCGGTCAGGTCGCCCGGATCTTCAGGAAAAAAGGCCCATGCCCTGGTCAGTTCATTCCCGGATCTTCGGGAAAATTCGCCCATGCCTTGTACCTGGCATCCAGTCCTGAAAGGGTATCGGTCCAGAACTCAGAAGAGCCGCCCTTCATTACCAGTTCAGGGGAGATCTCCCCGACCAGCCAGGCATTCATTTCCAGCTCTCCTTCAAGCTGTTTTTCAGACCAGCCCGAATAGCCCAGAAAAAACCTTAAATTCCCGTTATGTGCGATGCCGGATTGCACAAGTGCCTTCATGACCTCGAAGTCTCCGCCCCAGAAGATCCCGTCTTTGATGTGCACGCTCTCCGGGATCTCGTCGCCAAGCGTATGGAGGTAGTGGACCGTATTTGTACTTACAGGTCCCCCGAGGGAAACCGGAAATTCCACCAGGGGAAAATCTTCGATCACATCAGCAATCGACATATCCAGTGTTTTATTCAACACAAATCCAAGCGATCCTTTTTCACTGTGTTCGGTCAGGTATACGACCGAACGTCTGAAATACTGGTCACTGAGAAACGGCTCTGAGATCAGGACACGTCCCGCCTCCGCTACCTTCTCATTCGATATTTTAAAAAAATCGTAATTCAGGCCCATAATTTTCGCTTTCAAAATGCAATTTAAATGATTTTTAGTTTTTTCAAAACTTTTCTTCAGGGTAAGTATACCTTGGGTCCATCCCATGCCTATGTAATACTAACGCAAGAAAGTTCAACATATTTTAGCTATCTTGTGGCCCAAATTTCGCCCAGGCATGGAGGAAAGCAAGCAGAAACAGCCCACCATCATACAGGCACTGGTCCCGATAGCAGTACTGATCGCCCTGCTCACGTTAAATGTATTGTATTTCGGTGACCACACCCTGGACGGTGCGAACCAGTTTGCACTGATCCTCGCGGCTGCGGTAGCAGGTATTATCTCCGTCTCGCTCGGACATAAGTGGACCGATATACGTGAGAGCATCGTGAAAAGCATCAGCTCGGCCATGCCTTCGATCCTGATCCTGTTGATGATCGGGGCCCTGGCAGGCACCTGGATGCTCAGCGGTGTTGTTCCCACGTTGATCTATTACGGCCTGAAGATCTTTCATCCAAGCATATTTTTATTTGCGACAGTGATCATCGCAGGGGTCGTCTCCCTTGCCACGGGAAGTTCCTGGTCCACCATCGCCACCATGGGCATTGCGCTGGTCGGGATCGGTACCACCCTGGGGATCAACCAGGGTATTGTTGCCGGGGCGGTTATCTCCGGGGCCTATTTCGGCGACAAGATGTCACCACTTAGCGACACCACCAACCTGGCACCGGCTATGGCAGGAACGGATCTCTTCACGCACATCCGGTACATGACCATCACCACAACCCCGGCCATGGTGCTCACGCTGATCATCTTCCTCGTGATCGGGTTCACCTATGATTTCAATGCGGAGCTCAGCGACATCGACCTCGTGCTGGCAGCCATTGAAGGACGATTCGTGGTTACTCCGTGGCTGTTGCTGGTACCGGCCCTGCTATTGTTCGTGATCATCAAGAAAGTCCCGCCTCTCCCTTCGCTGCTGTTTGGCTCCCTGATGGGTGCGGTCTTTGCACTGATTTTCCAGCCCCACCTGGTGAGAGAAGTGGGCATGGTACTGGACCCGGGAACGCAAACATTTTTCAAGGCAGCCTATATGAGCGTGATGCAGGCCATTTACGGAGAGCTGAGTATTGTCACCAACAATGAAATGGTCAACGGGTTGCTCTCAACAGACGGCATGCAGGGAATGCTGGGTACGATCTGGCTGATCCTTTCTGCCATGGTGTTTGGCGGTACCATGGAATCAGCAGGAATGCTGAAAAAGATCACCCACTCGGTGATCAGGTGGGCCAATTCAACCGGTTCGCTGGTGGCCACCACGATCGGCACCAGTGTATTCTTCAATATCACGGCTTCAGATCAATATATCTCCATCGTGGTTCCTGGAAGGATGTTCGCCTCGACCTACAAAGAGAGAGGTCTCAAACCCGAAGTCCTCAGCCGTACCCTGGAGGACGGAGGCACGATCACCTCCGTTCTGGTTCCCTGGAATACATGCGGTGCCACCCAGTCACGTGTACTCGGTGTACCTACCGTGGAATACATTCCTTTTGCATTTTTTAATTTCCTGAGCCCCATGTTCAGTATCCTGTTCGCAGCCATCAACTACCGGATCCGCAGGTTCAGCGATGATGAACCGGAAGGCAGTGTGATCAGCGAAAAAGACCGAAAGGACTATTGAGCTGCGATGAGATGGAATGCCACGGGCAGAAACTTAACAAGACCGGAAGGACTATTGAGCTGCAATGGGATGAAATGCCACGGGCAGAAACTTAACAAGACCGAAAGGACTATTGAGCTGCGATGAGATGGAATGCCACGGGCAGAAACTTAACAAGACCGAAAGGATAATTAAGCTGCGATGGGATGGAATGCCACGGGCAGAAACTGAAAAAGTCCGGAAGAACTATTGAGCTGCAATGGGATGGACTACTTCAGGCAGAAACTGATTGAACCAATCCCCGGTGGCTCTCAGCTGGTCATCATCAGCCCGCATTCAGAAATGCACGCAACTAATAAATTGCAGGGTATTTCTGCGGATTATATTCGTTCATGATCGCGTAGACAGTCTCGAAGACGTCCTCCGCATTCGGATTGGAGTAATAATCGCCATCGGAACTGTATGCCGGCCGGTGCTCGCGGGCTGTCAGGGTACGCGGTTCGGCATCCAGGTGGTAGTAAGCCTTCTGGTCCTCCAACACCTGCTTCATCATGAAAGCCGTGGCGCCGCCCGGGACATCCTCATCGAAGAATACCACTTTGTTGGTTTTGCTGACAGATCTTCCGATGACACCTTCCAGGTCGAAGGGAAGCAGGGTCTGCACATCGATCAGTTCAACGCTGATATCGAAGTCTGCAAGTTGTTTCACTGCAGTTTCGGCGATCCTTACACATGAACCGTAGGTCACCAGGGTCAGGTCTGTTCCTTCCACCAGCAGCTCTGGTTTGCCCAGCGGGACACGGAACGCACCAAAGTTCTTTGGTTTTGGCTCTTTGAGCCCGTAGCCTTTCAGCGGTTCGATCACCAGGGCCGGATCATCTCCTTCCAGCAGGGTGTTGTACATTCCTGCCGCCTGGGTCATGTTGCGCGGAACACAAACATAGATCCCCCGGATGGAATTGATCACCATACTGAGGGGTGAGCCTGAATGCCAGATACCTTCCAGCCGGTGCCCGCGGGTGCGGATGATCACCGGTGCGGCCTGTGCCCCCCTGGTGCGCCAGTGCAGCGTAGCCAGGTCATCGCTCAGGGTGGCCAGTGCATACAGCAGGTAATCAAAATACTGTATCTCTGCAATAGGTCGCAATCCCCTCAAAGCGAGGCCGATCCCCTGACCGACGATGGTTGTTTCCCGGATCCCTGTATCGGTTACGCGCAATTCGCCATATTTGTCCTGCAATCCTTCAAGGCCTTTGTTCACATCCCCGATCTTTCCCGAATCCTCTCCAAATGTCACCAGCAGGGGATTTTTCCTGAAGAGTGCATCAAAATTGTCACGGATGATCTCACGACCGTTCATCACCTGGCCATCTTCGGTCTCCACCGGAACGGGTTGTACTTTCAGTGCGGACCGGTCGGTCTCGTTATATAACCTGGTGCTGTAGCGTTCGTAGTTCTTTTCTTTATAGTCCTTCAGCCATGCTGAAACAGATGCCTGCAATTCCTCCCTCACCGGGCAGTCGTGACACAGGTTGCGCATGATTCGTTTCGCGGTGGATTGTACATCTTTCCGGATGGGATGCATGATTCGCTTCAGGTCCTTGCTGAGTATCCCCAGCTTATCCACATCTTCATTTTCACACTGGCAGGTCCGGCCATCAATGATTGAAAGCAGCTCGTCGCGCTCTTCCTGGATTGGTGCCGAATATTCTTTCCAGGCCTTGTCCCGGGCTTTCCGTGCCTCACTTACAGCCTGTTCCTTTGTTTCCTCTATTTGTTCTTCGTCGGCCAACCCCTCTTCCAGGATCCATTCCTCCATTTTCAGGAGGGGATCATGTGCCCTTTCCCACTCCAGCCTTTCGGTGGATTTATATCTTTCATGGCTGCCCGAGGTGCTGTGACCAAAGGGTTGCATCATCTCATCGATGTGAAAAAGCACAGGGACATGGGTCTCACGGCACCGTTCGATCCCCTTTTGAAAGACTTCGATAAGTTCGGGATAATTCCATCCCCGCGCATACATGATCTCGATGCCATTGCTTTTTTCATTCTTCCGGAACCCCTCCAATGCTTCGGAGATACTTGCCTTCACGATCTGTTTGTCCTTGGTCACAGAGATCCCGTACCCATCGTCCCATACTGCCAGGGCTACCGGAATTTGCAATACTGCGGCAGCATTGATGGTCTCGAAGAACATCCCCTCGGCGGTACTTGCATCGCCGATGGTCCCGAATGCTACTTCATTGCCTTTGTCGGAAAACTGGGTAAACTGCTGAAGCGATTTGTTCTCCCTGTATAGCCTGGAAGCATAGGCCAGTCCGATAAGACGCGGCATCTGTCCCGCCGTAGGTGAAAGATCTGCAGCGGTATTTTTCATGGCGGAAAGCTCATTCCATGAACCGTCCGGTTTTAAACTTCTGGAAGCGAAGTGGTTATTGAAATTCCTCCCGGCACTGCCCGGGTTGAGCTGCTCATCTGTGAGTCCGTATAACTGGTAGAAAAATTGTTCGGCAGTGAACATTCCTGCAGCCATTACAAAAGTATGATCGCGGTAATAGCCGGAACGCCAGTCACCATTTTTAAAATTCCTGGCCATGGCGATCTGGGCCACTTCCTTGCCATCCCCGAAGATCCCAAATTTGGCTTTCCCTGAGAGCACCTCTTTGCGTCCCAGGACAGCCACCTGGCGACTGAGCTGTGCCAGGTGAAAATCTTTAAGTATCTCTTCGCGGGACAAGTTGATCCGTTTGTTCTCCATACAAAACTAATGCCGGCGCATCGCCGTATTCTGCTTTCTGTTAATTATCTTTGCACTGAAGAAATTTACACACTTTTGACAACATTTTAAAGGTATTGTTCAGATGTTTTGGAATATACTATTGATATCGGTCTTCCTGCTTGGCTTATCAATGCTGGGCATGGCACTTAATATGCTCATTAAAAAGAAAGGCAAATTCCCGGCATACAGGGTAGGTCACAACTCCGACATGGCGAAACTGGGCATCAAATGCGTCAAGCACGAGGAGATCAGGTGCCACAAAAAGCGGCTGGAGGCACGGGAAAATGATTGCGCCGGCTGTCAACAACTGGCTTAGTAATTTGTTAGTATAGTACATTACTGGCAGTAAGGATTTTCAGACCTGGTTTTTAGAGATCGGCCCCAGGAATGTTCGTATGGGTATAGCATACCTTACAATGCGATTGAGAAGAAGAAAGAGGAAGATGTAACTATTTAAACAGCAAAACAATGATAAAAGTAATATTAGCAGCAGTTATTTTAGTACTACTTGCAGTTGCAGGATTGGGAATCAAGATGTTGTTTGATCGCAAGGCAACGTTTTCCGGAGGAAGCTGCCAGGCTTCGAATTCAGAAGAGCTGCAGGCGCGCGGGATCACCTCCTGCGGATGTGGCGGAGGTTCCTGCGCATCTGATGTGGAGTAGACCTGCTCCACATTCATTTTATTTTTCCCCACACAACAAGCCACTTTTTTGTAACAGGATACAATCTGTTATGAATGATCAGGTATGTATTGTATCCTGGCCCAACCGGTGCTTGTTAGACTACATACCCCTGCAAGAAAGTCGATCAAACAGGAATACTCAACAAATAATATTCATACATTAGTGGCTGTACATATTTGAGGATCGAAAATAACATTACTGATCATCATAATACAGCCTGAAAATTATGAATAAAAGAAAACCAGGATTTAGCATTTGGATTTGGGTAATAACAATATGTTTTTTGCACACGCAAATGGCATTTCCCCAGGTTTTGAAGGAAGCATCTGAACAACCGAATGTGATCATTGTGATCACCGATGACCAGGGAATGGGCGATCTGGCCTGTCATGGGAACCCATATATCAAGACGCCAAGCCTGGATGATTTTTACGACGAATCATTCAGGTTCACAAATTTTCATGTCTCGACAACCTGTGCACCCACCAGGGGAGCGCTTATGACCGGAAGGCATACCAACAGGGTGAACACCTTTCATACGATTACCGGCCGGTCTTTACTTTTTGAAGATGAGGTGATCCTGCCACAGGTGTTCGCGCAAAATGGCTACATCAACGGGATGTTTGGCAAGTGGCACCTGGGCGATAACTATCCATACCGTCCGGAAGACAGGGGCTTTCATGAAGTGGTAAGGCATGGCGGTGGCGGCATCTCCCAGGGTCCGGATTACTGGGGCAATGACTATTTTGATGATACCTACTGGCACAATGGGGAAACCAGGGCTTATGAAGGCTACTGCACAGATGTTTTCTTTTCAGAAGCGCTCAAATTTATCGAGGAAAATAAAGACCGTCCGTTCTTCTGCTATATTTCGACCAATGCTCCTCACTCTCCGCTCAACCTCCCGGAAGAATATTACGACCTCTATAAAGATGCCGGGGACTTACCCGAGAATGTCAAGCGCTTTTACGGGATGATCACCAATATTGATGATAATTTTAAACTGCTTGAACAGAAGCTGGATGAATTAGACTTAGCAGGGAATACCATTCTTATTTTTACCACTGATAATGGAACGGCAAGAGGAAAAAACGTTTATAATGCCGGGTTAAGAGGAGGCAAAGGCAGTGCTTATGAAGGTGGCCACCGGGTTCCTCTATTTATACGATGGCCTGATGAAGGCATTTCCGGGGGAAAAGACATTGACCACCTGGTGGCACATTATGATCTCCTGCCAACTTTTGTGGATTTGCTTGAAATGGTATTTAACCCGGTGAAGCCCCTCGACGGGGTAAGCCTGGCACCGCTGCTCAAAGATCCGGATGCTGCTGACTGGACCGATCGAATATTGTACATAGATACACAGAGGAGGCAGAACCTTGTAAAATTCAAGGATTACTCTGTAATGGACGCAAAGTGGAGGCTGGTCAATGGGAATGAACTTTATAATATGAATGAAGACCGGGGCCAGGAGCACAATGTCATTGATCAGTATCCTGTCGTTGCTGAAAAACTTTCTGCAGGCTACGAAAGGTGGTGGCAGTCATTTGCTGACGAGGGTGTCAATGAGCGATATGCCTATATTAAGGTGGGATCGCCTAATGAAAATCCAAGCCGCATATCCTCGCATGATATGTATGTAGGGAAGCACAGCCGTATCTGGCACCAGCATGGTGCTGTCACTGCTTCACAGGCAGCAGGTCGGTGGAAGATAGACTTTGTTGAAGATGGCGAATACGCAATCAGCCTGCGCAGATTTCCCAGGGAAAGTGGCCTGGCCATAAATGCAACATTCCCTGCGCAGGAACAAGTATTCCGCCAGGCAAGTGTCATGCCCGCCAGTACCAAGTCGGATTTTGAACGGGCCTACCTGTACGTTGCGAATGTAACTGAATCGGTAGATATTGAACCCGGACAGGAGGAAGTGACCATCAAGGCCCGGATCCCGGCCGGTAAATACGACATGGAAGCCCACCTTGTGGACAAAGATAACAGGGTCTATCCGGCGTACTACGTATATATTGAAAAATTGTAGTAGTGGGAAGCCTTCTCGCCAGGTTTTTTCAGCCTCCCCCACTAACGTCAAGGGACGCCGTTGTGTACACCTGTATTTCAAAGGTCAGATCTGGCTGGCGGTCAAAAGAACCAGCTTCTTCAAAGATCTCCCCAGGCAGGGGTGCGGTTATTGCAGCATTTCCTGCATTCCGTCCGTGGCCCATTCAAGGTAGAGTCCGTCCGGATCGGTGAAAATGAGGAGCGCCTCCACATTGTCCAATGATTCGATGAGCTTTTTTGCCTCCTCGAGTCCAAGCACCATACACGAAGTGGCCAACGCATCTGCAGTAATACAATCATCGGTAATAATCGTGACACTGAGGAGGTTGCTCATCTTCGTATAACCGGTAGCAGGATCGATGGTATGTACGATCTTTTTCCCGTCCACCTCGTAAAATTTCCGGTAGTTACCTGAAGAAGCGAGGGACTGACCGGATAGTGCAACCACCTCCTGCAGGTCCTGTCCGGGTACCAGGTTCCCAAATGAAGGCTTATCAATACCTACTCGCCAGAGGTCCCCGCGCGGACTCTTTCCCAGGGTGGTCAGCTCCCCGCCGATCTCCACCATGTAATTCTGTACCTTCAGATCGTCCAGAAAATCTGCAACAACATCCACGGCATACCCCTGCGCGATGGCATTCACATCCAGGCGGATCTCCGGGAGGTCCTTGATGATCCTTCCGCCTTCGATCCTTACTTTCGGCATCCCCACGTATTGCATCAGGCTGTCAATCACCTCCTCTGACATCTCCATTTTTCCTCCTCTTCCAAATCCCCAGGCATCTATCAGGGGTCCGACCGTGATATCGAATGCCCCACCGGTGAGCTCATACACGCGGTATGCCTCATTGAAGACCGTTTCAAAATAAGGATCCACCCGGTCGGTTTCATTTCGGTTGATGCGTGAGATATTGCTGGTATCGATATAGGTGGAAAGCGACTGGTCAAATTCAGCCAGCAAGGCCTCGATCTCATCCTGGAGATCCACCGAATCAGTACCGGGCGACTGGTAGGTGATATGGTAGGTGGTCCCCTGCGTGAACCCTGCAATGGAGATATAGGGACCTGGTTCATTGTCCCTTGTAATTACATAGATCGCTGTCGCGAACAGGGCAATGGCGAGAACATACCTGGCGTATTTCATTGTGTAAACATTTATATTTTGTTCTTTTCCGATGGCTTCCTACCCGTTAACACGTCCGAATGAACTCCAACTGCCAGCGGATGGATGATCTGGGTACAAACTTAAAAAAAAACCGCAACACACTGGCATGCATTGCGGTTGAAGATCATGTTAACCTGTATTATCCGAAATCGTCGAATGCGATCATTTCCTCCGGAACACCCAGGTTATAGAGCAGTCCCTGTACTGCATCGTTCATCATGGGCGGACCGCACATGTAGTACTCGATCTCTTCCGGTTCCTCGTGGTACCTCAGGTAGTTGTCGTACAGAACCTGGTGAATGAACCCTGTGAGCCCGTCCCAGTTATCCTCTTCCTTCGGTTCGGAGAGCGCAAGGTAAAACTTGAAATTGGGAAATTCTTTTTCAATGGCACGAAACTCCTCTTCATAGAAGACTTCGCGTTTTGACCGTGCACCGTACCAGTAGGAAACCTGGCGGTCGGTCTTCAGGGTATGGAACAGGTGGAACAGGTGTGAACGCAAGGGTGCCATTCCGGCACCGCCGCCCACATAGATCATCTCCTTTTTTGTGTCCTTGATGAAGAATTCTCCATACGGACCGGAGATCTCGACTTTATCACCCGGCTTCCTCGAGAAAATAAAGGATGAACACACACCGGGATTCACATTTTTGAACCTGCCATGACTTACATCCCACGGTGGTGTCGCGATACGGATATTCAGCTTAATAATGTTGCCTTCCGCAGGGTGGTTCGCCATGGAATAGGCCCTGTAAGTCTCTTCTGTATTCTTCATCTTCAGGTCCCACATATTGAACTTATCCCACTCGTCGCGGTATTCCGGCTCCACATCAATATCTGTTTTGAAATCCACTTCGATCTTTGGGACGTCGATCTGGATATATCCTCCCGACTGGAAATCAAGATTTTCCCCTTCAGGCAGCTTAACGACGAACTCCTTGATAAAGGTTGCCACGTTGTGGTTGGAGACCACCTCGCATTCCCATTTCTTGATCTCAAGCACCTCGTCGGGTACACGGATCTTCATATCCTCGCGTATCTTCACCTGGCAACCGAGTCGCCAGTTGTTCTGCTGCTCCTTCCTCGTAAAGAATCCTGTTTCTGTAGGCAGAATGGAACCGCCGCCTTCGAGTACCTGGCAGGAACACATTCCGCATGTGCCTCCACCTCCGCATGCCGAGGGAAGGAATATACCGTTATTGGAAAGCGTGCTGAGAATGGTATTCCCTGGACTTACCGTATAATCTTTGTCATTCACCTTCAGGGTGACATCACCCTGTGGTGTCAGTTTTTTTCTTGCATACAGCAGCATCGCCACCAATAGAACGATTACCAACAGGAACACTGCAATACTTACAAGAATGATGACTATGGTAGATGTGAGCAGTATCATAAAACCAACTTTTCTTAATTATAACTTAATACCCATAAAACTCATAAATGCAATTCCCATCAGCCCCGTGATGATAAAGGTGATTCCCAGTCCGCGCAATGGTGCCGGGACGTTGGAATAACGGATTTTCTCGCGGATGGCCGCGATCCCTACGATCGCCAGGAACCAGCCTACTCCGGATCCGAGGGCAAATGATGTTGCTTCGGCAATATTTGCATATTCGCGTTCCTGCATGAAGAGTGAACCACCAAGGATGGCACAGTTCACCGCAATCAGCGGGAGGAAGATACCAAGGGAACTGTACAGTGTGGGTGAAAATTTCTCGATCACCATCTCAACCAGCTGCACCATGGATGCGATCACCGCGATGAACATAATGAAGCTCAGGAAGCTGAGGTCCACATCCGCCAACTGGGGACTGAGCCAGGTAAGCGCGCCCTCCTGGAGGATATAGTTTTCAATCAGGAAGTTAATCGGCACCGTGAACCCGAGTACAAATATGACTGCAATACCCAATCCTGTGGATGTCTTTACTGTCTTCGAAACAGCCAGGTAAGAACACATGCCCAAAAAATAGGCAAAGATCATGTTGTCAATGAAGATGGACTTGACAAATATGTTGACTAAATTTTCCATGAATCAATCAATTAATTCTGTTCTATTAAATCACTATTCTTTGAACGCTGCACCCAGATGATGATACCGACAACAATCAGCGCCATGGGGGGCAGCACCATCAGGCCGTTGTTGGCATACCCGAACTCGTAAAAACCATTCGGAATCACCTGGTACCCCATCAGCGTGCCAGATCCGAACAATTCCCTGAAAAATGATACGATGATCAGTATCAATCCGTAACCGAATGCATTGCCAAGCGCGTCCATGAAGGAGGGCCAGGGTTTATTGGCCAGTGCGAACGCCTCAAGGCGACCCATAATGATACAGTTGGTAATGATCAACCCGACAAACACCGACAGCTGCTTACTTACTTCATATGCAAAAGCCTGCAGTACCTCGTCCACCAGGATCACCATAGTAGCAATCACCACCAGCTGAACGATGATACGGATCCGTGGCGGGATCATTTTTCTCAACAATGAAATTACCACACTGGAAATGGTCATTACTGCTATTACTGAAAGTGTCATCACAATAGCAGGCTTGAGCTGCACCGTAATGGCCAGTGCAGAGCAAATTCCCAATACCTGGACTGTGATCGGATTGCTGGGCCCGAGGGGCTCTTTGATCAGCTTCAGGTTTTTCGCGGAAAATAATGGTTCCTTTTCACTCATAATTCCTTATCTATAATAATCTAATTTTTTATTCCTTTCTCTTTGAAATGCGCAACGTACCCGGCCAGGTAGTCTTCAAGCATATCATCCACACCATCCGATGTGATCGTACCTCCTGAGATGGCATCCACAGCATGTGGATTGCCGCTGGTCTCAACACTCTTCAGCACACCTATACTGACGAATTCACCTTCATCGTTGAAGATCTTTTTACCGATAAATTCATTTTCAAACCAGCTGGTATTGATCTCCGCACCCAGTCCGGGTGTCTCCTTTGCATGGTCGTAAATGGCTCCTGCAATGGTGTTCATATCCGGTTCAAATGCAATGTAGCCCCAGATGGGTCCCCAGAGGCCTTTCCCCCTTACAGGTACAATATACTTGTGTACATCTGAATCCTCGGCAGTATATACAAATACTGGATACAGGCGCTCCTCAACGGGTTTGTCGGCCTGCACCTTCAGGTTCAATGTCACCTCGAATGCATCCTCGTCAACAATCTCCCCGCTATAATTCACCACGTAGGAATCTGCGATATATTTTTCAAATTCCTGCTCGATGAAGGCATTTTTATCCTTTACATCGGATACATCTTCTGCTTCATCAACAGAAGCAAGAATGTCTTCTTTTCGCTCTATTTCCTGGTTCAGTTCCTGCAGTGGTTTCAGTTGCATGGCCACGAAGGAGAGCAGCACTGCCACGGCAACAACCATGATCACAGAAAATATGAATATGTAAGTGTTACTGTAACTTTTCATCCTGATTATAGTTTAAGCTTGAACCTTTGCTCGTTTTAAACGTCTCCGAATATTCGCTTCCAGCGTATAGTGATCGATCAGTGGTGCAAACACATTCATCAGCAGAATGGCCAGCATCATCCCTTCGGGATACCCAGGGTTGAATACCCTGATCAAAATTGCAAATACACCGATCAGGAATCCATAGATCCATTTGCCCCGTTCAGTTTGCGTGGCTGAAACAGGATCTGTAGCCATGTACACCGCGCCAAACGCAAATCCACCAACGATCAAATGCTGCCAGAAGGGCATTTCCATCAGGGCATTTCCTCCGAAAGCATTGATTATAAGCCCCATTACAGCACCACCGGCAAATACGGAAAGTATAATCTTCCAGCTTCCCACGCCCACAAATACCAGGAAGATGGCTCCGAGGAGAATGGCCAGGGTGGAGGTTTCACCAATGGAACCGGGAATCACTCCAAGGAACATATCCCAGGCACTGAATTTTTCACCAACACCGTTCACAAATACATCATTGTTCTGTGCTGCCTGTCCGAGGATGGTAGCTCCCGAGTACCCGTCCACGGTCTCCATTCCCTTTTCCAGACCTGCCACCCATACGCGGTCACCCGACATCTTGGTAGGATAGGCGAAAAAGAGAAATGCCCGTGCCGTCAGTGCCGGGTTCAGGATATTCATTCCTGTACCGCCGAACACCTCTTTGCCGATGATCACTGCAAAAGCTGTTGCCACGGCAACCATCCAGAGCGGTACATCCACTGGCATCACCAGCGGGATCAGCATCCCTGAAACCAGGAACCCTTCGTTGATTTCGTGGTCCCGGATCTGAGCAAATACAAATTCAATTCCCAAGCCGGTAACATAAGATACCACAATGATCGGGAACACCTTCAGGAAACCAAACCAAACCATTTCCCAGAAACCTGCTTCCACACCCATGGCCAGGAAATGCTGGTACCCGGTGTTCCAAATACCGAAGAGCAATGCAGGAACCAGGGCAAGTACCACCATGATCATTCCGCGCTTCATATCGAAGGCATCCCTGATATGACTTCCGCCCGAGGTCACCGTATTCGGAACAAACAAGAAAGTTTCAAATCCTTCGAAAGTGGATTTCAGAAAATGAAATTTGCCCCCTTTCTCAACATATGGCTTGATCTTATCGAGATATCGTCTTAATGCATTCATATAAATTGACCGTATATATTTATTCTAATTCCTTCCTCAACATTGTAAGTCCGTTCCGTAAGATGGACTGAACCGGTGTTTTCGAGGTACAGATAAACTCACAGAGTGCCATATCCTCCTCGATCACCTCGTAGATACCCAACTGTTCCATCTTGTCGATGTCCTCCACGATAATGGATTTGAGAAGCGGAACAGGATAGATGTCCATGGGAAATACCTTTTCGTATTCGCCTGTCATCACAAATGCCCGCTCACCACCATTCATATTGGTGTCGAGCCTGAATTCCTTATTCGGCATCAACCATGAGAAGTAGCTCCTGGACATAGAGAATTTCTTCAATCTCGGTTTGATCCATCCAAACATCTCGTAGTAATCTCCTTCAGGAATCACCGTCACCTGGTTGTCGCTGAAACCAATGTGCCCTTCCATGGAGATCTTTCTCCCGGTGAGCACGTTCCCGCTGATCATCCGCACATGCTCCTGCTTCAGGTTGTCCCTGACAATGGTCTCCACTTCTGCACCCCGGATGAGCTTATAATAGACAGGCTTCTCCACCTCCGAGCCACAGAGCGAAACGATGGTGCTCGGATCATATTTCCCGGTGAGGAACAGGCGACCGATGGTTACCACATCGAAGGGCCGCAGGGTCCATACCTTCTCTCCCTTGTTGATGGGCGATATCTTGTGGATTTGGATACCGACGTTTCCGGCAGGATGCGGACCCTTGAAATAGTGGCGTTCCACATTCTTTGCCCTTTCATAGGCCTTTGCAGCAGGATACCTGGCATCGAGTCCAAGATGTATCTTTCCTTCTGTCAGCTTTGCAAGTGCGTTGATACCTGCCTGGAAATCTTTCTCCGTATCTTTCATGATGTAATCGAAATCAGGAGCAAGTGGTGCACTGTCAAATCCGGAAATGAAAATCGCCTTTGGTTGATCCTCAGGCGATGCGACAACCCCATAGGGTCGCTGCTTGATCATAGGCCAGAGTCCGCTTTCCAGGAGGTTCTCGATGATCTCGTCGCGCGACATGGAGGAGGGATCCCCCTGCTTGAAAGTTTCGGCCGTATCCTTGCCATCATCTTCCACAATAATGGCGATGATGCGCCTGCGTTCACCCCGAACGATCTTCTGAACGATACCGCTGACCGGTGATGCGTATTTAATCTCAGGCCGGTACTTGTCGTAAAACAAGGTCGATCCCACCTTCACTTCCGCACATGGCTTGGCCACGATTTTTGGTGTAAGTGATACAAAATCAACAGGTTTCACTGAATACGTCTTCGATCTCGGAGCCTTAATAAAGATCTTGTCGGCTTTGCCTTTTAATTTGATATCAAGGCCTTTGCGTATCTTGATAACTTCAGACATTTATTCTTGGATTCTAATGATGATTAATAACCAATGGACAAAATTAGCTATTTTTGTGAATCAACAAACAGAAATATTTAGATATTTAAATTCTTTCATTTGTTTCTCAACAGATATCTTACCGGACTGCTGATTTTAACATTTAACGAACCAGGAGCCCGGTTTGCAAATTTTAAATTGAACATCATTTTGGCACAATGGTTGCGTCTGGAAACACGTTCAATACATGCGTACATAAATCAAAATACATGCTGAAGTTACTAAAAATTCAACTCCTTGCAATGCTGACTGCTGCAGGACTTTTTGCCCAGGCACCTGAAGCCGTATTTGATGCACACGGGGTTGCCAGGGAGATAGTGCTGGACGAACAGATCAAGACGATCCAGCTTTACAGGGAGGGATGGATCAACAGCTATCCGATCCTGACCATACAGGAACAGGTCCCGCTGGTACTGGAATTTGATGAACTCTCCAACAGCATTTCCGATCTGAATTATATGGTGATCCATTGTGATGCAGACTGGCGGAGGTCTGAACTGATGGAACAGGAATACCTGGAAGGGTATTTTGAAAACCGTATCGATGACGTGGAAGGATCTTTCAATACCTATTATAATTATCATCATTACCGGTTGCAGCTGCCCAATGAAGACATCCGCTTCAAACAGTCGGGCAATTACCTCCTGGTGGTGTACCGCGACTATGATCCTGAAATGGTGGTGTTCACACGCCGCTTCCTGGTTTCCGAAGCGATCGTTACAGTAAGCGCCAATGCACACCGACCGGTGCTTTCAATGTACAGGGACAACAGTCACGAAGTGGATGTAACCATCTCCCATCCCGGCTACCGCATCGACGATCCGTTCAGGGAGACCTCGCTTGCCATCTACCAGAACGGAATATGGGACTACGGGATCACCAGGCTGCAACCCTTATTCGTGAACCCGGGCGAACTGATATACGACTACCAGGAAGAGAATATCTTCCCAGCCGGCAACGAATTCAGGATGTTCAATACCCGGAGCACGCAGGTACGTGAATACCATATTGCAGCCATCGACTACCTGGATTATTTTCATTTTCACCTGAAAACAGATGAGCCCAATCCGGCACATCTCTATTTCGACCGGGACGACCTGAACGGGAAATTCTTCATCGAAGCGGCCAATGTGCGTGAACCTTCTGTGGAGGCGGACTATGTGTTTGTGCATTTCACGCTCGATATGCCATTCCCGCTTGCCGATGGCGATGTATATATTGCCGGGGCGACCACCAACTGGCAGTTCACCCCTATGAACCGGATGGAATACGATACGGATGCATCTGCTTACAAGGCTACCCTGTTGTTGAAGCAGGGCATCCACAATTACCGGTATGTTTTTCTGCCCGACGACCGGAACGTAGTGGATATTGCCGAGATCGAAGGAAGCCACTACCAGACAAAGAATGAATACCTCGTGCTCTTCTACCACCGGGGTCAGGGCGACCGCTACGACCGGCTGGTCGGACACCAGGTGGTACATTCGAATGCGAACTAAATTCCGATCTCCTCATGGATCTCCCGCATGGCATCGACGGAGATCCGGATGAATTCGTCCAGCGGGATCCCGATTTTCTCGCATTCCAGGATGTTTTCTCTTTTCACACTTGCAGCAAAGGCAGGCTGTTTCATCCTTTTGGCGACTGATTTGTATTTGATGCTGGCAATCTTTTTGTCGGGATATACCAGGGTCGTGGCATAGATCAACCCCGTAATGGTCTCCCCTGCTGCCAGTGCATGCTGAAATTCTGTTGTGCGCTCCTCACCGGTGGCCATCTCGTTGTGCATGCGGATGGCATCCAGGATCTCCTCGTCGAGTTGCAATTCCTCCAGCAATTCTGCAGCTTTCAGCGCGTGCACCGCAGGTTCTGCCTGGGTCTCCTCCACATCGATATCGTGGAGCAATCCCGCCAGTCCCCAACGGTCCTCGTCCCTTCCCAGGTGCCGGGCCAATCCGCGCATCACTGCCTCGGAGGAGAGGCTGTGGATGATCATCTTCTCGTTTTTCACATGCTGTTTCAGTAACTCGAGTGCTTTTTCACGATCGGGTGTCATGGTAAAATCTTTAAAGTTCAAACTATCCTTGTCCGGAAAACAAAAATAACAAAAACAACGGTAACTGCTGCGTGATTGTTAATTGCAAATTTATTCTGCAATCTCTTCCTGGCGCTTTTTACTAAAATCCTGTTCTGCAGCTATTACGTGACACAAATCACATATCTTGCAACGGGAAATAGTTACCTTTGCTTTATATCTGTTTCACCCGGTCATTTGTTGCACATACAATGAAATAGCGCCGGTATAATCATATTCGACATGCACATCACAAAAGAGACCACCATAGAAGAGATCGTGCACCAATCCGCTGCCGCGGTGAGGTACCTTCGCGAGAAAGGGATCAAATGCATTGCCTGCGGGGAGCCCATCTGGGGCACCCTTGAAGAGGCCGCAAAGGAAAAGGGCTTCGACGATGCGGCCATCGAAAATGTTGTGAAGGAGCTGCAGGAACAGTATTAAGTGCTGAACCTCAGCGCTAAATAGATAAGAATTCCCAGCACTCCCAGGAGCATGAATCCAAGCAGTGGCTGATTGGGATCTTTCATACGCATTTCCCCAAGGGTCCGGGTCCAGAAAGAAGACTTCCCGTCCTCCTTCATCCCGTATAATTCATAATATACATTGCCGATATAGGAGATATATACAGCCAGCACCAGTCCGCCAAACACCGAGACCATGATCCCGATAAACAGGTAAAGCACAGGCATCTGTGCCCTCCTGCGCTTCAGCTCCTGCAGGTCAGCTTCCATGATTGCCAGGCGTTCCTCGTCCTGCTCAAGGCTCCTCTCTTCACGTGTAATTTCACTTGTATATCCTGTTACGGAATCCTCCTCCACGGTAGTAATCCTCTCTTCCAGGGCAGAGATGCGCAGTTCAGTGTCCATGATCCTTTGCCCCGTTACGGCGATCCTTTGCTCCATTGCTGCGATCCGGTTTCCGTCCATCATTTCCACGATGGTACCTGGTGCCAGGAGTGGAACATCCTGGTACAATTCCAGTCTCTCGACCTTGTTCCGGTAGATACTGGCCGCCACATTATCCACTGAAACACTGCGTGCTTCCATCTGCTCGGCCCTGTATTCCAGCACAGTATCCTTAATCGTATCGGTCATCAGGAAAGCAAGTACCAGCAAGGCTGCCGGAATGACCAACATCAGCGCCCCGAAAAACATTGCAGGGATTTCCACAAATGTGTACCTCAGGAACTTTCTTCCCAACATACCCAGCACCACCAGGCTGCTCCTGAAATCATTCTGGTGCTCCTGCCTGTAGAGGATATGCGCGGGCATTATTCCCGGGATGAAGGCCATGATGATGAGCAGGAAAATGATCAGCAGGGAAATGCCCATATTCAGATTCAGGACGATCCCGAGCAGGCTCATGGACAGGTTAGGGATCCAACCCAGCAGGTTCAGCACTACCTCCACCGCGATCAGAGCCAACAGCAGCAGCAGGTAAAACAGGACCGAACGCATACTATCGAAACCAATGCGAAACCTGTGTTTCACCGAGACAAAATCATCCTTTTCCCGCCCCTCGAAGCGCAGTGTGGCAATCTCGCCAAACGACCAGGTCAGTGGCATGATAGCAAACAGATAACTGAACAGGACCAGTCCGGGCATCCCTGCAAGCTGGCTGATCACGTAGAACAGGAGCACGATGAAGATCGCGGGGATGGTCCCCATCAGGGCAATGAAATAGAAATTCCTGTTCATGCTGGTGCGGACATTACTCACAGCAAGCTGGCAGATCCACCATCCCCACTGCACCACGTAATGCATGAACATCCGGAATACGAATACGAAAGGCGGAAAAAGCTGCTTAAGGAACCAGGTGAAAGCATCGATGATCCCGAAGAAAATGGTCTTAACAAACAACAATAATTCTGCCACGAGCAGAAAAAGCAGGTTCACACCCCAGAGCGACCACGCCACCAGGTCATACGCCAATCCCAGCAGGATGACAATCCATTTGAACAGGTTCCAGAAACCGCCTTTTTTATTCAGGTAGGCATCGGCCTGGTTCAGCTCAAACAGGAAGCGGGGCTTTGTCCCGGTACCCCTGAAATCAAGATAGCCAAACAGCAGGAAAGCGAAAGCTGACAGAAGTAAATACTCAGCACGGCGGTCGATAAATGCAAGGCCGGACAGAAAATACCATACTCCGCCTGAGATCAGCAGGGCCAGGATTCTTTTAACAAACAAAGAAAATTTTTCCATTTCCGGACGAGGGTTTGGTAAAAGCACGATCAATGAAATAAAGTACAATCAATGTTATGAAAAGAAAGAGAGAATTGCAAACAGACTACTACCGTACTGCAGACCGCGCCAGGTAATTCCTGATATATGTGTCAACTCCCTTTTCCAGGGATGTAAATGCGCGGTTGTATCCCACCGAGCGAAGCTTCTCCATGTTGGCCTCGGTGAAGTACTGGTACTTGTCCCTGATATCTTCCGGAGTATCGATGAATTCGATCTGTGGTTCCAGGTCCATGGCATGAAAGGTTGCTTCCACAAGGTCCCTGAAGGTACGCGCTTCCCCGGCACCCAGGTTATAGATCCCGGAAGCAGGACGCTGCTCCATCATGAAAAGAATCACATCTACCACATCCTCCACATAGATGAAATCACGCGCCTGCTCCCCGTCTTCAAATTCGGGATGATGCGATCGGAACAGCTTCATCTTTTTTGTCTCCCTGATCTGGTTAAAGGCATGAAACACCACCGATGCCATGCGTCCCTTGTGATATTCATTTGGTCCATACACGTTGAAGAACTTCAGTCCCGCCCAGAAGAAGGGCTGCCTTACCTGCTGCAACGCCCATTTATCGAATTCGTTCTTGGACCTGCCATAGGCATTGAGTGGCTTCAATGATGGGATGCGCGCATGATCATCATCATATCCCAGTTCACCCAAGCCGTATGTCGCGGCACTGCTGGCATAGATCAATGGCAATCCGAACTTAACACAAATCTCCCAAACCTTTTTTGAGTAATCAAGAT
>CAYOSB010000042.1:0-20908 GCA_964406495.1 uncultured Bacteroidaceae bacterium | reverse complement strand
AACTTATAAATTATAAGTTATAATTCCTAACATTTATACTGAAAATGCTGCATCAGCGTTTAGGTGCACGTTGCTGTTTCAATTGGGAAATGAAGACACCGGCAAACACAACAGCAAGACCGGCAAAATCCATCCACCGGACCTTATCTCCAAAAGCCACCCATGCCATGAACATGGTGACGGGAGGCCCGAAGTAAAACAGGCTGGCTACGCGGGTGGCATCCATGCGCTCGATTAACTTCCACATCAGGGCATAGGCTCCCAGTGAAACAGCAAAAATCAGCCAGGCCATGGCGTAGATAAATTCCGGCTCCCACCGGGCGGATAATTTTTCCAAAAAAACAGCAGGGAACACCAGGGCCAGCGTTGTTGCCAGGCTCTGGTAAAACAGGGCCTGGTCGACCGGTAGTTTTTTTGCGCTGCTGCTTATTTCCATTCTGCGCTGTACCAGGCTTGCTGCCGTGATGCCGATCACAGATCCCAGGGGAAGCAGGTATCCGATCACCGAGGCATGGTTATCAAAATCCATTCGAAAGCTGACGGTGAGCGCAACACCCAGAAATCCCAGTACCAGTCCCACCCATTGGTAAAAACGTGTCGGCTCACCGGTTACCAGGCCGGAAAGTGCTCCCGTTGCCAGGGGCTGCAATGCCACAATTAGTGCTACAATCCCTGCCGGAACCTCGTAATCCAGTGCCAGCAGCACACAAGTGAGCCAGACTCCGTGCGCCAGGATACCAATCAGCATATTTTGGATTGCTGCTTTCCGGCCAACCCATCGCAACCTGTTTGTTGCCAGCAGGTAGAGAAAAACAACCAGTGTCAACGCGAGGTACCGCCAGAAAAGCAAAGTAAAAGGTCCGGTATAAGGAAGCCCGTACTCGGCTCCTATAAATCCCGAATTCCAAAGAAGCACGAACCCAACAATAAAAACAAGTGTGGTCCTGTTCTTCATATCCCAGGGATTTGTTTTTGAAATACGATTTGAGTTATGCCTGTCATACTGTATCCGCTTCTGAACTGATCCAGGTCTTCTACCTGGATACTATTGCAAGTTCTGAAATACGCTGCAATTTTTAAAAAGAATCCGGTATTTTTCCGGGATGGACCTGGTTGTCTTTCAATATACGGGATCGTCACAACAAGCATCCCGGAATACATTCAGCAGACAGTATCCTGGTGCCAACAGTGATGATGGGAATATGAAAATGTTACATGTTGTCTGATATACAAACAGGAATGCGGCTTTCTAATTGAAAAGGTTCTATTAACTTTGGGAATCGATATTCTCCCATTGATGAACAAGCTATCTTATAAATTACATACATGATGAAAAAAACAGCTATCTCCCTGTTCGCGTTATTCCTTGCTGTTACTGCAGGGTCCCAGGAACTGAATGAAGCATCCATCCAAAAGATCCGGGCCTCCCTGTGACTGGATGTTTTGATGGGTATAATGGGAATTACTTTCTGACTGTGTTTCGGACGATCTTTTGTTCCTGTTTCCATAGATAATGTATTTACAAATCAGAAGTCAGTAATGCTTAAATCCGAATACCATATTCCAAAAATGGATTGTCCTTCTGAGGAAAATATGATCCGGCTGAAACTCGATGCCGTTGAAGGAATCCGGAAGCTTGGAAAATGAAAATCATACAACACAAATCAATCATTACCTGTCCAGAATGTGGTTTTTCCACAGAAGAGACCATGCCCGAAGATGCATGTACATTTTTCTATGAATGCCAGGGGTGCCATACCGTGCTCAGGCCACAACAGGGAGATTGCTGCGTATTCTGCTCCTATGGCACGGTGAAATGCCCGCCGGTGCAATCAGGGGAAAAGTGCTGTTAATAATGCTACCGAAAATTATTGATTCAAAAATTCGATCAATGGATCAATAAAGGCCTCAAACTTCTCAATATGAGGCAAATGCCCTATGTCATTGAGCTCCACCAGTTGTGCATCGGGGATGGCCTGTTGGGTTTTCTTACCCAGTTGCTCATAGAGCCCCATGGTCTTTCTTACTTCGGGGGATACCAAATTTTTTCCCAGCGCAGTCCGGTCCCGGGTGCCTATGATCAAAAGCGTAGGTGCTTCAATGTTCTTGAATTCGTAAACCACCGGTTGTGTGAAGATCATATCGTAGGTAAGCGCGGCATTCCATGCGATGGTTGGGTAATCGGAATTCAGGGTCCACCCGGCAAGCAAGTTGACCCACTCGTCGTATTCAGACTTCCATTTCCCGTCATAGTAGCTGCTTAATTGGTATGCCCGGATGCCTTCGTAGCTCTTCTTCAATTCCCTTTCATACCACCATTCGACCGGCTTGTAAGGAACCTTTAGTTTCCAGTCCTCGAGGCCGATGGGATTTACCAGGATCAGCTTCTCTGTGGTACCCGGATACATCAATGCGAAACGGGTGGCCAGCATGCCGCCCATGCTATGCCCCAGCACCGCGGTTTTACATATTTGCAGCGAATCGAGCAGGGTCATGGTATTCCTGGCAAGCTGATGAAAAGTGTAATGAAAATGATCGGGCTTCGAGGATTTCCCAAACCCCACCTGGTCCGGTACGATCACCCGGAACCCTTCTTTGGTTAAATGGTCGATGGTGGTTTCCCAGTAAGCCCCGTTAAAATTTTTCCCGTGCAGCAAAACAATGTTCTTCCCGTTGTAATTGTCTGGTTGCACATCCATATACGCCATTTTCAGCTCCTGCTCCTGTATGTGCAGGGGCAATACAGAAACTTCATAGGGATATTCGTAATTGGATAGCTCGATGTCGAGCCATTGTAATTCGTTCTCCTGTGCAACGGCCAATGACTGTATTCCAATAAATAATATCAACGATAAAGTAGAAAATTTCATAAATAATTTCTTTTTTTATTTTACTTATACTTTACAACAGATATCCATGGACATTGTGCGGGAGAAGGGTCAAATTTGATTGAACGCCGGTCACATCACTGAAATTCCTGTGCATTACATTAGATTTTGTACTTTTGCAATATGCGGAAAGAGTCAGAAAAAATATTGGATGACAGGGATATCAAACCGACTGCCATGCGCCAGCTGGTGCTTGAAATTATACTGAAAAATAAAAATGCGTTAAGTTTATTCGAGATAGAAAAGCAGTTTGAAAACGTTGACCGCACAACCATATACCGGACATTAAAAACATTCCAGGACCACTGTATCATCCACAGTATTCATGATGGCACGGGAGCTGTAAGGTATGCCCTTTGCAGTGAAGGGTGCAGATGTGACCTGGGTGACCTGCACGCACATTTTCTGTGCAATAAATGTGGACAAACCATTTGTCTGAAAGATCATCCCATTCCAAATCCGGAATTGCCGGAAGACTTTATATTCGAACATGCAAACTTCGTTATCCAGGGAGTTTGTCCTGACTGCAAATAACACTTTGCAACACTTTTGCATCCTTTATCATCGTAATTTTGAGCATTAATTATGGAAATGAAAATGCATTTCAGTTCAGTTCAATGAAATAAGAAATGAATAAGGAAAAATTGGTCAGAACGGCATATATATTAGCCATTGTAACTATTGTTTACAATGTCGTTGAAGGCGTGGTTTCTGTGTTCTTTGGAATCAGCGATGAAACCCTGGCCCTGTTGGGATTCGGGGTCGATAGTTTTGTGGAAGTACTTTCAGGCATTGGAATCCTGCATATGATCTTTCGTATGAAGAAAGCCGGGATCGAGGATGTGACTGCCAGGGACAGGTTTGAAAGACGGGCACTTAAAATCACCGGAACGGCATTTTATATCCTGGCTGCCGGTTTGATTACAGGTGCAGTTATAAATATAATAACCGGGGCAAAGCCCGAAACCACCATCGTGGGGATTGTCATCTCAGTGTTGTCGATACTTACCATGTATATACTTATGACATGGAAAATGAAAATAGGTAAAAAGCTGAATTCCGATGCGATCATTGCTGATGCGAATTGCACCAAAACCTGTTTTTATCTTTCATTTATATTGCTTGCTTCCAGCGGCCTTTATGAACTGTTCGGCATCGGGTGGCTTGATATTGCAGGTTCATTGGGTATCGCCTGGTTCGCGTTTTCTGAAGGACGAGAAGCATTTGAGAAGTCCGAAAGTGAAGCATTGAGCTGTAATTGTGATTAAAAAATATAATAAACCCATCCGAAGAACGAAGAAGATGATGAATAGCATTAGCCCTTATCATCATTCTATTCAGCATTCAAAACAACTCGTTCGCAGTAGGAATCAGTGTGGATGCGGGTATTACCCCGCCCCACGACAGGTTTACTCTTTCACCAGGTTGACATCGCAAATGATTTCAATCTCCTCACTTACAACGAGTCCTTTTGTAAATGATTTGTTCCAGTCAATGTTGTAATCGAAGCGGTCGACAGAACCCGTTACTTTGAAACCGGCACGGGTTTTTCCCATCGCTTCAACAATCCCGGAATATACAACATTAAATGTCTCTTCATGTGTTACTCCCCGTATGGTAAGTTCACCTTTCATCTGATAATTTTTACCATCCTGCTTTTCGAGAGCGCTACTGGTAAAAGTTATCTCGGGATGTTCTTCCACATAGAGAAAATCCTCCGAACTGAGATGATCGTCTCGTTTGTCATTGTCTGTATTGATGCTGGCCGCCTGGATGGAAATTTCAATTTCAGCATCGGTAAAATCATCTTTACCGGATAAAACGGTTGCGCTATATGACTTGAATTTACCGGATACCTCTGTAACTCCAAGGTACGTGGCCGAAAATCCTATGTTTGTATGGGGCTGGTCAAACGTCCATGTTTCTTTCTGACCATACCCTGAAATGCCTGCCAGCATTGAAATAATAACTAATAGTCCTAACTTCCTCATAATCTCGTGTTTTTTCAGCATTCATAAATTGATTTTCATGCTGATCAATCCAACATCAATGCCTGCCAGGGATTAAGGCACGATACTTTTACGGGGAATGAATACCTGGTGAATTATAAATCTGATATACTGGATGTTGGAAGGATGTTAAAATGAGACAGGTATTTCTTCCCAGCACACTGTATCCTGCTTTCACCCGGGGAAATGTAGAAATATAATCCCAGGTATGTGCAATGATTACGCATCATAAGGTGCGCTGCATGCAAAAGGTGTTAGCCTTGTGGAATCGTTCCGACATTTCCGGTTGCCCTGGCACCTGTCTGGACAAAAACGTTTCTGCGCCCGGGAAAGTTTAAATGCATCCGGTTTAAGCCTGCAGGCATATTTCGTTCATGCTAATTTTGTCATCCCCTCATTAAACACCTTGTCATGAGGTTTGTTATGATATAAAGTATTTTTGCACAGCCCTGCCCGGGAACACGGAAGTAATGGATAAATTGTTCCGCTTGAAGAAAGCCGGCGAATACGTTTTAATTCAGTTAAATGACAAACGCTCAACAGGAAGATCAAAGGAAGTTTGATGGGCTCACCCGGACTGAGAAAAAGATCCTGGGCATGATCGCTGAAAATAAAACCAGCCCTGAAATTGCCAAAGAACTTTTTGTAAGCGTCAGGACGGTTCAGAATCACCGGTATAATATATCCGGAAAACTCGGATTGAAAGGTCCCAACAGTCTGCTTGAATATGCGATAAGAAACAAGCCTCTGATCTCCGGAATGGGAGCAACCAAAACCGGCGGTGAAATTACCTTAGCTCCAGGGAATAAAAGTAAATCAAAATATTTTATATTTGGTTCGTCTCTGCTCATTGGACTGATCCTCGCAGTAGTTATAATTAACCGGGGGTGGATAAAGCACGACCTCTCCCCCGGCAACGGGATGGAATCAGAACAGATCCGCATTGCAGTCTTGCCAATGAGAACCACCGGACCTGACAGTATTGCCGGCTGGATTTCCGAAGGGTTGACGGAAGAGCTGATCATTCAACTATCCGGTATCCCGGGATTAAGGGTGATCGCATATGGCTCAGTCAGACAATATAACCCCAACGAACAGCAGCTTGATAAGATCGCAAATGAGCTGAACGTTGGCATCCTCATCGATGGCAGCATGAGAAAGACGGACAGCCTGTTCAGAATCAATTTACAGGTTATAGATGTGCGTTCTGGCGAAAATATCTGGGCCGCAGGGTATGATGTGGCACCGCCGCAATATTCAGTCAGTCAGAATGAGGTAGCAATGAGGATTGCCCGCGCACTTGAAGTGGAATTCTTCCTGGAAAAACTTTCCGGCGAATCCTCTCCCGGATCCGATGTAGCCGAAGCCCAGGAGAGCCTGCTGAAGGGGCGCTTTTATGTGAATCGCGGGACCAGGCACGGGTTCATGCGCGCCGAAAACCTTTTCCGTGAAGCCATTGCCATTGACTCGTCATTCGCCCGTGCATGGGCAGAGTTGGCAAATGTATATACCTGGAAATCCAATTATGGTATCATGGACGCTGATTCAGCATATTCCCTTGCACGAAAAGCAGCTGAAAAGGCGATTGCACTAAATCCCGACATAGGTGAAGCCCACAGGGCCCGCGGAGCTGTGGCGCTTTTATACGACTGGGATTTTAAGCTTGCAGAATCTGAGCTGACGAAGGCGATGTCCATGAATCCCAGTGATGTGATGGTCTATCGCCTTATAGCATTGCTCCACCTTGCGACGGGCAAACATGGAGAAGCCATCAGTTACAGTAAAATGGCTCTTGAACTTGATCCGCAGTCAGTAATGAACAACGCCATCTACGGCAGAACCCTGTACTTCTCCCGTACATATGAGCAATCCATACAACAACTCCGTGAAACCCTCCAAATGGAACCGGGCTTCTGGCTGGCCACTACATATCTTGCGGAGAGCCTCCTGGAACAGGATAATCACTCTGCCGCAGTCAAGTATCTTGAATCAGCTGTTGCACAACAACCGGGAAACAAGGTTGCACTGAGCAGACTGGGACACGGCTATGCCCGAGCAGGACAAAAAGAAAAAGCACAGGCTGTCATTCGGTCCCTTATGGGTGAGCAGCAATATGAGAATACCTTTCACTTTCAGGTAGCATTGATCCATACCGCACTCGGAAATCATGATAGTGCATTTCATTACCTGGACAAGGCCTATGAAGAGCGACACGATTATATGCTTGATCTCAGGTCAGATCCAAAGCTTGATGACCTGAGAAATGATCAACGATTCCTGGAACTACTGGATAAAATGGGATTCTGACCAGGACCACCTCCTCTATAACTACCTTTCTTTCTGAATTTTACAGCTAACTGAGTATTTGTGCTCAGGCTAAAATGAGTACAATTCTCTATTGATTTCCATTTTTCATACTGTTTTATTTGATCCTGTGAAACCAAACAGCATGTACCTGAGCCGTACCCAGGATTGCAATTAAATCGGGGAAGCCCGGGAAATCAAAACTGGTGCAAGGCAGCACTGTAAAAACCATCAGTCATGAACCTAATTAAAATAAAACCAACTATGAAAACGATCATTGCCCGTCATGACTTTTCAGCACCAAAATGGATGGCAATTTTGCTCATAACCATATCAATCCTGTTTTCCTGTTCACCCAATGACGGTAATAAGAAAAACTCCTCGATTCAGGGGGTCTGGGAATACACAGGGGACAATGTATTGCATGATATCCGCGGAATGTCCTTTTTTACCGAGAACCATTTTGCGTTCGTGGTGAATTTTAAAAGTGAACCCTCCGATGGAGAATACAGTGTGTTGGCCCATTCAGGTACTTATGATCTGCAGGATTCCATTGTGACAGCAACGATCATATACTCGGCAAACCCGGCCATCACAGGACAAAAACTACGCTGGATACACAAAACCGACGGATCGACAGCTACCTATGAGATCTTAAACGCAAATGGTGAAGTCGTTGAGTCGGGAAAAGTCAGAAAACTGGAATAAAACTTTAATATCAGCATTATGAAACCTGGAATTTACTTTCAATTCGTAGTCTTGCTCGCAATCGTCTTCAGCGCTTCATTACAGGCGCAACAAACCTATAAATGGAAAGGCGGAACTGCCGGCTGGTCCACATCTTCCAACTGGGACCCCGAAGGTGTTCCCTCGACAACTGATAATGTCGAGATCTCATCAGGCCATGTGATCGTATCAGGTGAGACATCTGTAGGAGGATTAACCGTCACCAATGCAAATCTTGAAATTCTTGATGGTGAAGCCCTCTACGTTCAAAACGAATTTTTCTGGGGAGGAGGATTGATGATCGGGGAAGGTCTGCTCTCACTCGAGTTACTTTGCCAGGGGGCCATTGCAGGGGATGGTATATTCCAGCTGCAAGCCGGCTTCACATTTGAGAACAACGGTCAGCTGACGTGGAGTTCAGGAAAGATGTCCAACCAGAACGGATCCCGCTTCGTCAATAATGGGAACATGGATATGGCAATTGTAAATGAAAACCATGACATATTTACCCTTGCAAAATTTGAGAACAACGGATTCCTGACGAAAAGTCTGCCAGGCAGAACGTCACTGTTCTCTGAATTCACCAACAACGGGATGGTGAATGTGCAAACCGGTATGCTTTCTATCTATGGCAAAGACAAATCCCCCGAAGAGCCGGGGACATATATCATCGGTGAAAGTGGAAAGCTGGAATTTGACGGGGTCGGAAGGACACTCACAACAAGCTCTTCTTTGACAGGAGAAGGAGATGTGCATTTTGCCGGCAATACAGTGGAAATCTGCGGGGAGTATGCCGTTGACAGCACGGTCATGGACGAAGGCTACGTGGAATTCAGGACGGGTTCACTGGTAGAACTAAATAACCTGAGGTTTGAAAAGGGATCCCTGGATGGCACCGACAGCATGGTAGTGAGCAATTCCATTGAATGGTCGGGCGGAAGCATTAACGACACGATCATACTGACCGCGCTGGAGAGTTGCGGAAGCGTAATTGATCCCGGTGGCAGCATCAACCTTCATCATAAAGCCAGATTCTATAATTTCGGGTTGGCTACATGGACCAACGGATCGTTTTCAAACAACACAGGCACACGCTTTTATAATTACAATGAGCTGGTCATCGCCGGAGAAGTGTATTATCGGGGCCATTTTCATAATATGGAAAGCGGAAAGCTGACGATTATGGTTCCTGAAACGGTGGAATTCCTTGGCGACATTGTGAACGACGGAGCAATAGATATCCAGATGGGAAATTTCAGGATCGACCAGTCCGGATCGAAGGTAGCCACCCACTCAGGAAGTATCAGTATCGGGCACCTTGCCGAATTGCGGCTTGGAAACGGGAATAAAGTTTTCGGGGAACATTCTTCCATCACCAGTACTGGGGGCTGGGTGATATTTGACCTGCTTGGTGAAAGTATATTTAACGGTGATTTCACGGTAGATTCAGTAGCCACAGAAGACGGAACGGCAACGTTCAATACCCCTGTTGACATAACCCATTTACAAATGACGGGCGGGGTCCTGCAAGGCGACGAAACAGTGACGGTTAAAGAACTTTTTTACTGGGAATCGCCAGGTGCGATGAAACAGGAAGGGGTCACCATTTTCGATGAAGGTTGTGAAACATACATTTTTGGAGATACCCGGAACATTTCTGATCACAGGAGATTGATCAACTATGGCAATGTCTGCTGGTATTCGGGAAAATTGCAGTTATCATCCACAGCAATCATTGATAATTATGGCCGCATAGAATGCCCGGGTCCGGCATCATTGCGCGGCGGCAGCTTCTTCAACCACAGGAATGCCGAGATTACCGTCGACAATTCCGGTGTAAACCGGTTCTTCCCCTCTAAGCAACTGGTAAATAACGGTATTGTAACAGTGGGCAATGCCGACCTGGAATGGGGAAGCAGCAATATGTCGACTGATTCCGGGACCTATGCCATAGAGCAATACGGGAGGCTGGATTTGTTTACAGGCAACAGGAAATGGACCGATAGCGTATTGGTAAAAGGAAACGGCAACATAGCCATTGCAGACCCCAATGTACTTGAAGACAATGCCACTTATTCACCGGGATTTTCAGCCGGAAAACTAACTATTGAAGGTGATTACCTGCCGCTTGGCGACGGGGGGCTGGATATCGGTATCGGCGGATATACCCCTGCGGATTCATATGATCAGCTAGAGGTCACCGGACATGCTTCCCTGGCCGGCATGCTGGAGATCCGCCTGTTGGATGATTTCATTCCCGATGACCTGGATACCTTTAATGTGCTCTATTACGACACCTATGCAGGGGCATTTGACACCATCGCGGGACCGGAAGGATTTACAATTGTTGAAGATTACCTGGAACACCGCCTGAGGATTACGTTTATCGAAAACAGGGACCCGGTGTACAAAGAAATGGAGCTCGACTTTCCCGGCTTCAGTCCGCAAAACATGCACTGGGTGGACCATGACGGCGACGGCGATTATGATCTCAGTATGTCGGGTATGACCGGAATAGAGCAACCCTATTTCGAAATCATGGAGAATTCGGGCGGACATTTTACAGCAAACACACCCGAAGTGATCGTTCACGGTCGGAACCATGCCTGGATCGATTACAACATGGACGGGTATCCTGACCTGATGGTCAACGGAAGGCTGAACCAGGAGGTGAACAGCTTTATCTATGAAAACAACGAAGGGGTATTCGATGGCTCCGGGCTGCAATTTGTGCAGGATGTATTCAGCAGTTTTGATTTTGGCGACCTGGATGGGAACGGAACCCCTGACTTTATTTATACCTCTTCAGGCACAAACGGGGTACCCCTGGTAAAACTGCTGTTGAACAAGAACGGGAAATTTGATACATCACTGGACCTGCCTCAGCTCACCGCCTTTGAAGAAGGCTTCTACCAGTTCATTGACGTGGACAGCGATGGAGACACCGATATCTTCGGGATGGGACTGGATGTGGAAGGAGTGCTGACAAGCCTGATGCTGATCAACGAGGGAAACGAGCCGGAAACAGGCCTTCCGAGAATGTTTGCAGTTGAAAGTGGCATCCCGCCGATGCGCAATGCCAGCGTATCATGGGGTGATTACAATGGGGATGGTTATCCTGATATGCTTTTGTGCGGCGATGATGAGACCGACGAGGAGAGGGTTTCACTCCTGATGAATGTAAGCGAAGGACAGTTCCTTGAGATCATGGGTAGTGAATACGGAGATTTCATGAAACTGTCGGGTGCCAAAGGTGCTTTTACCGATTACGATAATGATGGTGATCTCGATATATTCCTGAGCGGACTTCATTTCGAAGAGCTGAAGGTCTATTCGCTCCTGTATGCACAGCACGACACAGGCTTTTCAACAGTGTATAGTGGCCTGGAGGATTTTTCCGGTAAGGTTGTGCACGGGGATATGGATCTCGACGGGGACATGGACATGGCCTATGCAGGGCTGGATGAAAATTATGACCAACAGGTGTCCGGCATCTATGAAAATGTGCTGGACATTCCCAACCAGGCGCCCGCGGTCCCAGGTAACATCAAAACTGTCGTTGACGAAGCAGGAGTAAAGATCAGCTGGGACAGGGTCGATGACCCGGAAAACACCCCGGAGAGCAACACCTATAATCTTCGTGTAGGCACGGCACCTGGTCTTTCTGATATCGTAAGTCCGGTCGCAGATCCCTCAGGTTTCAAAATGCTCGCCCGGCCGGGGAATGTACTTCATTCCACCGATGTCATTCTCAGTGACCTCGCACCCGGAACAACCTATTATGTTTCCCTGCAGGCTGTCGACCACAATTTCCTGGCGTCGGCTTTCACTGGTGACTTCAGCTTTGTTACAGGTGATACTTCAACAGTAAACACAGCCGAAGCAGCAATCTCTCTCATTGATTTGAGGAGCTATCCAAACCCCTCAAGGGAGAGAACGGTAGTCTCCTACACCCTTGATCAACCAGGAGTGATCGCATTGGATCTGCTGGACATCAACGGGACGATAGTGCGTACGCTTGTAAATGGCTATCGCGGAAAAGGTGAACATCACCAGGTGCTGTATTCCGCGGATCTTCCAGCAGGAACGTACCTGCTTCGATTTACCAGGGACCACGAAACGAAAGTGGCAACAGTTCTGGTAGTGAATTGAACAGGGAGATCTTTCCTGTTCAGCTCACACCGCATTATCGCTGAAACGATCCATCTCTTTGATGAAACCGTTGGGCGATACCCCGGTGAAGTTCCTGAATTCCCTGATAAAATGCGACTGGTCAGAAAATCCAAGTTCATAGGAGAGTTGTGTGAAACTCTGGCCTGACAGTAAATATTTGCGGACTGTATTGAGCCGGGCATACCTGATGTAATCGGTAATTGTAAACCCGTAATGCTGCCTGAACAGCCGCTGGAGCTGCCTGGGGCTGACAGGGATCGCATCGTTTAGTTCATTAATACGGATCAGCCCGTTGGTCTTACGAATAAGGTCCATGGTATCATGGGTAAAGTCACGGCTTTTTTTCTGTCTTGCCAGTTGTTCCGTGAAGAAGCGATCTGCAGCCATCACCTGTCGGTCGGTGGAAAGCTCTTCCCGAATCCTTTCGCAGAATTGTTCCAACTGCTTGCCTGCCACGCTGACACCATCTTCATACGTGGATACAAATGCTCCTGGAGGCACTCCCAGCAGATGCCGGAATCCATCGGGATGAAACCTGATCCCGAACGTCCTGACCGCAGACGGGAATCTCACGATATAGGGACGATCATAAATACCCATCAGTGTAAAAGGCGGAGAACGGTCGTAACTATTTCCCTCCCGGCGCAGTTTACAGTGATGGTCAGTCAGGTGAATGATCAGTTCTATGCATCCGTTGGGAACAATGTGGTGAGAGAAACCAGGCTCCCCGGCGACATTGAACGTCGCTTTCCAGTACGTCTCGATATAAGGTTGAAGCGAATCAGCCGGACGGTGCTCGTACATCAGGATATTCATAAGTACCGCTTTTCTATTCAACAATCAAAATCCGGAAGGGTTTAAATATTCCCTTCCGGATAAATGAATAATCCTTATGCCTGTCCGAGCTTTGCTGTGTCAACGACCCGTGTTTGGATCGGAACCAGCACCTGCTCGAAAGTGGTAACAATATTATTTGCACCGCCAAAAAAACCAATTACGCGGGCTGTCTCATTGCCTTTATTGAAAACATTATGTGGAAGCATCTCCGGTACCAGGGTCAGGCTTCCTGCTTCCGCCATTTCGGTCTCGCCGTCAATCTCCACTTCCACTTTTCCATCCACGATAAAGAGGATCTCCTCCGCCGAATCAGTATGACGTCCCAGCTGCTCCCCTGGTTCTATTTCGAAAAAGACGGTGGCGCAGTCTTTGGCACCATGTGCTCCTAATAAGGGAAAGGTGGCCCTGCAATGCTGGTTCCTGTCATGTTCGCCATAGAATTCATTCAATTCAAGTTTTTTAATATCAATATGTACCATAACAACAAGTTTTTAATGAAACATAAAGCAAAATTACCAGGCTTGTTGCACCAAAAATTGTATCAGAACGACATTTTCAACTTTTATTGTGCCACCACTACCCTCTGAATACATGGTCAGATCCCTTGGATATTGGGCGGAGTCAGATACTGCACAAGCGCAAGGGTAGCGTTTATGCATATACATCAACCTGAAACAAATAGCAGATGGCCGATTTTTCCAATTATTAGAGAAGATAATTTCAGACCTTTGGGTCTTTAATTAAAAATGAATAGTCATGAAGCACATAAAAACATTGTTTTTCCTATCAGCTTTTTTAATGGCATTTGTTGCCTGCGATGAAGACAACCAGCAGCCTGTTATCGATGCGGGAGATGATCTCATTGGGATGACAGGAGAAATAACCGACCTGAACATAATGGTGAACGATCCCGATGGAGATGCCTTTCAGATCACCTGGAACATTATTGAATCCCCTTCCGGTGCTACTGCGGAAATTGAAAACACCAGTAACACGCACACCACATTTCTAACCGAAGAAGCCGGCGTATATCAACTGGAAGTTGTAGTAGAAGATGGCAAAGGCGGAATGGCAAGCGACATGCTTACATTGTATATCAGTGGTGCATTACCCAGGAGCATCGATGAGACCACGGTTTACCCCGATATATTTGACGATGCATCCATCCCTGATTACTTGGCCATGGAACATGTGAATATTAAAGCCCGTGTTAGCTTCGAACCCGGGGTAATCGTTGAATCGGATTCCGATGTGTATATACATGTCTCTGGCAGCTCAGCCTCCCTGACAGCCGAAGGAACTGCATCTCAAAGAATTGTTTTTACCGGCATTGATAAGGTAAAAGGAAGTTGGCGCGGAATCTCAATTTCGTCAAGCAGTGTAAATAACAAGCTCGATTATGTAGATGTGATGTACGCCGGCAGCAGCGATATAGGTGACACCAAAACATCTGTGTTCATGAAGAGTAATACCGATACAAAACTTAGCATAAAAAATACGAACATATCGGAATCTGATGGTTATGCATTGACCACCGATGGCGATGATGCCGTTCTTACCGCATTTGAAAACAACAATTTCAACAACAACGCACAGGCACCTCTGCAAATCGGTGGTGAAAATTTGTATGCCCTCGATGAAACATCGGTGTTTAGTGACAATGGCATCCAGGCCATCGAAATCATATCCCGTTCGGTTACATTCGAAAATCCGGGAACGATTTCGTATTCCTTATTACCGATTCATTTTTACGGCGGATGCCATCTCAGGTCAACAGTTACGTTTAGCGAAGGCGTAACCTGTCTTTTTGATGCAGGATCAAGGCTATGGGTGACAAATGAAGGCGCTATCATTGCTGAAGGTACCAGCGAAAAGGAGGTGATATTCAGCGGCATGGATGAGTCGCCCGGTGCCTGGAGAGGTATTGAACTGGATTCACCTTCCACATCGAATAAACTCGATTTTTGCCAGGTAAAGTACGGCGGAAGTACTGGCGGCAGAGGTGCGAATATCTATATGTTTGGTTCATCCAACGGATCTTACCTCAGCCTGTCGAACAGTTATGTTGGTGACAGTCAAACCTACGGTATTTACAGGGCCAGTGGGTCAACGACACTCAACACATCAAATGTAACCTATGCAAATAACAGCAATGGAAATGTTTTTGAAGAATAAAACAAAAAAAATGAAACAATTTATTACAGTTATTATGTCCCTGACCTTTGGCATATTATTCAATACAACGATCAGTGCCCAAAGTCCTGAAACAATGAGCTACCAGGCTGTGGTCAGGGATGCAAACGATCAATTACTTATCAATCAGGCTGTGGGAATGCAAATTTCAGTTCTGCAGGGTTCGACAGACGGAAATTCCGTATTTGTTGAACGACATTTCCCAACTACCAGCGCCAACGGACTGGTAACGATTGAGATAGGAAACGGAACCGCGGTAGAGAGCGGGTTTTCCGAAATAGACTGGACAAATGGACCGTATTTCCTGAAAACGGAAACCGACTTGAACGGCGGTTCAAATTATACCATTGCCGGAACAAGTCAATTACTAAGTGTGCCTTATGCATTCCATGCAAAAACCGCAGAAAGTGTTACCGGCGAGATTGCTGAAAACGATCCTGCCGTAGCCGCCAACTTTGATTTTACCAATGCAGCCAATGGTGATTTATTGCAGTTCAACGGCACAAAATGGGTAAAAGTAACACCCGATTATATTTCAGATTACACCGTAAAGGAAAGTGATGTAACCGCCCACGAATCTGCCATAACAGTAACCGAAAGTCAAATCAGCGATTTGGGTAAATATATTGAAACCGAAACCGACCCGACAGTTAAAAAATACTCCGTAGGCGACTTTGCCCATGGTGGTATTGTATTCTGGGTAGATGAGAGTGGGCAACATGGACTTGTTTGTGCAAAAAAAGACCAGAGTACAGGTATCAGATGGAGTGCAGGTACTTATGGCAATTCACACTCAAAAGGTGACGGAGTTTATGCCGGCGAAGCAAATACCGCCATCATCATAGCCACAATTGTTGCATTAGGGGATGACGGCGATACTTATGCAGCAAGAATTTGCAACGAATATAAGATCAAGGAGGGTGGAACAATCTATGGAGACTGGTACCTGCCTTCAAAAGAAGAATTATTCCTGATGTATCGACACAGGGCAGCGATCAATGCTACGGCAAGTGAAAACTTTGGCAGTAGTTTTGCCGATGCCTCCTACTGGAGTTCAACCGAGGAGGATCATGGCCTGTCTGCATGGTTAGTTTCTTTTAGCAATGGCAACATGGCCGCCATTTGGAAAGGGTATTCACATCGCGTGCGTGCCATCCGGTCTTTTTAATGAACGACACCAAAGAATTCCATAAGCGATGAAACAAATAAAACTTTTGTTGTTCTTTATCCTCCTGTACCTGGCTGGTCAGATCAGTCTCCAGGCACAGGAGACAGTTCCGGCATCTGCCGGAAATGCCACTGGTATCAGTGGTTCGATCAGCTATACCGTGGGTCAGGTGTTTTATTCCTCTGTTTCAAGTGCAACTGGCCAGGTAACAGAAGGAGTTCAGCAACCTTATGAAATTACCCGTGTAACCTCCGCTCATCAAGTCATGGAGTTATCCGATGCGGTTTCAGTGTATCCGAATCCCAACACTGAACATGTGTTGATAGAGATCGGAAACCAGGTGGATAAAAATTTACGTTACCAACTGTTCAATACCCATGGTCAACTTCTATCAGGTAAGAAGATCGTTGGTTCTCAAACAATTATTCCGATGGGAAATTATATGCCGGGGGTCTACTTTCTAACAATAATTCAGAACCAGGATGAAGTAACAACTTTCAAAATCATTAAAAATTGATCTAATTCAGCACACAAATCAAGTATTGGCGATGTCAATCCAAACAGAGAGCGTCTGGATGGTCTGAGGGATCAGGCCTCATTACATATCATCGAAACCGCGGTCCGTTCCAATTTCAGTCTTGCCGATGTATGTGTGCCGCATAAGAATGTGTATTTTATTGTTAAAGTAGACATCTCTGACAGCGATGAGGAAGATGTGGCCTTTGCGAGAAAGGTGGCCACGGAGATTCTCGCGCTTTTGTGAAGCGTAGAGCAGGCTATCACCCCCCTGTCTGCTCCTGAATTGCACGCACAAAAATAATAATTTGTACTTTTAGCTTATGTCGAACCTTAAGCTAAGCGTACAGGCACCTGTTGCCCGACTAAACACATACGTCAGACGGGTTTTGGTTACCCTTGGTGATGAGCATACAGACGAAATTGTTCCGATTGGACCCACCGGGTATTCATACATCACCTACAGTCGTTTTCCCATTACCCTGCATTACCGGAACAGGGTAATCGAGTCGGATGAACAGTTTTTCCTGGTGGGACAGATTGAAGATGAACAGCCCTACTTCACCGTACATGGGAATTTTTTTCATATCGGGCTTGAAATAATACCTAGCCTGCCCTACTACATGTTTGGTGTGGAGGGCAAAAACCTCGTAGATACAGGAATGTTGCTTTCTGAACTTGATGCTGACTTCGCCGGAAAATTCCTGGAGGCTGCAAATCAGGAAGAAGATCCCCTGCAAGTCGCTATAATGCTGCAGGAACAAATAATCAGCTATCTGCCGGAAATCAAACCACTTGAATATATCGAAGAAGCATTAAAAGTAATCTACAACGCAAAAGGTAATGTTGAAGTCTCCAGCTTAACTTCTGCCGTCGGACTAAGTGAACGTCATTTTCGCCGGCAATTCAAGCGCATCATTGGGCTGAATCCCAAACAATATTGTAAGATCATTCAGTTTAACGCTGTATTTGAGGCGATTCAAACCAACAACGAAAAGGCCCTGTATGATCTTGCCCTGGCCAATGGGTACTATGACCATGCGCACTTCATCAATGATTTTAAGGTACACCTGGGAAAATCTCCACGCAATTTTCTTAAAAGTGAACATAGTTTTCTGAAATCATACCTTGGAACGTTTTGAGTCTGCGACAGAAACAGGAATGCAGCTTTCTAATTGAAAAGGTTCTATTAACTTTGGGAGTCGATATTCTCCCATTGATGAACAAGCTATCTTAATAATTACATACATGATGAAAAAAACAGTTATCTCCCTGTTCGTGTTATTCCTTGCTGTTACTGCAGGGTCCCAGGAACTGAATGAAGCATCCATCCAAAAGATCCGGGGCTCCCTGGAAATGGATGCCTACACAAAAGCGATGCAAAATGCGCTTTCGAATAATGAAGTCAACAAACTGGCAAAGAAACTGGAAAACGTTGATGAAGACGATCATTTTTTTACTTACAAAGTAGAAGTGAATGGCATCACCGATCAAAAAAGCTCCGGCCGCTGCTGGCTTTTTACTTCGCTCAATATGTTTCGCCCAAAAGCCATGGAGGTGTTCAACGTGGCTTCCTTCGAATTTTCGGAAAACTACCTGTATTTCTGGGATCTGTTTGAAAAATCAAATCTTTTCCTGAATAATATGATTGAGACTGCCGGTAAGCCGATAGACGACCGCCTGGTGCAATGGTATTTCAAGTCACCGGTTGCTGATGGCGGCATGTGGAGCAGCTTTGCCAACCTGGCGGACAAATACGGAATGGTACCCCGGAGCGCCATGCCCGAAACGCAATCGAGCGAGAATACCCGCTACATGGTCAAATACATCAACCTGAAGTTGAAAGAAAACGGACTGGCGCTGCGGGGCGCAGCAAAGAATGGGATTAAGGCCAGTGAACTTCACCGTATGCGCGAAGAGATGATGAGCGAGATCTACAGGATGCTGGTGTTGAACCTGGGCATCCCTCCCACCGAATTCGAATGGAGATATGAAGACAGGGACGGAGTGCTTTCAGCATACACCACCTATACACCTATGGCGTTTAAGGAAAAAGTGCTTGGAGAACTCCAGGTATCTGATTACGTAATGCTGATGAATGATCCCTGCCGGCCTTATAACGTTCATTACGAAATCGATAATTACCGGAATGTTGAAGAAGGCGTGAACTGGCATTATGTGAACCTCGCGAATGAACACATCAAGCCCATGGCCATCGAATCCATTAAAAACGATATGGCCATGTATGCCTCGTGCGACGTGGGTCAGCAGCTGGACAGGAGCTATGGGATCCTGGATGTGGATAATTTCGATTACGAATCGGTGTACGGGGTAAGCTTTGGAATGAACAAAGCCGAACGCATTCAGACCCGTTCCAGCGGTTCTTCGCACGGTATGGCATTGATTGCGGTGGATATCGACAAAGAGGGTAATCCGACCAAATGGCAGTTCGAAAACAGCTGGGGACCCGATGCGGGTCATAAGGGTTACCTGACCTTTACCGATGAGTGGTTCAATGAATATATGTTCCGCATTGTCATCCACAAAGATTTTGTCACACCCGAAGTGCTGGAGATCTACAATACAAAGGCAACACTACTGCCTCCCTGGGACTGGATGTTTTGATGGGTATAATGGGAATTATTTTCTGACTGTGTTTCGGACGATCTTTTGTTCCTGTTTCCTTAGGTCATGTGTTTAAAAACCTGAAGTTCTTTATGCTGAAACTCGGAAAATAAATATGATACAACGCAATTCCATTATAACCTGCCCCGAATGTGGTTTTTCAACCGAAGCAACCATGCCCGAAGATACAGGAGCACTGGTTATTCTTTCAAAAATGTGACCAGCGGTCCGATATACGCCTCAAACTTCTCAATATGAGGCAAATGTCCTACATTATCGAGCTCCACCAGTTGTGCATCGGGAATGGCCTGTTGTGTTTTTTCGCCCAGTTCTTCATACAGTCCCATGGTCTTTCTTACTTCGGGGGATACAAGGGGTTTGCCCAGCGCGGTCCGGTCCCGGGTGCCAATGATCAACAGCGTAGGTGCTTCAATGTTCTTGAATTCGTACACCACCGGTTGTGTGAAGATCATATCGTATGTAAGCGCGGCATTCCATGCGATGGTTGGGTAATCGGAATTCAGTGTCCATCCGGCCCAATCCAGCCTGAGTGAAACAGGTTCGTTAAATTGGTATTCGATTCTTATTTCTCCAAGAATTGCCAGGCCGAAACCATCATGATCGCTTCAGGTCTGATCCCAGTACCTTAATCCAACTCCGGGACCTGCATAGATGAATCACTTTTCCACATCAGAAATGTGTGGCGGCCGCAGCAGGAATAGCGTATCGATGGTATCAGGTTTGTTCTGTAACTGCAAATCTAATACTCCCAGCCAAATGTAAAGTAAAGTCAATTGGTTTCAATTTAGCGCCAACAAAATTTTTTCATGGCCTACAATTGCAATGTGCCCGTTCCCTGGTGTACCTCAATAACATGCCTTGTCCTCCCGGAAAACATCCCTGTTGCATGTCAGAGTAAGACTACGGGACCAGGCCAATTCCCATTCGCCCTCTTTTGATCAACTCAGCCGTTTCTTAATATCTTTTCCATTTTCTTCCCTTTGGCCAGCTCATCCACCAGCTTGTCGAGGTATCGCACCTGCTGCGTCAGCGGGGTGGTGATCTCCTCAACCCGGTAGCCGCAGATGACACCTGTGATCAGGTGCGCATTTTCATTCAATGTCGCATCCCTGAAAAATTCCGCAAAGGTGGACTGCTTTTCAATGAGCTGCTGCAGATCACTTTCATCATACCCTGTCAGCCAGGTAATCACCTGGTGCAATTCATTTTTCGTCCGGCCCTTTTTCTCTACTTTAGCAACATAGTGTGGGTAGACAGAAGCAAAGGTCATATTGGCGATGCGCTGATCGTGTTCAGGTGTGGTTGTCATAATAACAGTGATTTACAGTACCGTTCAAATATAATAAAGACTTGCCGGATTCGTATATACATGCAAGGTCGGACCCACCCAATAACTGCCCATTGGGATATCCTGAAAAAAAGGAGCGTCAAATCAACGCCCCTTTTTC
>CAYOSB010000041.1:0-21405 GCA_964406495.1 uncultured Bacteroidaceae bacterium | reverse complement strand
TACACAAATTATTAAAAAACTAAAATAATGCGATTAAAAACGATTTTACTTTTTACTTTGTTTTGCGGAAAAATACTTTTTGCCCAGGATCCCCATGAATATAGATATCTTTTCCCAAGCTATCCCAAATACGATACAAGGTCCATTGACAAGAAACCTGTCATCGAGGGCTGGGCATCGGAAAAAATAACGGAATATTTTAACCGGGGCGCAGTTGCGGTTAGTAAAGACGGAGGAGTTTATATGAGCTGGCGTCTTTTAAAGGATGATCCTTCCGATATTAACTTCAACATCTTCCGTTCCTCTGATGGAAAGGAATATACAAAGGTGAACGATCTGCCGATAGATAAAACCTGTGACTTTTTCGACAAAAATGTAGAGTTACTCCCCAAGACCAGTTACCAGGTACGAACTGAAATAAAAGGCAGAGAAAAAGATACCTATCCGGTGGAAATACTCCCGGCTGGCTATCTCAGCATTAAACTCCAGGGAGATTACAGGCCGGAGAAAGTGGCCATAGCCGATTTAAACGGAGATGGGATTCATGATTTTGTAATAAAACAATCAAATGGTTCGCTTGGCGGGGGGATAAGAGGGATAAACAATACCGACCTGGATAAGGATATCAGCTACAAACTGGAAGCCTATCTTCATGACGGGACTTTTCTTTGGAGGATTGACCTGGGACTGGGAATAGAACCCGGAATATGGTATTCCCCTTATATTGTGTATGATCTTGACGGTGACGGGAAGGCTGAGGTAGCTGTAAAAACAGCCGGTAAGGATTTTGAACGGGACGAGATAGGGCGCGTTCTGTCCGGACAGGAGTTTCTGACTATTTTTGACGGGATGAGCGGTAAAAAGATTACTCAGACCGAATGGATACCCCGTTCACTGCGGCTGGGGAACTATGTCAGGACCAACCGTAACCAGATGGGAGTGGCCTTCCTGGATGGGAAAACACCCTTCCTGTTGATTGAAAGAGGAACCTATAAGGCAATGTTCCTGGAAGCTTATACATACAAGAATAAGAAACTTCAAAAGCACTGGCGCTGGGATGGAGATGAGGAGAATCCCATTATAAGACACCAGGGTGCGCATTACATCCAAAGTGCAGACGTAGATAATGACGGCAGGGAAGAAGTTGTTTTGGGTTCAGTGGTCATTGATGATACTGGTGATGCTTTATGGTCTACCGGATATGGACATCCTGATAAATGTTATGTTACGGATATCCTGCCGGAACGAAAGGGCCTGGAAATATTTTACTGTATTGAAGATACCCACGAAGATGGCAATGGAGTGTCCCTTGTAGATGCTTCAAATGGAGAAACAATCTGGAGCATCGGGCATAAAACAATTCATGTAGGAAGTGGTATGGTTGCTGATATCATGCCTGAATACCCGGGACTTGAATGCTGGGCAGGGGAAGCTCCTAAAGCAGGCTCAAGCGATACCTATATGCTATCGGCCGAAGGAAAATACCTGGCCCGTAACAAAGGGGTGCCCTCAACATCTAATTGGCTTTTCTGGGATGCTGATCTATTGAGAGAACGTCTGGAGTGGAATGAAAGAGCAGGAAGAGATTTACCCGGAAGTTCCGTCGTAAAATACGAAGGGAAAGTATACCCCGAACAAATTGAAGGTCGGGTGAATACTGTATTAGACTTATTTGGCGACTGGCGCGAAGAGGTTGTATCCATTTTGCCAGGGGAGTTAAGAATTTATACCACAACTATTGAAGCGCAGGACAGGAGAGTTACATTATTGCAGGACCCCATTTACAGGGCCACTGTAGCTCATTTTTCAATGGGATATCATCAGACGCCCATGACTAGCTATTACCTGGGAGAATAAAGAAGAGGAGGCGTGAAAATAAAGCTACCAATCATACCATATTACTAACCGCATTATAAACCGATATAATAATTATTACTAATGAGATTCTATCTGTTTTTTCTGGTTGTTTTATTCATGACCGTATCATTGAATGCTTCGGATGATATACAAAAAGTTGACCTGAACTGGTTGGGAGATAAACCACCTGAAATTGATCAGGGAGTTACCTGGGGCGTACCTTTTAAACGGGGAAAAGTGAAAACTACTGATGCGTTCAGCCTCAATACCCTGGAAGGGAATGCCATACCCCTTCAAACATGGCCTTTGGCATACTGGCCTGATGGTTCGGTAAAATGGTTGGGATGTGCTATTGTCGCTAATGCTAATCAAATGAATGGATTAAAACTCTTACCGGCTGAAAGCATAGGATTGCAAACGAATATTGAGATCACTGAAACTAAATCAGAGATCCTGTTAAATACTGGGACGTTAACCTGCCACATATCTCGCGAAGGCTGTAATCTTATAAAGGAAATGATTATTGACGGCAAGGTCGTGGCCGAAGATGGACATCTAGAATGCAGCCTCGAAAAGGAATTATTTCAGGACGGTTTCAGGATACAAAGAATTGAAGATTTTACCAGTGAAATAGAGATGGTGAAAATCGAACAGGATGGGCCGGTTCGTGCGGTGATAAAAATTGACGGTGTCCATAAATCGCTGCAAACAGAAAGAGAATGGCTTCCGTTTACTATCAGGCTATACTTTTATGCTGGCCAGTCAGATGTGAAAATGGTACATACAGTCATTTATAATGGTGATGAGAAGGTGGATTTTATAAAAGGCCTGGGAATTGTATTTTCGGTTCCGATGAGAGAAGAGCTACAGAACAGACATGTGCGGTTTTCTGGTGAGGGAGACGGCCTCTGGTCAGAGCCCATTCAACCCATGATCGGAAGAGGGCGTCGATCTGTATCATATGGAGAAAGACAGGATATCTCGCCTGACCAGTTTGCCGGTAAACGAATCCCTAATAGGGATGAGTTAAATGAAAGGGGCAACGAACTTCTTGACCAGTGGGCAGTCTGGTCGGATTTCCGGCTTGTTCAGAGTAATGCAAATGGATTTGTAATAGATAAAAGAACCAACAAGGAGAGCTGCTGGTTACCAGCTGGAGCAGGGAAACGAGCTGGTGGACTGGTATTTGCCGGAGATATTGGCGGCGGACTTGCAATTGGAGTGAAGGACTTCTGGCAATCTTACCCTTCCTCTCTAGAAGTAATGAATGCAGAGGAGGATAAAGTCCAGATAAAAGCATGGTTATGGTCACCTGATGGTCCGCTTATGGATATGCGCCACTATGATACACTGGATTGGGGGCATGGCCTGGATGCCGTATATGAGGATGTACAGCCTGGATTCAGCACGCCTAATGGTATTGCAAGAACCTCTGTACTTACCCTCTTTCCTACAGCCGAATTACCCGGTAAACAGGAGACCGCCAATCAAAGCCAGATGTCAAGTCAGCCTCCCCTTCTGGTTTGCACCCCGGAATATCTTCATTCATCTGGTACTTTCGGTATCTGGAGTCTACCTGACAGGAGCACTCCTTTCAAAAAAGCCCTGGAGCAACGCCTGGAGGAATACCTGGAATATTATAAAATATCTATTGAACAGCATAACTGGTATGGATTCTGGGATTACGGTGATGTAATGCATTCCTACCATGCTGATCGTCATGTATGGAGATATGACCTGGGTGGAATGGCTTGGGATAATACTGAATTAGGAACAGATATCTGGTTATGGTATAGTTTTCTAAGGACCGGAAGAGAAGATATTTTCAGGATGGCTGAAGCTATGACCCGGCATACAACGGAGGTCGATTGTTATCACCTGGGGCGGTTCGCAGGACTGGGATCCAGGCATAATGTCAGGCACTGGGGCTGTGGAGCCAAGGAATTAAGGATCAGCCAGGCTTCTTACCGCAGGTTTTATTATTACCTGACCTGTGATGAAAGAACAGGTGATGCCATGCGTGCAGTTGCAGATGCAGACCTCAAGCTCTTGGAGGTTGACCCTATGAGACTTGCATATCCCATTCCGGAAGGTGAAAAGAAGTATCCTGCAAGGGCGCGTGGAGGACCTGACTGGCTGGCAGCTGTCAGTAACTGGATGACAGAATGGGAACGGACCGGGAATACCGAGTACAGGGATAAAATATATGCAGGAATGGATTGTATTGCAGAAATGCCTTATGGATTTTTGTCCGGCCCTGATAATACCTTCGGTTATGACCCGGAGACAAATAAGTTATATACGTTAACAGAAGATCCTTATGGACCATATAATCTGACTACCATTATGGGTGGAGCGGAAGTAATCTTTGAACTTAATGAGCTGATTAATCATCCGGGATGGAAAAAGGCATGGCTTCAATATTGCCGGTTGTATAATGCACCAAAAAGAGTAATACGGAAAGATATGAAAACAGGAAAGGAAGGTGAAGATGGTGCATATGCAAGACCAGACCGCCTGGCTGCTTATGTTTACTATAAGACAGGAAATGAGGCATTCATAAAACCCGCTGTAAGCAGGTTATTCGGGAGATCCGGAGCGAATCGGTTAATTCCGGCACAAATATCAGGCCCGGATGTTCTCAATCCAATTCTTGAATTATCCCGGGTAAGTACAAATAATACTGCCCAGTCCTCCCTGATCTCAATTCAGGTTCTTGAGATGTGTAAAGACAAACTTCCCTGGGAAGTTCCGAAACCTGAAAATATAAGGCCGGGGAGGAGAAGATAACTTGCTAACTAAAAATAGACATAGACTATGCCCTGGAAAACAGTATAATCAGGACCTTGACAGTTAACTTGAAACACTATCCCGAATGGCTAGGATAGTACACGTAAAAATATGGCTATTGAGATGAGAGTGTTAAAATTCAGGAAAGAAGCTTAGTATAAAATGACCTAGAACTTGCACTTTTTGAATCTTTATTTGGTAACCGGGATCAGATCATCGGTGCTGGATTCAGTAAAGCTATTGTAGCTCTGTTTCTCTGGAAGAGTAAACAGTTTTTCAATCGTCCCTGGATTCACTGAGGCATCCGGATTAAAAGCGTCTGAGCTCATATATTTTGTAATACTGTAACGCAATTGTTTGGCAACCGGCCGATGTTCCAGGTCTGATGACAGATCAATACTGCAAACCATTATTTTCCCATTCAGAACCTTTGCTTCAAAAAGAGTAGCCAATTTGCGGCTGAGGAACCAGGTATCAATGGGCTGAATCAGGGGTTTGAATCCCGTGGGAAATTCATCCAATTGCATGACCTGTTGCCTGTGCTGAATTTCCCACCATTGAAGATCGCTGTGGTATGAGGTGGGGAAATTATTGAATACGGGATGCTCAGGATCACAGTATATACCGGTTACATGCGGGGGTCTCATCTGGAACCAGGAAGTGTTCCAGAATACAGGCATGAAATGCATAATAACATCCTTGCCCGATTCAATCTTACCTGAGGCAAGTAACAGAACATTTCCACCCTCTTCAAGAACCTGCAAGGCATTTGTATCCATCACTTCGGAGATGTATATCTTTTCCTTATTAAGTTCAGGCAAACTGGGGGGATAAACCCAGAAATCCCAATCATTAATAAAAGGTGTGTTTTCAAGACGAACCTCCAGGTTCAGTTTTTCCGATGTTCTAATACCGCTCAGTTCATAAAAAATGTTACCAACAAGTGGGTTGTTGTCTATTTGAATAATTGGCTGATCAATTGTTTTCCTTGCGATTACACTATCGGCTGAATTCCTTATCTCCCAGATTAACCTGGAATTTCGAATAGGATAAGGGCCGAAATGGAAAAGTTCAAGTTCGGCGTAAAAACTCTCATTGCTGGTATAAACAAACTTAGGAATACGTGCCAGTGGTACGGTTGGACTGCAAAATCTGGAAAATTCATTTGAGGTAACATATCCTTTGCCCCTGTACATTGAGTTCAGCACGCCGATCAATGCTGATCCCTGTCCCGGGAAATCATTCAGTGACAAAAGCTGGAAACCAGCAAATCCAGGTGTGCGCAGGGCTGCTTCAATTTCGTGTTTGTAGCACAAAAGCTGCAGCTTTCCGGAGGCCATTAAAAAATTTTCAGCCTGATCACCCATATCGTGGTCCTCCAGTAATTCCTGGAAGAGTTCAAAATTCCGGGCTCGCATGACACCATCGTATTCATCTATTTCCTTAAAATCCGGAAATGCGCAATATTGACCAGACTCATGGGCTATATAGGGCACTGTTTCCCCTTCAATTTGCTTTCTGTGATTAAACAGTGTCTGAGGTGGACTCTTATTCCAGGGAAGTCCCCTGGGCCGGGATTTCACTATAAATTCAACCTCAGGCACATCCGGCCATCTGCTACCCACAGAAGCTCCGGTGTAAAGACGTCGTGGATCCCTCTTTTTCCAATGATTAACAAATTCTTGCAGGTATTTTACCTGGTTTCTGCCGCCTGGTTCATTGCCGGATGCCAACAATACATAGGAAGCATAATTACCATAATACTTCTCCATTCTATGTGTCTCATCATAGATGTATTTATCGATTGGCAGACTGTCTCCAAGGCTTACCCCATGGTTTGGCCAGGAAGGTCCCTCAGGCTGCAGGTATATTCCTTCTCTGTCAGCTGCAACAAAGGCTGCTTCTGGCGGGCACCATGAATGATACCTGACATGGTTCAGACCATAATTTTTAAGGACTGAGAACAGCTTTTCCCAGGTGGGAACATCCATGGGTGGGTATCCGGTAAGGGGGAAGGCTGCACAATCCACATTTCCTCTCAAAAAGACGGGTCTGCCATTGATACTGAACCTGGGTCCTTCTGCTTTAAATGAGCGCATTCCGAACTGCACCTTTTTTTTGTGAGCATATTTCCCATTGGTTTTTAAACGAACCTCGAGATTATATAGCGCAGGATCGAATTCATCCCAGGAATTAAAATCCGGTCCCATTGGGAGAGTCAACTCCAGCCACTTTTCATTTTCAAGCAACCTGAGTTCAGAATTCATGGATGGAACCCTGTGCTGTTTGTCCGTATTGAAACTTCTTGCTGATAAAGTGATCTCACCTGTGACCGGCATTTCTGTCTGATTCCCGATTTTAATTTTTACCCTGGCTGAATTATTATCAGGATTAGGGTATACCTGGACCTCATCAATCCATACGGGAGGTATGGAACGGATCTCCATTTTTCCGATAATACCGTTCCAGTTTCCCTGTGTATGATCAGTAATACTGTGCGAGTCGGGTCCGACATTAATGTCCTTTATTCGATTATCTATCCGGAGGCTGACAATATGATTCCCAGGAAGAAGATATTCACTGAGATCGTATTCATGAGGTGCAACAAGGGAGTTTTGCATACCTATCTCCTTTCCATCAATCCATAGCCGGGATTCGGTATGGACCCTTTCAAGAAATAGCAGGATTCTCTGTCCCTCCCAGCTTTCAGGAATTTTCACTTCCTTATTGTACCAGGCTGCACCCACATAGTATTTAACCGGTGTCAGCCACATTGGAAATTTGAGGTTATCAGCCACTCTGTATTTTGCCATATCAGGACGGAAATACCAGGAACTGTCATAGATACTTCCTGTCCATTTCATTTCCAGGCTTACTTCATTCCCTTTCCCGTTTTCAGTCATAGAGCCGGGCAGACTGATCCGGTCTTCCAATTCCGACAGGTACCAGGTGTCGCTTATACCTTCATCCAGAGAGTCGATCCGGAATCCCCATGTTCCATGAAGTGACAGAGTATCTTTTCCAGATCCGCAGCTGCCAAGAGTAGAAACAATGATTAAACATTTAAGTAGAGTTTGAAGCATTCTGGGGCTTGCACAGATGCACTTAATACCTATGTCAGGCATTGTAATAAAGATGTCAAATTGAGAGTGTCGGTTTTTCATAACTTTCAATGGATGAAGGATTGTTTAGTGCCTCTGTTGAACTCACAAACAAGATCAGTGTATATGATCAAATTTCAGTCGATACCCGATATGAAAATGAATAATTAGAGCTCCTTGTTATACTAATCAGCAAATATATTTATAACTAATTTCTAATCACCAATTCTTTCGCAGGAATAAGGATGACCGGACCAAGAAGACCTGACTCCCTGGTTTCCCAGTGTGCAGCAGTAAACATTCCATCAGGCCCGACATTTGCTCTTTCCGCTGCCCGCAGGTTATTATTGTAGAACTTTTTCCAGAATACTCCCCGGCGATCCAGGTCGGCAATCCGGTTGGCCGGCAGGTTGGTAACCCTAACCTCGAGCAGGTTTTCGTCATTAAAGTTTTCGGCAGGAAGGAAGATCCTGTAAGGTTCGTGAATCAGGACCCCAATTTCATTTCCATTCAGGATTATCGTGGCGCTTTCCGCTACATGTCCCAGGTCAAGCCACCAGCCCATAATATGTACATCTTCAGGGCTTTCCGGTTTCTTAAAACTGATGGTGTAGCCGGCGGTGCCTGAGAATGTTTTTACTTCATTCCCTGGCAGAAGTGTCCAGGATCCGGGTTTTTTCATTATTGTTTCTTCAGGCAAAGTAGGACCCCCTTTCAGGAAGTGTAGCTTCCATTCTCCTGTCAGGACTATGCCTTCCCCGGAAGGGCTTAAATAATTATACCTGTCTGCCTCAACTTTTGACTGGTAGGATTTAAGAATGCAGGACTCACCTGGATCCAGCTGCAGGTAAACCTCTGTTCCCTTACTTTTCATCTCTCTTGACTCAAGCACTCCAACGTCTCTGTTCATTGGATCAAAATGAACCACTGTTTTGGCTTCTGCGAGAACCGGAACCCATTCATTGATGGGCTCAGTACGCTCATTTAGAATAAAATAGAAGCTACCATTCTCGTCTTTTCGACGAATATTTGTCATACCTCTGGCAGTCATAGGCTCAGCCCTAATATCCTCGAGGGCCAGCATTTTGCTGATATTTTCTCCAAGGTAGATTATGCCTTTTCCCATTTTTGCCTGCTTCAATCCATCGGATATAGGTTCAAAATGAATTCTGTCCTGTAGGGCCTTCAGAACGGCTTGCCTTTCCCGGAACTGATGGAGTCCAGGAACATCTTCGGGCAGCTGATTCTGGATAATGACTCTGGCACCCCCGGTTGCCAGATCAATTATCTTGCTGAAGGTTTCCAGGGGGATATAGGAACATTGGGGAAGAACTAGAATCCGATATTCATTTCCCCCTGCAAGAAGTCTGTCATTCTGAAAATTTACATTTTGTAGCTGTAAGTCTGAAATGAAATCCATGGCATACCCACTTTTCTGCAGGGTATCAGCCAGTGATCTGAAAACTGATGAATCCCATCCTTCTCCACGCATATTAAAGTGTTCCAGAAGTTTCCCGCTAGGTCCGTCTCCGTTAAACCGTCTGGCCTGGTAAGAATTCCTGATGGCATAACGGTCATTCACCGGATAATACAAAAGTATGTCCTCATCAGGTTTTCCTGTCTGCATGAAGGACTGGATATTGGCGGCATAGGAATTATACGCGGGAAGGTCTTCCCATATGGGATTCTGGGGATTCAGGTGGATGGCCACATAAAAGAACCATCCGGGCCAGTCTTCTTTGATTGGGAGTAGGCTGTTCCGTGGTAAAATGTATGGTTCACCCCGCCAAGGTATAGTTTGTCAAGGTTCTTTTTCAGATCTGACAGCGTGGAGGTGAAGCTTTCATTTAAATGTGTGGCTGCTTCTGCAGAGACAATATTTTTACCTGTTACATGTGCTGCCGATGATGCAAACTTCATTCTAAGGATATCTCTTCCTTCAGTTTCAGGAATATTGCTGGCTGCATAAAGATCCAGAAGGTTCCCGGGGGAACCATGCGCCTGCAGTCGGGTTAACTTATTCTGCCCGGTAGCCCATTTTGCCCATGGGCGGGTATAATTTTCCATAAAAAGATCCATTACTGTCTGACGGTAATCTGTTAGAACCCTGGCAGCTTTGTCCTCGTCACCCTCTCCAAAAAGGGAAGGTAGGTGCTCCTGTAATTTGTAACCCCGTTTTGCTTCGAATTCATCCAGGAAGCCGGGCACCCAGTTGCACCAGAACCGGGCATCATCAACTTCGTAGGAATCATTGAACCATGACCTTAACCAGCTAATATCCTTACCACTAAAAGCATCATTAAAGTTACCCAGATAATCATCAAGGGCTTCCCTGGATAACGGATTAACCATAAAACCTTCCCCACCGGGAGCCGCTCTTTCAACCATTTTTCCGGTCCATCCCCTGAAAAGGGCATAAAGTGTCCACTCCCCCTCTGGAGCTGTCCAGTGAAGCATACCCGTATTATCAACAAATTCGGTAAGATCAATCACTTCACCTTTATCAGAGTATGCCATTAAGGATTCTGGTTCCAATTCTTTTTCGAAGATAACCTGATCAATGGCCAGCTGCTGGAGGTTGGTATTTTCCCCAATGGGTTGCTTTATCTCAGAGATATCGGGTACTGGAACCGCTTCAATTATCTCGGGCAGTTCATTTATGCTTGCTTCATATTCGCCATTGCTAAGCCTTGGATTACGGAGCATAAAGGCCTGGTTGCGAACAAATGTAAGATAAGGTTCCTGCTTGCAGCGGATGGCTTCCTCCAGGCGGGTTCCTTCCTGCAATTTGTATTTCTTATAGATAATTCGTTGAGGAGCATGTTCTTCCTTTACTGTCGGTCCCCCATGATTCCATCCTGTACCGGTAGCCATATCCACCCCAAAGTCCAGTTTTTCAGCTTCGGTAAGGGTATGAAGGAACATTTCCACCCATTCAGGGGAGAGGTAATCGATAAAGGTTTCCTCATATCCCATAGCACCATAGGTAGGAGTGATCTCCACACCTCCTATTCCTGCATCAGAATACGTTTTTAGAAGTATGCTAATATCTTCTTTGTCGAGGGTATTGCCAGGCCACCACCATCGGGTCCAGGGTTTTGAATCCTTTGTAATGGCAGGCCATTCTGGAATAAGTGGAGAATTATCCTTTTGATTACAGGAAGGTAACATGAATAAGATGAATGCTGAAAACAGTAGAATATCCGATTTAAGCATTGGAGCCTTTTTGAGTATATTCATTTTTATGTATTTTATAATTGTTGTCCGGTAAACCTAACTGGCAATGGGATCGATTCACCAATTTGGTGAATCTTTGGTACCCTTTGCTTAGACCCAAGATACATAATTGCTGTCTTTCAGCAATACCTAATTGAGAAGAACCTTATATGAGAATTCCGCTATACCTTGACTCTAATTAGTCTTTCCATAAATATAGTCTGGAAAAGAGGTCTGGTACCAGCTATTTGGTCGAAATGATTTTTGCCTGAAAACCTCCTTTACTGCCATCCATACCTACTACTGTATGTCAGAAGCCATTATCCAGGGCTGGTTTGATGCGATGACGTATTGTCCTCAGGTGAAATTTGGCTGGCATGCTATTACTATCAAGGTGAATGATCGTGGAGAAGAGGCAGGGACCTGTGTGGGGACTAGAATGGGATTTGCCCCAGTCTTATATTATTACCGGCCCAGGAATAAGCATGCAGGACATGGTTACGGCCCCGTAAATAATGGTCATAAAATACAAATCAATGCCCGTTTTGTGTATTGATTATGGTTCTGTAATTCTCTATACTTACTCGTTGTAGGGGAAAAAACTTCCCGGAAATCAATCCATGAGAAATCCATATCAAATAGGCGTAATTGTCCTTCTTCTTGGAATAACATTTATTGTATTCTCCATTCCTGCAAAAAAAAAAGAATCTTCGAATTTGGTTTACAAGACCGGCAGAACAGTAGAATCAAGACTTACAGATGTGGAACGATAGACTGGGAGCCATGGTATTTGGAGGCATTGAAACAGAACGTCCTCAACTCAATGAGGAACAGGTATGGAGACGGGCTGGTCCCTTTGAAAACTAATAAGGGGAAACACTCAACCTAAATAATCTGCTTGAGAATAAAAAAGTAACCTTAAATAGCACATATAATGAAAACAATTCTTCTATTCTTTCTGAACATCTGCTTCGTTCTTTGTTTCAGTACAATTGATTCATTTGGGAACGGTCCCGGGAGAGAATTGCAGTATCTTTCAGGAACCGATAATGAAAATACCAAAAGCTGGGAGTTCTATTGCACCGGGGGGCGCCAGAGCAGTGAATGGACAACTATTGAAGTGCCTTCATGCTGGGAACAGCAGGGATTCGGAACCTATAATTACGGTCGGGATTATGTTACCTACGGGAAGAAACAAAAATTTGCCGATGAACAGGGACTCTATAGGTACAGGTTTAATATACCTACCTCATGGAAAGGAAAAAAAATAAATATCGTATTTGAGGGTTCCATGACCGATACCGAGGTGAAGATCAACGGAAAACCGGCAGGAGATATCCACCAGGGTTCATTCTACCGCTTTAAGTATGCTATATCAGATCTTCTTGAGTTCGGGAAAGAAAACCTCCTTGAAGTTACTGTCAGCAAGATGTCTTCCGACCAATCTGTGAACAGGGCCGAGCGTTATGCAGATTACTGGATTTTCGGCGGGATATTCCGGCCTGTATACTTAGAAGCTTTTCCGGAACAGCATATTCCTCATCTGGCTGTTTGGGGAAATGCCGACGGAAGTTTCAATGCAGAGGTGGATCTGTCAAACGTAGAATCCGGCTCCATAGTAGAAGCTGAAATTTTAGATGTCGCAGGGAATTCTGTAGGGAATTGTTCCGGAAAAGTCTGTAAGGGCGATAACCTAATTCAGTTACATACCAAGATATCTGATCCCATGCTATGGACTTCAGAAACCCCCAATATTTACAGGGCCAGGTTTAGCCTGAAAAAAGGTAAAAACGTCCTGTATGAGACGGAGGAGAAATTCGGATTTCGGACTGTGGAGATCAGACGGGGTGACGGGATTTATCTGAACGGGGTTAAAATTAAGCTGAAAGGGATTAACCGGCATGCCTTCTGGCCCGAAACCGGGCGTACACTCAGCAGGAAAATTGACCTGATGGATGTTGAGATGATGAAGGAGATGAATATGAACGCAGTTAGGTGTTCCCATTACCCGCCGGATAAATCTTTACTTGAAATATGTGACTCTCTTGGATTATATGTACTGGATGAACTTGCCGGCTGGCAGAATGCTTACAGCACAGAAGCCGGGGAAAAACTTGTCAAAGAAATGGTACTCCGCGATCGGAACCATCCCTCAATCATATTCTGGAGCAACGGGAACGAGGGAGGAACCAATAAGGAGCTGGATGATGATTTTCTTCAATATGATCCCAGCGGGCGCCAGGTAGTTCATTGCCATCATCGCCCGGGTAATGCTTTTAACGGAATAGAGACCAATCATTATGAAAGCTATGAGAGCTTCCAGAAGATTCTCCAGGATACCCTTATATACATGTGTGGAGAATATCTGCATGGACAGAATGACGGAGGCGGTGGTGCCGGGCTGTATGATTATTGGGAGCTCATGTATGCCTCTGATATGTCGGCAGGAGCATTCCTTTGGGCATTGATCGATGAGGGTGTGGTACGAACGGACTGGAATGGAGCGATTGATGCCAACCTGGTCAACGGTCCTGACGGAGTCTTAGGTCCCCATCGTGAGAAGGAAGGAAGCTACCATACTATACGGGAGATATTTTCTCCTGTGGTAATAGACCTGCCTGAATTACCTGGAGATTTCAAGGGTGACCTCCCTCTTGAAAACAGGTACCTTTTTACAAACCTTGATCAATGCAGTTTTGAGTGGAAACTTATGGATTTTCCTTTTCCTTCCGATAGGCTGAACGGACACAAAATCATGGAATCCGGGATGCAAAAAGGACCTTCCCTGAAACCCGGTGAAACAGGAAGTATTCAAATTACCCTGCCTGAAGGTTGGGAAACAGCAGATGCACTGGGCCTGGAAGCCACTGATCCACATGGAAAGAAGATCATGAAATGGTCCTGGAGAATCGGAGGACAGTTGGACTGGCTTGCAGATAATATGGATAATGAAGAATTACCGGAAGTTGAGTTATCTGAAACAGACAGCAGCATCTCTCTTTCCGCAAATGATATTTCCATCACCCTTAGCAAGAATAGCGGAGAACTGACCCGGGTCAGGAACAACAGTAGACGGGTGACTTCGTTTCGAAATGGACCGGTACTTTGTGCAGGCAGCTCTGATTTCGAGAGTATTTCACATTCCCGTGAAGGGAAAAAATATTCAATAGAAGTAACCTATAGTGGTGACATGAAAAGTGTTTTATGGACCATGCATCCAAGCGGTTGGGTGGAGATGGAATACAGTTACGGCCTCTCAGGTTCGTATAATTATGCAGGGATCAGTTTTGATTTCGAGGAAGGGAATGTGATCTCAGCCAGATGGCTTGGAAAAGGTCCCTACCGGGTATGGAAGAACAGGATGAAAGGCGGAACCATTGATGTTTGGGAGAAGGCTTACAATAATACCATGGCCGGAACCTATCCATGGAATTTCCCTGAATTCAAGGGCTACCATGCTGAAGTAAGCTGGATGGAGTTGAATACTGTAGACGGGAAAATCCTGATGGCATGTAAAGAGGATGATCTTTTCCTCCGCCTGTTTGAGTTCTATGCATTTCCTGAACCCACCCAGGCTCCTATACTTCCACCGGGAGATATTTCGTTTTTGGATGCCATCCCTCCTATCGGGACAAAAATGAGTACCGGGCTGAATGCCAGCGCCAGAAGTACAGGTCCCCAAGGTTATCGGAATGAACTGGACAGGACTTTCACGCATACCCTGTATTTCAATTTTGGTTTTCTTCCATAATAAACAAATTATTAATATCAAAATAATTAGCTATGATATCAGTCCCTATCTCGCCAGCTTCTACCTTCACAATCCCGTTGTGAAGATAAGAAAGGCAAGGGCAGATTACTGGGATGTGTGGTCCGGATTGTTTGGTGAAAATTTCTATCGTATTCAGGCTGAATAGTGTGCTGAAAATAACCTGGAATATATGGTGCATATGAACCATGAGGATAAAATGATGCAGCTGGTACGATCAGGGGAGATTTTTTTAAGAATATGAGACATGTTCAAATTCCTGGAGTGGATGCTATCTGGAATCAGATATGGATGGACAAAATTGCTGATTTTCCAAAACTGGCTTCCTCTGCAGCACACCTTAACGGTGAACCAAGATCGATGAGCGAGAGTTTTGCAGCCTACCGTATACGACCTAATGTCAAACAAGGGAAATGGGTAATCGACCATCAGTTTGCCCGTGGAATTAATCTTTTTGAGATTATGTTTTTCGGCTCATCCGCCGAAGGAGCAGGACAGCCCAGTGGCTGGATGGCATCCGATTCATTTCCTTCCCTGATGGAATATACAAACAGGCTATCATGGGTCCTGTCCCAGGGGCGCCCAACCGCAAAAATTGCTTTATATATGCCTACTGAAAGCATGTGGTTCGGAGATGATGAAGCGAATATTTCAACATGGAATATTGCCAGGGATTTGCTTGAACATCAACGTGATTTTGATTTCGTAGACAATTGCAGTCTTGCAGAGGGATTAATCCTTGAGAATGGGAAACTGATCAATCAAAGCGGACAGGCATACCAGGCCGTTATTATCCCTGGCTCCAGTATTATTTCTCGCCCCGTGTTGGAACGACTGGAAAAGTTTTCAGTTTCCGGGGGTAATGTAATGCTGATGGGACATGAACCCGGATATATCATGGACTCTGTCTTTATGGATGTTAAAATTTTTGAGATGCCGCCATGGATCATCAAAGAAACATCCGGCGAATTTACTTCCAGGATAAATGAGGCTCTGCCATCTCAAGATATTCTGATTGAACCTGCATCACCTGCTGTAAAATATGTGCACCGGCATCTGAAAAATGCAGAACTTTACTTTCTGTTCAATGAAAGTGAGCAAGAGGTTTCCGGCAAAGTTATGTTAGAGGGGTCAGGATCGCTCAGCCTTTTGAATCCGCTCACAGGGGAATCGGAGCAGCATAACTATATTATACAAAAAGGGCAGGGAATTAGTATGGAGCTTAAACTGGATCCTTATGAGAGCAGGATTTACCTGCTTGATTCTCCCTAAAAATAAGATATATGAAGAATAATTTAAAATCTATATAAGGATGAAGAAAATTTGGATAATTCTGTTAGGATTGCTTATTAGCCCTGGCATAAATGCCTAGATAGCTGAACCACAATGGGCCGGGGATGTTGGTGCCAGATCGATACCCGAAGCCGGGGAACAATTCTGTGTGAATGGTTTTGGTGCCAGACCGGGACTTGCCAGTTCAACGCCGGAGATACAGGCTGCCATTGATGAGTGCTCAAAGGAAGGAGGAATTCGGAACCGCCTTCCAGGCAAGCACAAACTGGAATCCGAATTACAGTTATCCTGTACTACCCGAAGAAATAACAGAAAAACCACCACACTGGGAAATCATACTGTAAAGAGTTGCCCCCCGAAAACGGGCATTCCGTATTTTTTCAATATCAGGCTCTCCAATATTCAAATCAATGAACGGAGAGCAGGCCGTACCAATTTTGCGAAAAACTGAACTTTCAAGAATGTTTCGATCAAAACAGAGAATGCCTCTCAGGTTAAAATTGAAAACTCTGAAAATGTTGAGCTTTAAGAAAACCAGATACTGATCCACAAAATTCCTGTTTTATGCAAACATTCAATCAAAAAGTACAAATAATTGATTGTCTGTAACTTTTTTTTCATTTCCTAAAGTTATACCTTGTTTTCAAGTAGTAGTTTCCATAGTTTCATTAGTGAATAGATGATTTAATGATTTAATGCGAAGCAGGCAGTCCATTTCAAATATGAACTGCCTGGTTTTTTATTGCGAAGCTGAATGACTATACAGATGTTAAATTCTCAACTTCAATTAAAACCCCAAACCTATGAAATCAGGCACATTTTTTAAGCTCCTATTGGCTGCAATATTCTTTCTTCCTTCCCTGGGTGCACAGGGACAGGACCTGAGAGAGAGAACTTACTATTACCCTGTCCTTCAACCTCAACATGACCACAAACCTCTGGTCGATGGTTGGGCCCATGAGCGAGTTGCCGAAACCCTGAACAGGGGAATAATTGCCCAGAAACTGGAGGATGGATCAGTATACCTTGGCTGGAGGCTGCTAAAGTCCGATCCTGAAGGCATGGGGTTTAACGTTTATCGTCAGGCAGAAGCAGGAAAGATTTCCAAGCTGAATAGCAAACCACTAACCCAGACTACAGATTTTGTTGATATTAAACCTGGTAATGCTAATGGCAACTCATACTGGATCCGTCCTGTAGTAAATAAGAAAGAGATGGACGCCTCTCAAATGATTAAACCCGGGGAAGCAGGAGGTCAGGCCAACCTTCATTCCATCATACCCTTCCAGGGGGATTACAGTCCCCAGAAAATCGCAGTCGCAGATCTGAATGGGGACGGAACATATGATTTTGTGATCAAACAGCCCAGTCGTGGAATTGATCCAGGAGGCAGACCTGATACAACGGGTCTCACATATAAAATTGAAGCCTACCTGAGTGATGGAACCTTCCTTTGGCGCAAGGACCTTGGACTCGGGATCGAACCCGGAATCTGGTATTCTCCGATGGTGGTTTTTGACTTTAATGGAGACGGGAAAGCAGAAGTAGCTGTGAAGACCGGACCGAATGATGCTCGTGGAGAAGACGGTCGGGTGCGTACGGGACCGGAATGGTGCTCAGTATTTGACGGGATGACCGGAGAAGAAATTGACAGGGTGGACTGGCCACCTAGAAGTCCCAGGCATGGAGATTATAACCGTAATAACCGCCAGCAGATGGGTGTGGCTTACCTTGACGGGAAAACGCCCAGCCTCCTGGTTCTTCGGGGTACCTATAAACTAATGGTGGTAGATGCGTACCAGATGAAAGGAGACAAACTGGACCAATTATGGCATTGGGATTCTGACGAAGAAAACCCTGTAATAAGAAGCCAGGGAGCCCATAGCATGCATTCTGCCGATGTCGATGGTGATGGGCGCGAGGAGATCGTACTCGGTTCAGTGGTGCTTGACGATAATGGAACTGCCCTTTGGTCATCTGGATTCGGACACCCTGATAAATGCTTTGTCAGCGATATTGATCCCCTCAGACCAGGGCTGGAAATTTTCTACGCCCTTGAGCCCTTCTGGTGGGATGGAAAAGGAGTTTGCCTCCTGGATGCAAAAACCGGTGAAATGATATGGGAAATTGGTGATTCAACCTGGCATGTAGGTAACGGCATGGTTGCGGATATCGACCCCTCCCTTCCGGGATTGGAATGTTTTGCCACCGAAGATAGTAAGGGAGGATCGCGGCGCAAATATATGTTTTCCGCCCAGGGCAACCGCGTTGGAGAGGAGGAAGACGTTCCAAATTGCAGTCCATGGGTATTCTGGGATGCAGATCTTCTTCGGGAAAGCTATGGAGCTATCAGACCACCCCGGTCAGAAGGTCAGCGCAGGTCAAGGGAATGGTACAGAAACTGGGTGCCTGAAAATTATGTGATAAAATACAAAGGGGATACCCTTACCCAAAAGATTGAAGGCAATGTAAACATGATGGCTGATATTCTGGGCGATTGGAGAGAGGAACTCATCACAGTCAAAAATGGGGAAATGAGGATATATACAACCACCATCCCTGCCGCAGACAGAAGAGTTTGCCTCATGCAGGATCCTGTCTACCGGGCCGAAGTGGCCCATCGTTCCATGGGCTACCCCCAGTCACCGGTGCCGGGATATTACCTGGGTGTCAGTCCTGAAGAAGCAGACGATTATGATCCGGTAATCCAGCGATAATTTCTTAGCCGAGTATAAAGAGAAAAAAAATAACACGATGATGAACCAATCAAGATTTATTTTAGCATGCTTAATATTTTTAGCTTCGTTTTGTTCATGCAATACTAAAAAAGCGGATGACAAAACTGACCTAAAATTATGGCATAATAAAGCCCGTAAGGTGCAGTACACTCCCGAAGGAGATAATTTTGTTAGTATAAATGGTAAAAATAGATTTACACGTGCCATTTATGGAACCAATAGCGGATTTCGATTTGAGACAAGTGACTTTCCGGAGTTTGGTATGTATATGCCCAACTTTGGAGGATCGGTTTATCTTGCCATTAAGGTATCGGATGATGTTATTTGGGTAAAAGATGCAGAAAAAATAACTTCTGTTTACGGTAAAGGGAAACGGACATATAAGGTAAAAGATAAAATTTTAAAAGAAGGAGAACTTATAATAACGGCTGTTGCCCTGGCTGATGCCGATGGTTTGGTTGTAAAGAGTTCAGGAGAAAATTTGCCTGACAAAACGGAGTTAATTTGGGTGTATGGTGGTGCCAGCGGTAAGCGTTTCAGTAGGGATGGAGATTTAGGGGCTGATCCTGCAGACGCTTTTTATATAAAGGAAGAGAATGCTGAAGGTAATTATTTTGAAATTTCTGATAACGGCCTAATCCTTAACTATGGGCTTACAAAACAGGAATACTTTGATCTTTACGAAAACAAATCTAAGGAAGAAAAAAAACCGAACAGGCAAGTAGCAGGTATATTTCCTTCTAATACCAATATTGTATTAAAAGATGCTGCTGAAATAAATGATATAAGTGATCTTCTGAAATCAGAAGCCGGTGATGCCTTACTCGCTGTTGCCTCTTATCCATTATCAGCCAATGAAGATGCCTATTTTTCTCTCTATAATCCCAGCACATTAAAGTCAGTTGGCTATAATCAATTAGAGGAGACTTTTAACAGAGGAGAGGATTTTTGTGAGGAAATCGGGAATCGTGTAAAGATAAAAACCCCGGATCCATATATTACTCCCCTGGGAGGTGTAATCTCAACCGCTGAAGATGGAATTTGGGAAGATCCAGTTTACCTGCACGGATCAATTGGGTGGAGAACGCCACTTACCGGTTGGCGTGCAGCCTATATTGCCGATGTAATGGGAATACCGGAGCGAGGCAGAAAGCATTTTGATGGTTATGCTGCATCCCAGGTGACAGACGTACCCATTACATTACCGCATACACAGGATCCAGAAAAACACCTTGCCCGCGCAGAGAAAAAATGGGGCACACCTATGTATAGCAACGGATATATTTGCCGTTCGCCAAACAGAACCGATGTAATGCACCATTATGATATGAACCTTTGTTTTATTGATGAATTACTCTGGCATTTCAATTGGACTGGTGATATGGATTATGTGAAGAAAACATTCCCGGTTATTAAGAGACATTTGAATTGGGAAAAACAACTTTACGATCCTGACAATGACGGTTTATACGATGCATACTGTTGTATTTGGGCTTCAGATGCACTTCAATATAATAGTGGTGGGGTAACCCACTCCTCGGCATATAACTACAGGGCCAATAAAATGGCAGCTGAAATTGCCCGAAAAATAGGAGAAGATCCTGCAATTTATGAAAATGAAGCAAGGAATATACTTCATGCAATAAACAGTAAACTTTGGTTAAAGAATAAAGGGCATTGGGCGGAATATGTCGATTTTATGGGACACAAGAGTGTACACGAGAGTGCTGCAATATGGACAGTTTATCACTCCATAGACTCTGATATCCATGATCCTTTTAAAGCTTACCAGGCAACCAGGTACATTGATACCGAGATACCTCATATCCCTGTTATTGCAGAGGGTCTGGAAAGCAATAACAATTATCTGGTTTCAACCACAAACTGGAATCCATATTTTTGGTCTATTAATAATGTTGCGTTTGGTGAAGTGGTTCATACAGCTTTGTCTTACTGGCAGAGCGGTCGGTACGACGAAGCTTATAAGCTATTTAAGGGGAATGTTCTGGATGCCATGTATCTGGGTAGCGGCCCGGGGAACGTGACCCAAATTTCATTTTATGATGCTGCCAGAGGAGAGACCTATCGCGATTTTGCTGATCCTGTGGCAATGCTTGCACGGACAATGATTCAGGGCCTTTATGGCATTATTCCTGATTTAATGAACAATAAACTGGTCATTAAACCGGGATTTCCGTCAGGATGGAATGATGCAGAACTTAAAACCAGCTATGTCGATTATAAATTTAAGCGCATGGGAAAAAGAGACAAGTATAGTTTTAACCTGAATCTGCCCGTTGAATCCTCACTTACACTTTCTGTAAAGGCAGATTACGACAAAATAAAATCAGTAAATGTAAATGGCAAAGATGCGAATTGGCGAATAAATACCGATGCCATTGGAAAACCTGTGATAGAAATTGATGCAGGCATTTCGAAGGTGTATGGCATTGAAATTCAGTGGGAAGGAAAATCAATAAATGCAGATGTTATTGACGTTAAAGCCGCTTTAAATGAGCGGATATCTATTCCTTTAGAAAATGCAATTATGGAGATTAATGATCCTCAGGGAGTTCTTGTAAGTAGTACCTAGATCGAGCGATTTGTGCAAAAAAAGATAAAAGATAGCTTGTTTAATCAA
>CAYOSB010000040.1:3214-21638 GCA_964406495.1 uncultured Bacteroidaceae bacterium | reverse complement strand
CAGATCGCTGAACGACTGAGCTCAGGCCGGTGGATGAACACCCAGGCAACGGCATACAGCCTGGTGGCTGTAGCCAAATTTACCGGGGGCAGCATATCGGACGACCGGCTGAAATTCACCTATGCGTTTAACGAAAATGACAAACAACAGGCAGAAACAGGACTGCCACTTGCCCAGGTGTCCTTTGATCCTGACAGGTCGGAAAAAGGAACCATCATGGTGGAAAACCAGACCGGAGGAATGATGTTCGTTCGGATCATCAACACCGGTCTGCCAACACCGGGGGAAGAACAGGCTATGGAAAACAACCTGCGGGTGCAGGTATATTATACCGACATGGAAGAGAACCGGTTATCTCCGGAACAGGTTATACAGGGGACAGATTTCAGGGCGGTTTACAGGATATATAACCCGGGCACGATGGGCCACCTGGACAATGTTGCGCTCACCACAATGTTTCCCCCGGGATGGGAAATCCATAACGAAAGATTGTTCAACACAACCGGTGCAGATCAGTCATTCACATACCAGGACATCCGTGACGACAGGGTAATGACCTATTTTTCTTTGCCGCCCAACACATCCAAAACTATTTCCATCAGGCTGAATGCAGCATACCAGGGCAGGTTTTATCTCCCTTCTGTACAGGCGGAAGAGATGTACAAAAACAATGTCCAGACAGTCATCCCGGGGAAGTGGGTAGAGGTTGTGGGACGTCAGTAATAAATGAAAATACTGAATTTGCGCTCCCGACAATACTGGAATGCATAATTTTTGATAACAGTGCGTGAACGATGAGGGCCAGAAAGTGGTGGAAAAAATACAGGTACGTGGCAGTTGCACTCGTTGTGGTGCTACTGCTTTTCTGGATCTCGCTTCCAGCAGATCTTTTCTATGATCCATTGTCAACCGCGGTTTACGACAGGCAGGGAGAGTTGCTCGGTGCACGTATTGCTCCCGACGGACAATGGCGTTTCCCCGGGATCGATTCAGTTCCGGAAAAATATGCTGCGGCAGTGGTGGCATTCGAAGACCAATATTTCTATATACACCCGGGAGTGAATCCCGGAAGCTTGTTCAGGGCATTGATCCGGAACCTGAAAGCCAGGGAGATCCGGAGTGGGGGGAGCACCATCACTATGCAGGTGATGCGCATGTCCAGGAATAACAAACCCCGGAACCTACGCCAGAAGCTTATCGAAATATGGATGGCCCTTCGTTACGAATGTTCGGCTTCCAAGAAGGAGATATTGAAAACCTATGCAAATCATGCACCGTTCGGAGGGAACGTGGTGGGACTGGAAGCTGCGGCGTGGCGCTATTTTGGGACTGCACCACATCACCTCACCTGGTCCGAATCTGCCTTGCTTGCGGTACTTCCCAATGCGCCGGCATTGATCCACCCCGGCAGGAACAGGTCCGCTTTGAAACAAAAACGTGACCGGTTGCTCCTGGTATTACGTGACCGGGGAAAACTGGACTCGCTTTCATGCAGGCTTGCAATCCGGGAACCTTTGCCCGCAGCACCCCTGCCTTTGCCTGATCTGGCACCACACCTGACCGACCAGGTCATGGTGGCTGATGCCCGGAACCGGTTGCATTCCACCCTGGACAAACGATTGCAGGACCGGGTCAATGACCTGGCAGAGATCCGCCAGGAGCAATTACGTGCCAACGAAATACACAATATGGCCTGCCTGGTTATGGAGGTGGAGACCGGGAAAGTACTGGCCTATGTCGGAAACACCCGGGCCCGCGACGGGGGAGACCACGGGAACAGCGTGGATGTGATCCGTGCGCGTCGAAGTACCGGCAGCATTCTTAAACCCTTTCTTTTTGCCGGGATGCTCGACAATGGGGAGATTTTGCCGGCAATGCTCGTTCCTGATGTGCCGGTGCGTTATAACGGGTATGCACCTAAAAACTATGACCGTCAGTATGATGGTGCTGTTCCGGCATATGAAGCGCTGAGCCGTTCCCTGAATATTCCCTCTGTGATCATGCTGAAAAATTATGGAGTGGATCCCTTCCTGGGATTACTGCGTAACCTTGGATTCTCAACATTCAACTATTCCCATGAGCATTACGGGCTCACATTGATCCTTGGTGGGGGTGAAACCACATTGTGGGAACTCGCTGGAGTATACGGAAGCATGGCCAGGGTGCTGAATCATTATTCATCGGGCAATGGGAACTATTATCCTTCGGATTACCACATGCCGGTAATCGCAAAGGCAGAAAATGCCTCCGGAAATATCACCGGGAGCATAATTGCACTATCCTTCCCCGGCAGAACCGGGGTGCATACCGCGACAGGTGTCGGTGACGGACCTGTGGAGCGTGCTCCGGCAGGGAAGGCTCCAAGAGAAGGCGAACTCCAGGAGGAGGGCACCCTCTCTGCCTCGAGTATCTGGATTACTTTTCAATCATTACTTGAGGTAAATAGACCAGAGGAATTGTCATTATGGTATTTATTGTCATCAAGTCGGAAAATTGCCTGGAAAACCGGTACCAGTTACGGGTCCCGGGATGCATGGGCTGTTGGTGTAACGCCTGAATATGTGGTGGCAGTGTGGGCCGGGAATGCCGATGGAGAAGGAAGACAGGGATTGTCCGGGATCACCGCAGCAGCCCCGCTGATGTTTGATGTGTTCAGTATCCTGCCCTCTACTTCATGGTTCAGTCCACCGCTTGATGACCTTGAAGAAGCAGCTGTATGCAGGCAATCGGGATACCTGGCCGGTCCGCACTGCAACGAAACAGACACGATCCTGATCGTACCAAGGGGTGCGGAGACACTTCCCTGTCCTTACCATCGGCTCATCCATACCAACCGGGAAGGAAACCTGAGGGTCAACAGTGAATGTTACCCGGTGCATTCCATGAAGACTTCAGCCTGGTTCGTGCTCCCTCCGCTCATGGAGTGGTATTATGAGCCGGGACATCCTGCTTACAGGACACTTCCCCCAGTAATGGAGGGGTGTAAGGATCAATCAGTGCGTGAACTGGAAATAGTGTACCCGGAATGGGACAGTCACCTGGTGATCCCGCGCGAACTGGACGGGACAATGGGAAAGGTAGTGCTGGAGGTAGCACACCGTCAGCCCGACACCAGGGTTTTCTGGCACCTGGATGAAACTTATATAGGAACCACGCAACATCAACACCAGCTTGCACTTGAAATAGAAGCCGGAAACCACAGAATCACCGTGGTGGATGAACACGGAAATACGACAGAAGTAAGATTTCAAGTATTGCAGTAGGTCGTAAACGGTTCCATGCGTGCTGTACCCAGGGGAGCCATCTGGTTTTTGTTAATGTTTGCTGAATTGTCGGTCGTAAGATCCAGGACTGGTTTAGTTCAGAATGATCCGTTCCCCGATCACATTGGTGATCTCATTTTTGGCCCCTTCCAGGTTGCGCAGATGTTCCATCAACTCCATCACCCTTTCGTCATTTTTGTCTTTCTCCGCATCGCCAATCTGTTTCCTCAGATCTTCCAGGGCCACACCCACCACGCGAAGTTTATAAAGCAACAGGGCTTTGGGGACCTCAACACCAAGATTCTCTCCCGGTAATTCGATGTAGGATTCCTTTCTTTTCCAGACATTGCTGAGTTCATACTTGGAGGTGACGATATCCACTGCCAGGTCCTGTACCTCCTTGTTGTCATGAAAAGTAAATACACGCTCAGAAATCTCCCTGCCGGATTCGATCATGGCTTTTACATCTTCAAAGACCTGTTTGTACACCAGGTTGGTAAACTCCAGTTCATCATTCTGGATCTCGCGAATGATGAACTGTGCTACAGTGATATCCGGATTTTCTTCTCCTGACAATTTCAACCTTTTGTTGCCGAATTTCAGCAGGAAATAGATGATCTCACGCTCCTCGATTTCGGAGTACACGTTTTGTACAAATGAAGGAACGGTCGGTTGCTCCGGCACGACCAGCTGGTCAGGCCGGCTGCGTTCCTTTTTCCATGCCTGCTCACGGCGCTTTTCGCGGATCTTGTTCACTTCGCTGTATAAGACCGCCTCTTCCGTGTCCAGAAGTTTGCTGCATTCCTTCAAGAAAACAGATCGCTTGATTCCATCCGGGATCATAGCAACAGATCGTACGATATCCGTGATCATATTGGCCCGCTTGATCGGATCGTTTTTTGTATCCGCGATCAATACTTCAGTCTTGAAGGTGATGAAATCCTGTTCCTGGCTGTCGATGAATTCAATGAATTCCGAAGAACTGCGGCCCTGAGAAAAGGAGTCGGGATCCTCACCATCCGGGAAGAGGACCACCTTCACATTCAGTCCTTCTTCAAGGATCATATCGATTCCACGGAAGGAAGCCTTCAGTCCTGCTTCGTCCCCGTCATACAACACTGTGATGTTTTCCGAAAACCGCTTGATCAGCCTGATCTGCTCGGCAGTAAGCGCTGTACCGGATGAGGAGACCACGTTCTCAATGCCTGCCTGGTGCAGGGCGATCACATCCGTGTATCCTTCCACCAGGAAACACCGGTTGTTGTTGACAATGCTCTTTTTTGCCTGGAACAACCCATACAGGATGCGGCTCTTGTGGTAAATATCCGATTCAGGGGAATTCAGGTATTTGGCGGTATTCTTGTCCGATTTCAACGTTCGTCCGCCAAAACCGACCACGTTGCCGGAGATTCCGTGGATCGGGAAGATCACGCGTCCGGCAAACCGGTCGAAGACGTAATCTTCCTTCTCAATTGTCAGCCCGGTCTTTACCAGGAAATCCTGTTTATAACCCGCTTTCAGGGCACTGTTGGTAAGCGCTTTACGGTCTTCCGGACTGTACCCCAGCTGGAATTTGCTGATGATATCTTCGCGGAATCCCCGCTGCCGCAAGTAACTGAGACCTATTGCCTTTCCCTCTGCAGTGTATAACTGTTCGGTGAAGAATTTCTGCGCATATGAAGTAACTGCAAGCAGGCTTTCTCGTTCATTGCGTTGCTGGATCTCTTCGGGCGACATTTCTGTCTCCTCGATCTCAATGTTGTATTTGCGGGCGAGGTACTGGAGGGCTTCGGGATAGGATAGTTTTTCATGTTCCATGAGAAACCCCACAGCATTGCCGCCTTTACCCGAACTGAAATCCTTGAAAATCCCCTTGGAGGGAGAAACCATGAACGAAGGGGTTTTCTCATTACTGAATGGACTGAGCCCCTTGTAATTGGCTCCTGATTTCTTTAGTGTTACATAATCAGAGATCACCTCCACGATGTCCACCGTATCGAATATTTTATTGACTGTCTCCTGGCTGATCATATAACATTCAGAATATCAGGGTATTTGCTGAAAAATCGCATGGATAAAATTAGTTAAAGTTGCTGAAATAACCTATTTTTATATTCTTCAAATGGTGCGTCACGTGGAATGTCACGCATGCACTGTGTTTTCAGATAAATAGGATAGAATATGGAAAGAAAAGGACAAGTATTGCTGTTCGTCGGAATCATGTTGACATTGCTTTCCATGGTGATGACCAAAGACTTTGTTCCGGACGAAAAATGGATTTTTGTTCTTTCGGAAATCATGCTCCTGGTCTCCGCAGTAATGGTTATCTGGGGTTTTATCCTGGTGGTACGGGCAAAATTCAGGAAGCGGGATAAATGATCTGTTTGAAATGATTCGTTTTCTGCAGCAACACACAAAAAAATCTTGTTGCCAACAGCAGGATTTTAAAAAGGATTTTAATATTGCATCATTGTAAAAAGACAAAAAGACATGCAAAAATTGGTTGTATTATCAGGATCAGGCATTAGTGCCGAAAGTGGCATCCGCACTTTTCGCGACATGGGGGGACTCTGGGAGGAATATGATGTGACCGAAGTAGCCAGTCCTGTAGCATGGAAAAACAATCGTGAACTGGTATTGCGGTTCTATAATGAGCGCCGGAAGGCGTTGCTGGAGGCACAACCCAACGCTGCACATAAAGAACTTGCTGCACTTGAAAAAAGATACGATGTACAGATCATTACGCAAAATGTAGATGACCTGCATGAAAGGGCCGGTTCAACAACGGTGCTGCACCTGCATGGTGAGTTGCGCAGGGCGCGCTGCACCATCAATGAAGAGGATGTGTATGATATTGATGGTTGGGAACTGAAAGAGGGGGACCTCTCAGATGCCGGCCACCAGCTCCGACCGCATGTTGTGTGGTTCGGCGAGGCGGTACCTGCAATCGAGAAGGCCGTACCCCTTGTGCATGCAGCGGATATCCTGCTGGTGATCGGCACCTCGCTGAATGTGTATCCTGCTGCCGGCCTGGTTCACTATACCCGTCCGGGTACCCCGGTATATGTGATCGACCCGGGTGAACCCCTGGGGATCGGCGGAATGGCGGTTACATTTATCAATAAAACAGCAACGGAAGGGATTCGGGAATTTTTGAATCAAATCTGAAATATATATTTTAATAAATATATAAATAACGATTAATATATATATATTCTAATTGCATACTCAAATTGTTTTTTCTGTATCTTTAGTCTGCACAAAAAAACAATTCAATTATGATATCTACAACAACAGAAACCATCCCGGGCAGGGAGGTCGTTGAGCTTCTTGGAATTGCCCGTGGAAGCACCGTCCGTGCAAGGAACATTGGACGGGACATCTTCGCAGGTTTGAAGAACATCGTGGGCGGAGAGATCGAAGAATACACGAAACTGCAGGCGGAATCGCGTGAGCAGGCATTGCAACGCATGGAACAGGATGCAATAAAACTTGGCGCCGATGCCATTATCAATGTCAGGCTGTCTACGTCCATGGTTACCCAGGGAGCCGCAGAAATCCTGGCATATGGCACAGCAGTAAAATTGAAATGAGATGCCTGGGATTGCGCAATTCATCATTGGCCTGGAAGTAGTTTTATTCATTGCCGCCGTGGTGATTATCATTGTATTGATCTTTAGAAGAATAGAGATCAAAAAAAGAGAAAATTTTGAAGACAGGGACAACTGATCCCTGTCTTTTTTGATCTGAACACCATTTTTACCTGGTACGAACCCCAGGTAGCCACATTGGATTTGTACATATTTTATTTATAACCCTGTCATTGCAACGCTGAAAGATCTATGCCTGATGATGAGGGGTTCACATTACTTTTTAGTCTATTCCTGTAAATTCCGGAGCGACACTTCAACTGCTAATGCAAAAAGTGATATCTTGTATAACAACACGCTGCAGGCAACATATATCCATGTTGTTCCAGGAAATATTTAGAAACCATGCCAGATCAGGTATTTGAAGACAGTAGTTTTGAAAACGTCGATTATACCAGGGAAGTTCCTGAAAAGGGCATTTATGAGAACTGCACCTTCAGTGGTTGCAATTTCTATAGTATTGAATTAAAGGGATTGGTATTTGTTGATTGTGTCTTTGAATCCTGCAATCTCAGCCTGGCGAAACTAAATAAAGTCACTTTCCAGGAAATCGAATTCAGGAATTGCAAAATGACCGGTCTGCGTTTTGAAGACTGTAACACAACCCTGCTCTCATTCCGTTTCGACAATTGTATGTTGCAGCTTTCCTCTTTTATTGAATTGAAGATACAGGGTACATTCTTCAATAATTGTAATCTCCAGGAAGTTGATTTTTCAGGAGCAAACCTGGCCCGGGCGGTGATCAGGCGGAGTGACCTGTATAAGGCGGTTTTTGACAATACCATCCTGGAGGAGGCTGATCTGCGCACAGCTGAAAATTACTCCATCGATCCGGAAAACAATTACATTCGCGGGGCAAAGGTGGCATCTGCCGCGTTGCCCGGCATGCTGGAAAAATACGATCTTGAGATTGAATAAAGTGGCACCCGTGTGCCAATTCCCCATTCCCTGCTTGGTTATCAAATGAATTTCATCTAATTTAATCCCGGTATTGAAGAGTTTCAGCGGTGGATGCATGCTCCAGTGACGCTGAACCGGTTTTAAATAATAATTGTAAGGATGAATACAAAAACTATACTGCTGGTAATGCTGGTTGTGCTGGCTTTCCAGGCATCCGGACAGAAATTCCAGGGAGGAATATCTGCCGGACTGAATGCTGCAAGAATTGACAATGACACAGACGAATTATACGGGAAGCTCGGTCTGAACGCGGGTGCATTTGTATCAAGGCAAACGGGTATTCCTCAGCTCTACTGGCAATTGGAGCTGAAATATACTTCGCGTGGGAAATATGATATCCAGCGAGACCTCGCCGGGAACGTCATGGGGCTCGACCTGATCGACCTTCGGTATATAGAGATGCCGCTGTCATTGCACTATTTCATCAATGAACGGATTCAGGCCGAACTGGGATTCGCTCCCGATGTATTGATCTGGGAGTATTACGCTGATGAAAATGGTGCCATTCCTTCGGACAATGCCAACGACCTGAATAGATTTGGCATAACCGCTTTTGCAGGCATCAACTATTTTGTACTTCCAAAACTCGCCCTTGGACTACGGTTCAACTATTCTGTTATTCCGTTTTACAAATTCGATGGATATGCGGTGCGCTATCGCAATTCCGGATGGTTCCACGATGTCCTCAGCATCAATGCCCGGTATTATTTCATCCGTTGATCATGCACATGCAACTGTAGCAACAAAGACCTTTGTTCCGGGCATCTTTTGCAGGGTAGTGGCACACGCTTCCAGGGTGGAGCCGGTGGTGACCACATCATCGATCATCAGGACAGCGAGATCGCTGTACCCTTCGGCCCCCTTACAAAGCCCAAATACATCTTCCATGTTTTCCCATCGCTCATAACGGTTTCTGCGGGTCTGGGAACCGGTATTTTCCCGCCTGAACAGGATTTTTTGATGCTGCGGAATGCCAGTGACTTCTGAAACTCCAGCTGCAATCAGTGCACTTTGATTGTATCCCCGGGTGCGTTCTTTTTTCGGATGCAGTGGCACGGGAACCACCAGGTCAGCCTCTGCCAGCATACTGTTTTTCAATGCAGCACCAAGCATGCGCCCCAAAAACACTCCCATCTTTTTATGGCCCTTGTATTTCAGCAGGTGCAGCAGGGGCTGGTACCTGGAACCTTTTTCAAAGCGAAGCAGGGAAAAGGCCCCTGCGATTTCGATCCTTCCCCAAAATAGCTGGGCAACCGGATTGTCAGGGTCGCTGATATACCGCGTGACCGGCATCTTCTGCTCACATGACAGGCAGATGAGCTCCCCGGGGAAATACAGTACTTTTCCGCATACCGGACAATAAAGCGGGAAAAAGAAACCGGTAATGTCATGGATCCATTGTCTCATACCAGTTCATGTGATGAACAGGTAAAAGATCGCAGATGGGTGTTTTTTTTGGAAGAAATGCCGCATTGAATGATTCCCGGTTATGAGCAGCACCAGTTTATTTGAGCAGCACCTATTTTTTCACAAGTTCTTTTGTGGAAAGCAGTCCGCAGGCTGCATAAATGTCCTCGCCACGGCTGGCACGGATGGTGGTAAAGACACCACGGGCATTGAGTTCTTCCTTAAAGGCATTAATACGTTCGTTTGTTGAGGTATCGAGCGGTGTGTCCGGGATCGGGTGGAAACGGATGAGGTTGATACGGCAACGGATTCCTTCCAGGAGTTTCATCAGCTCTTTTACATGTTTCGGCGTATCGTTCAGATCACGAAACATGATGTATTCAAAAGATACACGACGTTGCCTCCCGAAATCCCAGGAGCGGATCTCCTCCAGTACTTCTTCAAGCGGGTAGACCTGCTGGATCGGCATCAGCATTTTACGCTCTGATTCAAAAGGTGAATGTAAACTCACCGCCAGGTGGGCCTCGCTCTTTTCCAGGAACTCCTTCATTGCAGGAATGATCCCGATGGTCGACACGGTGATGCGACGTGGACTCATGGCAAAGCCCCAGTCGGCCGTGAGGATCTCCAGGCTTTTCAGTACCGCTTCCAGGTTGTCCAGGGGTTCACCCATGCCCATATAGACGATATTGGTCACCTGCTCCCACTCCTCAATGCTCCGCAGTTGGTTGAGGATCTCTCCCGCAGTCAGGTTGCCCTGGAATCCCTGCTTGCCGGTCATGCAGAACAAGCACCCCATCTTGCATCCCACCTGGGTGGAAACACATACGGTATGCCTGTCTTTATCGGGAATGTAGGCTGTTTCAACAAATTTACCGATATTGGTATTGAACAGATATTTTTTTGTGCCATCGACGGATGATTGCACGTTTTTATAGGGAGCCAATCCCAACGTATACTGCTCATTCAGGGCACTCCTGGCTGCTTTGGAAAGATTGGTCATCTCGTCGACGGACCCGATCTTTTTTTGATACAACCAATCGGTTATCTGCTTCGCTGCAAATCCGGGTAACTGCAAATCAACAGCCACCTGTTTCAGCTCTTCCAATGTTTTTCCAAAAAGTGGTTCCATATCAGAAATAGATCTCTGAGACGATCTGGTTAAACGGGATTCCCCTTTCGATCAGTAAATCCCTGCTCTCAACCACCATCTCTGCCCTGCCACAAAGATAATACTTGAAATCAGCTGGCAATGAGGGGGCATGCTTCAAATAATCGGTAACCCTGCCGCTGAATACCTGTTCATCCTCTTCCTGTGAGCAGCAGCGCAGGTAGTTTTCTCCAAGTACCTCCGAAAATTCATCATAAAAATAGAAACGCTCCAGGTAGCGCTCCCCATGGATCAACACCTTATTTTCAAATTGTCCGGAACGAAACATGGAATAGAAAGGTGCAATACCGGTTCCGCTGGCAATAAAGATCGCCGGGGCAGGATCGTACAGGAATTCGCCCCGGGGTTCCGTGATCCAGATGGAATCTCCTTCACCGAGGTCACTCAGACGGGGAGTAAGGTACCCCTCATCAATAACATTGTACAGGATCCTTACTTCATCTTCATCTTCGCCACTGCAAATACTGTACAGGCGGCGTGGACCGTCTTTTTCAATTCCGATGCCGATCACCTGGCCGGCCTTGAATTCAAAATCACGCCTGAAACCGATCAGGAAAACACCTTCTGCCAGTTCTTCTGAAAGGGTGAGGGACTGCTCCGATAAAATATGCTGGTGCATGATGGTGATATTAACGTACTGACCGCGTTCTGCCCCCGTCCACGAAAAAGGTTTCCCCTGTCACATAAGAAGCTGCATCAGAGAGCAGGAAAGCGGCTGCCTTGCCAAATTCATCAGGATCGCCATACCTGCCCATTGGAATATTACTGAAATTGATGCTTTGCACCTCTTCAAGGGTCATCCTCCATTCACGCGAATTGATCAAATCCAGCGCTTTCAGTCGTTCGGTTCCGAAAAGCCCGGGAACCAGGTTATTGATCCGGATGCCCTGTTTTGCCAGGTCAAAGGAGAGACTCTTGAGGAGACTCGATACTCCTGAACGCATGACATTTGAAAGCAACAGGTTATCAATGGGTTCCTTTATGCTAACTGAAGTAACAGTTACAATAGATCCGCTTTTTTGTTTCTTCATATGGGGTAACACCTGGCGGATCATGCGTACGGTACCCATCATGGTTAATTCGAAGCCCGCTATCCACTTGGAATCATCCAGGTCATCAAACCTTCCGGCCGGAGGACCGCCTGCATTTATTAACAGCCCATCGATCCTTCCAAATTTCTGAAGGGTGTCCTTTGTCCATCTTTCAATGGTGAAAGGATCTGTAACATCCATGACGGAAGGAAAGACCTCCACTTCACTCTCCTTGCGGATCTCTGTTGCAGCTGTTTCAATATGCTTCACATTGCGGCTGGCAATGGAAAGTTTTGCACCCTCTTTTGCCAGGTTGCGGGCGATGGCAAATCCCAGTCCCGAGCTCGAGGCCGCTACCATCATCACTTTATCTTTTAGTCCAAGGTCCATAGCTGAGCTGATTGAGTTGATACAGGTGTAACATGAGAACAGGCTAATTGTTTTTCTTTTTTCCTACAAACTGAACTACAGCTGCTTCGCCCTGGTGAAAAGGTCCTTCATTGAGCGACCTGACCTGTTCGTTGAGTTCCAGGATTTCCAGCGACCCGAAATCCTGGAGAACTTCCTGTTCATTCACCAGGAAATCCACATTGCCGGGACCACCTGTATACCGATGCACCTGGTCTTTGTGAAACTTTTCCATGATGAGTATTCCCCCGGGAGCCAGCATTGTGATCAGCCGTTGATGGAAGGCTGTACGCATTTCCGAAGGTTGGTGGGTAAAAAACAAACCAATGGCATCATAATATTCTCCATTGTTGTCATATTGCAGGTAGGGTGAAAGTGTATACTGAATTGAGACGCCCGTTTCGGCAGCAAGCCTGAGTGCCTTTGATTGACCGGCTTCACTCACATCGAAAGCGTGCACCTGCCACCCCAGGGATGCAGCAAATACTGCGTTTCTTCCTTCTCCCTCCCCGGGCAGCAGGAGCTTTCCCGGGTTCAACTGCATGATATGCGCACTGAAAAAAGTATTGGGCACTTTGCCGTATACATATTCTTCAACGCTGTATCGTTCGTTCCAGAATTCTTTCATGGAAGAATAACCTTTTTTATATCAAATTGTTGAATGGTCTGTGAATTCAGTTCTGGGTTTTCTCCCTTTATTGTTCATTGTTGCAGGTAATCGGTACGTTCACGAAATCCTGAATTTTTCCGCAGATCAATACAGGAACAGGCTCCCTGGCGAAAACGATGCATATTGCACCGACAACAAAAAAAGCCCGGCAATCATTGCCGGGCCGGGGGTTTGACCATTTGTAGGTCTGGATGGATAAGGAGGTATGTGGTGAACATCATACATTTTCTGTATCTGTTCAGGGGCAAATATAGCGCAGATCAGGGAAAGAGGTGTGAACTATGTCTTAAGCTTAAGTAAAGAAATTCCTATGCATTTCCATTTTCCAGCTTTGAGATCACGACAGCACCCACACTGTCACTGAATACATTCACGGTGGTACGGAACATATCCAGGATCCGGTCCACCGCCAGGATGATCCCGATTCCCTCCAGGGGAAGACCCACTGCATTCAGTATAATTGTCATCATGACCAGGCCGCTCATAGGGATCGAGGCAGCACCAATGGAGGCAAGGATGGCAGTGATCACGATAATACCGTTTTGTGCCAGCGTGAGGTCGAAACCGTAAACTTGTGCAATAAAAATCGTGGCAACACATTCATACAGCGCAGTACCATCCATGTTGATGGTAGCACCGATGGGCAGTACGAACCCGGCGGCTTTTTCAGAGGCGCCGCTGTGGTCAGTGACTGCTTTCATGGTGAAGGGGAGGGTGACAATGGTGGAACAGGTGGAAAATGCAGTGAGCAACGCAGTAACCATGCCCCTGTAATGCCGCACCGGTTTCGTTTTTCCTATCAACCGCAGAATCATTGGCAGGGTGATGAGAAAATGAATGGAAAGTCCGGCCAGGACGATCAGGAAATATTTTCCCAGCGGCACGAATGCCTCGAAACCGGTCTCTGCAACAATGATGGCCACAATCCCGAACACACCGATCGGCGCGGTCCAGATCACGAAAAGGGTCAGTTTCATCATTGCTTCAAATCCAGCCTGGAAAAAGTCTCCCATCAGCATGCGTTTTTTTTCCTGTAGCTGGGTGACGAAAAATCCGAACAAGATGGAAAAGAAGATTACCGGCAGGACATCCCCGCGGGCCATGGCTGCAAATACGTTTTCAGGGATGATGTCCAGGATCAGTTCACCCAGGCCCTTTTCCACCACTCCGATGGTTTCCGGGTCGGCATCGAGACCAAGGTTCACTCCCACACCGGGTTTGAATATATTCACCAGGATTTGCCCGGTGAGGATCGCCAGCAGGCTGGTAGAAAGATAATAAGTAATGGTACGAAAGGTGATCCGTCCCAGGCCACGCGATGATCCGACTTTCACTACGGCACTGACAATGGAGGTGATCACCAGTGGAAGAATGGCCATTTTTAGCAACCGCAGGAACAACTCCTTCATAGGTGTGGCCCAGGGCACAATAGATTCACCTGCCAGCCAGCCGGCAAGGATCCCCAGGAAGAACCCCGCGAAGATCAGGACTGTTAATGTATATTTTCCCTGTTTCATCCCAGATATTAGTATCACCGGCGCCATCGCAATGGCGATTTCGGTTCATTTAATTTAGTCCGTGATCTGCAGCATTCGTGATGCCCAATGATGAGGTTTCATCTATGCATGAACCTAAAATTAAACTGGTTGCAGCCGGATACGTTGTCTTATCTTGTTATTGTTTTGATGTTCTGACTGTATTCATTTTTCCCGTCATAAAAAGTATTATCATTGAGCAGGGATTTCCGGAAAAACTTTCAAATAAGCAAACATCCGCTGATTCTCCAAATGGAAGTGCGCTTTTCTGTGTGGAATTTGACTTTTTCTCCCGGCAAATGACCCATAGAACAAATGGTGCAATTTGACAACTGGATGAGCTGCCTGCGACGGACTTATAAACAATCTTTCAAAATAACATCACCCCACTTCGCAAATCCCGTCCAATCAGTTATTTTTGAAATGCAAATAACCTGGTATTGACTGAATCTGCAAAAAATATCGTTGAAACGCCCTTGATGAAGCAATATTATAGCATCAAGGCGAAACATCCGGATGCGATCCTGCTGTTCCGGGTAGGGGATTTCTATGAAACATTCGGTGAAGATGCCATCCGTGCAGCAGACATCCTGGGGATTACCCTTACACGCCGGGCCAATGGTGCGGCATCTTTCGTGGAACTGGCCGGATTCCCGCACCATGCGTTGGATACTTATCTTCCCAAACTGGTACGCGCCGGGCAACGCGTGGCGATTTGTGAGCAGCTGGAAGATCCGAAAATGACCAAAAAGATCGTCAAACGGGGAATCACCGAACTGGTGACTCCGGGAGTGACGACCAACGACAACGTACTGGAGCATAAAGAGAATAATTTTTTGGCCGGACTCTACCTCGACAGCAACATGGCCGGCATTTCATTCCTTGATATTTCCACGGGGGAGTTCCTGACAGCAGAAGGGAATTTTGAATACATCGATAAGCTGATCAGCAGTTTTGAACCCAAGGAGATCCTCGTTCAGAGAAGCAAGAATGCATTCTTCGAGGAAAAATTCGGATCCGGATATTATACATATCCCATGGAAGACTGGGTCTTTACAGAGGACAATGCGCAGGATAAATTGCTCAAACATTTCAAGACCAGGAATTTGAAAGGTTTCGGTGTGCACCGGCTGAAGCATGGTATTATTGCCAGCGGGGCGATCCTGCAGTATCTCGACCTTACCCAGCATACACAGACCAGCCACATTTCCAATCTCTCCCGAATCGAAGAAGACCATTATGTGTGGCTCGACCGGTTCACGATCCGCAACCTGGAGATCTTCCAGGCACTTCATGATGGCGGAAAAACATTGCTGGAGGTGATGGACCGTACCGTTTCACCCATGGGATCCAGATTGCTCAAACGCTGGCTTTCACTTCCGCTGAAAGATATCCTGTTGGTACGCGAAAGGCACAAAATGGTCGATTTCTTCAGAGAAAACACTGAATTCTCAGAGGAGATAGAAGGGTATATCCGTCAAATCGGGGACCTGGAACGTGTTGTGTCCAAAATAGCGGTTGGAAAGGTGACCCCCCGGGAGCTCATCCAGTTAAAAAACGCCCTGGCGGCGATCGATCCCATAAAGAAAGCATGCAAAAGTTCTGGATTGACAGCCCTTAAGCGAATCGCCGAACAGATCAATCCATGTACTTCTGTAAAGGAGCGGATCGAAAAGGAGATCAATGAAGATCCTCCAAACCAGGTCAACAAGGGAAATGTGATTGCAAAAGGTGTTTCCCCGGAGCTGGACGAGCTACGGCATATCATGCATTCCGGGAAGGATTTCCTGAAACAGATCCAGCAGCGGGAGATCGAACGCACCGGGATTCCCAGCCTGAAAATTGCGTTCAACAATGTGTTTGGATACTATATCGAGGTCAGGAATACCCATAAGGATAAAGTCCCGGAAGAGTGGATCCGCAAACAGACGCTGGTCAGTGCCGAACGCTATATTACCGAGGAGCTGAAAGAATACGAGCAGAAGATCCTTGGCGCAGAAGAAAAAAGCCTGGCGCTGGAAGCAGAGCTGTTCAATAACCTCGTGGTAAGCCTGGGTGAGTACCTGCAGGCGATCCAGCTGGATGCCTCCCTGATTGCGCGGCTGGATGTATTGCTGTCATTTGCCAGGACCGCCCGGGAGAATAACTATGTAAGGCCTGAACTGAATGATACCACGGCCATCGATATCAGGGAAGGCCGTCACCCGGTGATCGAAAAGCAGCTGCCTGTGGATGAGGAATATATCTCCAACGATGTCTACCTCGACAATGAGGAACAGCAGGTAATCATTCTCACCGGTCCCAACATGTCGGGTAAATCCGCGCTGTTGCGACAAGTGGCACTGATTACCCTCATGGCCCAGGTGGGCAGCTTCGTGCCTGCCGCTTCGGCAAAGATAGGTTGGGTGGACAAGATTTTTACACGCGTGGGTGCTTCCGACAATATCTCGTTGGGGGAATCCACCTTTATGGTCGAGATGCTTGAATCTGCCAGTATCCTGAACAACCTCTCCGACCGCAGCCTGGTCTTGCTGGATGAGATCGGCAGGGGAACAAGCACCTATGACGGTATCTCCATTGCCTGGGCCATGGTGGAATATATCCACGAACACCCGAAATGGCGGGCGAAGACGTTATTTGCTACCCACTATCATGAACTGAACGAGATGGAGTCATCCTTTGGCAGGGTAAAGAACTACAATGTCTCTATCAGGGAACTGGACAACCGGGTGATTTTCCTGCGGAAGCTGGAACGCGGTGGCAGTGAACACAGTTTCGGGATCCATGTTGCGGAAATGGCCGGTATGCCTAAAAGCGTGGTGAAACGGGCCAATATGATCCTGGCGGAGCTGGAAGCCGGCAACCGCGAGGCTGCCGAAGATTCAGCCACCGGGGGGCGGATCAGCAAACCTGTCGGTGAGATCGGCGATACGCGTGAGGGCATGCAGATGAGCTTCTTTAACCTCGATGACCCGGTGTTGAAACAGATACGTGACGAAATTGCCAATACGGATATTGACAACCTCACCCCGGTGGAAGCCCTCAACAAACTCAACGATATCAAGCGGTTTATCGGGTTGAAGAAGTAAAAAAGACTTCCGATGCATCAATCAGATTCCTCCCCATGTTTCTTTTGAGTGGTTTTTCTTGGCCGCTCGGCTCCGGCATCCGGGTATTGTATTCATATCAATAGCTGGCTTACCAGTCATATACTTTGCGATGCGATGAAGATCCAGATTTCCAAAACTATTTGTACTTTCAAGTCCTCGCAAAGATAACCGAATGAGTGAGCAGCATTATCATGTATATTTTCACCTTGGCATGACGAAGGTGGCATCCACCTATCTTCAAACTGCCATTTTTCCTTACCTGGAAAACATACGGTTTCACCCCAAGCATCATTTCCGCAGCTATAAAGCGCTAAGCAAAAGAGCGCTTGATAAGAATCACCTGTTCTCTACGGAAAAGGACAGGAGGCTTGTGGAATTGGTGGATGAAATACTTGGGTTTTTTCCGGAAGCCCGTATTATTGTTATTGTTCGCAGGCATGATCAGTGGTTGTTGTCAAGATATAAATATTATATCCGTAAGCACGGATATGTGCCATTCAAGGAATTTTTTGATCTTAAGTCGGATAAAGGACTATGGAAAAGATCTGATCTTTTTCTCCAATCAAAGATCAAAGAAATTGAGAAGAAATGCACCACCAGGCCCCTGGTACTTACTCATGATATGCTGCGATCTTCTCCAGACCTGTTCATGGATAAGTTGGCTTCATATATGAACAGCAGCCTGGGCAGTGGAACAAGAAAAAGAGCTGTTGTAAACAGGGCATTCAAAGAAAAGCAATTGATCTTTTTGCGTCGGTTTAATAGCTGGTATCCTTACCAGGAAATGAAGACATCTTCGAAATTCAGAAACCGGGTTCACTATAAATACAGGGAATTTTTGTTGCATATAGTTGCTTTCTTCAGTCAGTTTCTGCCAGGTGCATTGCTGAATGGTGAAAAACTCATTGATGATCCCGGTGTACTTGAAGAAATTCGAAATTATTACCATGATGATTGGTCCTTTTGCACCAATTACGCGTCAAAAACCCCGTGAAATTTCGTTGCTTTTCTATATGGCACAAATGGTTCCGGCTTCCTGTGCCTTATTTCTTGATGTATAAAAAAAAGCGAAAGAGCTTTCTCCTTCGCTTTATTGAGAACGTACCCGAAGCCGGAACCGAGACCCGTCGAGCTCCCGGCTTCCTGTGCCTTATTTCTTGATGCATAAAAAAAAGCGAAAGAGCTTTCTCCTTCGCTTTATTGAGAACGTACCCGAAGC
>CAYOSB010000040.1:0-3114 GCA_964406495.1 uncultured Bacteroidaceae bacterium | reverse complement strand
CGGAATCGAACCGGCACGGCCATTGCTGGCCACTGGATTTTAAGTCCAGCGCGTCTACCAATTCCGCCATTCGGGCAATAAACCGGAATTTGGCACGGCAAAAATAAGGTTTTTAAATGGATTATGAAACCGGACCAGTTGAATAAGAAAAAAAAACCACCCCCTGTCGCCAGGAGGTGGTAAAAATTACGAGCGGGAAACGGGACTCGAACCCGCGACCTCGACCTTGGCAAGGTCACGCTCTACCAACTGAGCTATTCCCGCAATACGTCAAATTCCCGTTTAGGGACTGCAAATATAGTATTGAATTTTGATTTGTGCAACCCCTTGCTGCTAAACAACAGCGCTTTTACCTGTCAATAAACATAAATAGTGCTTTGTTCCATTCGTAATTTTATATCTTACGAATGCTATAATATTGTCCAAATTATTAAACCCAGGAAAAATGGCAAAATTTACCAAAGAAGATGCCCTGAACTACCACAGCTCAGGAAGACCCGGAAAGATCGAAGTGATTCCGACCAAACCCCATACTACCCAGCAGGACCTTTCCCTGGCCTATTCTCCCGGTGTGGCTGAACCATGCCTGGAGATAGAAAAAAATCCTGAAGATGCATATAAATATACCGCTCGCGGTAACCTGGTGGCTGTCATTTCCAATGGCACAGCTGTACTCGGACTGGGAGATATCGGTGCGCTGGCAGGAAAGCCGGTGATGGAAGGAAAAGGGTTGTTGTTCAAGATATTTGCCGATATCGATGTGTTCGATATTGAGGTGGATAAGCACGATCCACAGGAATTTATTGAAACCGTAAAGGCGATCGCACCCACGTTTGGCGGGATCAACCTGGAAGACATCAAGGCTCCGGAATGTTTCGAGATAGAGGAAAAACTCAAGGAGCTACTCGATATCCCGGTATTCCACGATGACCAACACGGTACAGCAATTATTTCTGCTGCCGGATTGTTAAATGCACTGGAATTGGTCAATAAAGAGATCGGTGAATTGAAAGTTGTTGTGAATGGTGCAGGCGCTTCGGCAATCTCCTGTGCAAAACTCTATATCTCGCTGGGGGTAAAAGAAGAAAATGTGTTCATGTGCGATAGCAGGGGAGTGCTGAATACGCGCAGGACCGGTCTGAATAAATATAAAACCGCGTTTGTCAGGGAAACCGATGCCAACACCCTCGAGGAGGTGATCAAAGATGCAGATGTTTTCCTTGGCTTGTCGGTTGCGGATGTATTGTCGCCGGACATGCTCAAAACCATGGCGCCAAATCCCATTGTATTTGCCATGGCCAACCCGAATCCCGAGATCTCTTATGAACTGGCCATGGAGACACGCGACGATATAATCTTCGCAACCGGAAGGTCTGATTATCCCAACCAGATCAACAATGTGCTGGGATTTCCATTTATCTTCCGTGGCGCCCTGGATGTCAAGGCAAGTGCAATTAACGAAGAAATGAAGATTGCAGCAGTGCATGCCCTGGCCAACCTGACTAAAGAAGACGTTCCTGAAACCGTTAACAAAGCATACAAAACACAAAATCTGTATTTCGGGAAAGAATATATTATTCCCAAACCGCTCGATCCACGCCTGATTTCTCATGTTGCACCCGCAGTGGCAAAGGCTGCAATTGAAACGGGAGTGGCAAGGGCCACCATCAACGACTGGGATGCGTATAAAGCATCGTTAAGGAAACGGATGGGGCTCGATAACCAGTTGATCAGGGAGGTCAGGGCAAAAGCAAGGTCGAATCCCAAAAAGCTGGTATTCAGCGAAGCCGACAATTATATGATGTTGAAAGCAGTACAAACAGTCAAGCATGAGGGTATTGCTGAACCTGTATTACTGGGAGATAAGAAAAGAATTCTGGATATGATCGAAGAATTTCACCTGGATATTGCAGATGTGCAGATCATTGAACAACGTTGTCCGGAAGCTGATGATATAAGGAAGCGCTACGCCAAACGCCTGTTTGAAGAGAGGGCCCGAAAGGGAATGACCTATGAAGATGCGCTGGAAAGCATGTTCCTTCCTAATCATTTCGGGATCATGATGGTAGAGATGGGAGATGCTGATGCTTTCCTTTCAGGATTCTCAAGTAAATACGCAGATGTGATCCGGCCGGCGATACAAATCACCGGATCCAATAATCCGAAGAAACATATTGCAGGGATGTATATTGTGCAGACAAAAAAAGGAATCTTTTTCTTTGCCGATACCACGGTAAACATTCAGCCCTCGGGGCAAACCATTGCAGATACGACCGTGCTTGTAGCAGAAAGCGTCCGTCATTTCAACATCGAACCAGTGATCTCAATTGTAAGCTATTCCAATTTCGGCTCCATTAAAGGAGACAGTCCGCAACGTGCCCGCGATGCTGTAAGGATATTACACGAGGAACATCCGGATCTGATTGTAGATGGCGAGATGCAGATGAATTATGCCCTGAATACGGAGTTGCGTATGAAAAAATATCCATTCAGTAAAATGGGCAACAGGGAGGTGAACACGATTATCTTCCCCAACCTGAGCTCCGGGAACATTGCATATAAAATGATGCAGGAAATCGGTGGCGCAGAAGTCACCGGCCCGCTGTTACTCGGTATGGGGAAACCTGTTCATATATTGCAGATGGAGGCATCTGTGCGTGAGATCGTGGATATGGCTGCATTTGCAGTTGTGGATGCGCAATACCAGGAGTCCATCCTGTAGACAGGAGGGAAGCGCGCATATTTTTCTTATATTTCGCCAAATAAGAAAATTATGCCATTTCCGAAAATAGATGCATCCAAAATACGAACCCTTTCCCTCGAAGCGTTCAGGGAAATGGATTACTATGCAGTCAATAACTACCATCTGCCAGTAGAATTGATGATGGAAAGCGCAGGCCTGCAACTGGCCAGGCTGTCTGCAACCGTTGTGAAACCAGGCGCATCAGTGTTGGTGGGGATCGGTCCCGGAAACAACGGCGGTGGCGGATTGGTGGCTGCCAGGAGACTGGAGGCATGGGGTTACCGGGTACATATACATATTTCTGTACCGATGACACACCAGTTGAATAAGGACCAGTTGAGTCGTACGATCTCCTACGGGGTGGAGAAGGT
>CAYOSB010000039.1:0-21827 GCA_964406495.1 uncultured Bacteroidaceae bacterium | reverse complement strand
AAAGAATATGGCTAGAATCGTTGGCGTAGATTTACCGAAGAACAAAAGGGGTGAGGTTGGGCTGACCTATATTTTCGGAATCGGAAGAAGTTCCGCCCAGAAGATCCTCGATGAAGCTGGTGTTGACAGGAATGTCAAAGTCCAGGACTGGAATGACGACCAGGTGAGCAAGATCCGTAAAATCGTGAATGAAAGTTACAAGGTGGAAGGTGAGCTCAGATCCTCCGTGCAGATGAACATCAAACGCCTGATGGACATCGGTTCCTACCGTGGAATTCGTCATCGTATTGGTCTGCCTGTCAGGGGTCAGAGTACCAAGAACAATGCACGTACCAGGAAAGGTCGCAAGAAGACAGTCGCAAATAAAAAGAAAGCAGTTAAATAAGAAGATCATAACATGGCTAAGAAGACAGGATCATCAAAGAAGCGTTCCGTTAAGGTTGAACCAGTTGGAGAGGCGCATATTCACGCTTCTTTTAATAATATTATCATTTCACTGACCAACAGTCAGGGACAGGTGATCTCATGGGGATCTGCCGGGAAAATGGGATTCCGTGGTTCAAAAAAGAATACGCCGTATGCAGCACAGATGGCAGCGCAGGAATGCGCAAAGATTGCCTATGACCTTGGACTGAGGAAGGTGAAAGTATATGTCAAAGGGCCGGGATCAGGCAGGGAATCTGCGATCCGTACCATTCACGGTGCAGGTATCGAGGTGACCGAGATTGTCGATGTGACTCCATTGCCACACAATGGATGCCGTCCGGCCAAAAGAAGAAGAGTATAATCATATTACAAATAGTTACAGATGGCTAGATACAGAGGACCAAAAACGAAAATTGCCAGGAAGTTCGGTGAAGCAATCTACGGTACCGATAAATCTTTTGAGAAAAAGAATTATCCCCCGGGATCCCATGGTATGAACAAAAGAAGACGCAAATCTTCGGAATACGGGATCCAGCTGAAGGAGAAACAAAAGGCAAAATATACCTACGGTGTTCTTGAGAAGCAGTTCCGCAATCTTTTTGAAAAAGCTTCACGGAGCAAGGGTGTAACAGGTGAGATCCTGCTGCAACTGCTCGAATCACGTCTCGATAACGTGATATTCCGGTTGGGCATCGCCCAGTCAAGGGATGCTGCACGCCAGCTTGTCAGCCACCGCCACATTACTGTGAACGGGGAGGTGGTTAGCATACCCTCCTATACACTCAAGCCGGGCGATATCGTTGCTGTAAGAGAACGATCCAAATCCCTGGTTGTGATCCAGGATGCGCTTGAAAGCAACCGCTCAGGATCATCCAGCTGGCTGGAATGGGATGGGGCAACAATGACCGGCAAATTCCTGAATCGTCCTGAAAGAGAGGAAATTCCTGAGAATATCAAGGAACAACTCATCGTTGAATTATATTCAAAATAAACAATATACATATTATATTATGGCCATACTAGCATTCCAGAAACCAGATAAGGTTATTATGCTTGAAGCCGACGATAAGCGCGGCAAATTCGAGTTCAGACCTCTGGAGCAGGGCTACGGTATTACAATAGGGAACGCCCTTAGAAGAATACTGCTTGCCTCTCTAGAAGGCTTTGCCATTACCACGGTAAAGATCGAGGGTGTTGAACACGAGTTTTCAACAATCACAGGCGTGATCGAAGACGTCACCGATATTATACTGAACCTGAAACAGATCCGATTCAAACAACAGATCGAGGATGTGAACGAGGAGAAAGTCGTTGTTACCATCTCCGGTCAGGATACCTTTAAAGCTGGTGACCTGGGCAGGTTCCTCAATGGGTTCAAGGTGCTGAATCCTGACCTGACGATCTGCCACATGGAATCCGATGTCAAACTCCAGATGGAGCTGACCATCAATAAAGGGCGCGGTTATGTTCCCGCAGAGGAAAACAAGCCCGCAGAATCAGAATTCGGACTGATCGCCATCGACTCTATTTACACGCCAATTAAAAACGTAAAATACGAGATCGAGAACTACAGGGTGGAGCAAAAGACCGACTACGAAAAGCTGATCATCGATATCGAAACCGATGGTTCCGTTCATCCCAAAGATGCACTGAAGGAAGCAGCCAAGATCCTGATTTATCACTTCATGCTCTTTTCAGATGAGAAAATCACCCTGGATGCTGACGAGGGCTTCGCAAACGAGGAGTTCGATGAAGAAGTATTGCATATGCGTCAGCTGCTGAAAGCAAAACTGGTCGATCTGGACCTATCTGTCCGGGCATTGAACTGTCTGAAAGCAGCAGAGGTGGAAACACTCGGCGACCTGGTGAAATTCAATAAGAATGACCTGTTGAAATTCAGGAATTTCGGAAAGAAATCGCTGACAGAACTTGAGGAACTCCTGGCATCCATGAACCTCAGCTTTGGTCTGGATACCAGCAAATACAAACTTGACAAGGATTAATTGAGATGAGACATAAGAAGAAACTAAATCACTTAAGCAGGCAGAAGGGACATCGTGAGGCGATGCTTGGAAATATGGCTGCTTCACTGATCACCCATAAGCGGATCAAAACAACCACGGCCAAAGCCAAAGCATTGAAGGTTTTTATTGAGCCGCTGATCACCCGGGCAAAGAACGATACCACACATTCCCGTCGACAGGTGTTCAGTTATCTGCAGGACAAAGAGGCGACGGCCGAGCTCTTCCGTGAAGTGGCTGAGAAAGTAGCTGATCGTCCGGGAGGATATACCAGGATCATTAAACTGGGAAACCGGCTGGGTGACAATGCCGATATGTGTATTATCGAATTGGTTGATTACAATGAGAACCTGCTTGCTGAAAAAGCTGCAGCGAAAAAGTCTTCCAGCAGGAGAAGAAGAGGCGGTAAGAAGAAGAGTGAAGGAACCACTGCAGAGACTACCGCTCCGGCGACCGGAGCAGCTGTAGCTGCCAGTGAGGAAGCCCAGGCAGAAGGTGTAACAGGAGAACAAGCTCCTGAAGCAACTGCAGGTGCTGCCGCAGAAGAGGTGACCGGCGAAGCTGCTGAGGAGTCCTCTGCCACAGCACCCGGCGCAGAAGAGGAGAAAAAGGAGACTCCCGAAGCATCCGCACCTGCTGAAGAGAAGAAAGAAGAAACTTCCGAAGCATCCGCACCCGCTGAGGAAAAGAAAGAAGAAGAGAAAGAGCAGACCGGTGAGGCACCCAAGGCAGAAAAGAAGGATGACGCTGAAGATACAGCATCAGACGACAAGGAAAAGAAAGAATAAATTAATACAGCTTTTTTCAATATTGCAAGGGGATGAGGTATCTTTGGGTGCTTGATCCCTTTTGTGTTTAAAACATTAAAAATAAATTGATATCATGGGACAAATTGTTGATGTTCATGCACGCGAGATCCTCGACTCAAGGGGAAATCCAACCATCGAAGTAGAAGTAACACTCGCCAGTGGCTTTGTCGGTAGGGCAGGTGTACCCTCAGGCGCCTCCACCGGGGAAAATGAGGCATTGGAACTTCGCGATGGCGACAAAAACCGTTACCTTGGAAAAGGAGTAACCAAGGCAGTCGATAATGTGAATAATGTGATTGCACCCGAACTGCTGGGTATGGATGCACTCGACCAGGTGGGCATTGACCATAAAATGCTGGCACTGGATGGCACAAAGACCAAGAGTAAACTGGGCGCAAATGCCATGCTCGGCGTTTCATTGGCTGTGGCGAAAGCTGCTGCGATGTACCACGACATGCCCCTTTACCGGTACATTGGAGGCACCAATGCCAAACACCTTCCCGTCCCGATGATGAACATCATCAACGGTGGTTCGCATTCCGATGCACCCATTGCATTCCAGGAATTCATGATCCGCCCGGTGGGAGCAAAAACTTTCAAGGAAGGTCTCAGAATGGGAGCCGAAGTATTCCACGCTCTGAAAGCAGTTCTTAAAGGACGCGGACTCAGTACGGCAGTTGGCGACGAAGGTGGATTTGCACCAGAGCTGAAGGGTACCGAAGATGCCCTGGAAAGCATTCTGAAAGCCGTTGAGAACGCAGGATACAAGCCCGGTTCAGATATCACGATCGCACTGGATTGTGCTGCATCTGAGTTTTACGAGGATGGCGTCTACAATTATGCAAAATTTGAGGGCGAGGGTGGTGCAAAGCGCAACCAGGCCGAACAGACAGAATATCTTGCTGAACTGGTTTCCAAGTACCCCATCGATTCCATCGAAGATGGCATGGACGAAGCTGACTGGGACGGATGGAAGATTCTCACCGACAAACTGGGAGGCAAGGTGCAACTGGTAGGTGACGACCTGCTCGTTACCAATGTAGAATACCTGTCCAAAGCGATTGAGCAGGGAAGTGCCAACTCGATCCTGATCAAGGTGAACCAGATCGGTACTCTGACCGAAACACTGAATGCCATCGAGATGGCCCACAGGGCAGGATGGACTACCGTTACTTCACACCGTTCCGGTGAAACCGAAGATGCAACCATCGCCGACATCGCAGTGGCAACCAACTCTGGTCAGATCAAGACCGGATCCCTGAGTCGCTCCGACAGGATCGCAAAATACAACCAGCTTCTCCGTATCGAAGAGGAACTTGGCGATACCGCCATCTACGGATACTAGGTCCTGGCAAACAGAATACAAAAAACAAGAAAAAATCCTCCCGCTTTACCCGGGAGGTTTTTTTATCTTTCTTCCCCTTTCCCTCTCCCCAAGTCTCCCTTTAAACTTTCTTATCTAATTATTGAAATAATTACATATATATAGTATATTGTAATGCACTTTTGCAATTAATGATCAAATTATAACAATATGTCAAACCTGAAGCAAAAATTAAAAGACAAGATTGATCTCTGGAGACCCCGAACTGCAAAACTCGCCAAGGAACATGGTGATGTTGTCATAGATAAAGTAACGATAGGGCAGGCACTTGGAGGTATGCGCGGACTTAAGAGCCTGGTGACAGACATCTCTTACCTGGACCCACAGGAGGGTATCAGGTACAGGGGCTATACACTCCCGGAAGTATTTGAAAAGCTCCCCAAGCCCCAGGGATCGGAGATGCCCTACGTTGAAGGAGCATTTTACCTCTTGCTTACCGGTGATATTCCCACCGACAAAGAGGTTGCCGATGTAGCAGATGAATTCAATAAACGCAGGATCCTGCCAAGATATGTGTATGAAGTGATCGATGCTTTTCCATCTGCATCCCACCCCATGGCGATTTTTTCCACGGCCATCCTGACCATGCACCGTGAATCCTTCTTTTCAAAGAAATATCACGCCGGCATCAATAAAAATGACTACTGGGATCCAATGTATGAAGACAGCCTGAACCTGCTGGCAAAACTTCCGGAGATCGCAACCTATATCTACGCAAAATTGTATCGCGATGGAAACAGGATCCAGTCGAACCCCAATATGGACATGGGAGGAAATTATGCACACATGATGGGCATCCCAAAACCTTATGATGATGTTTCCAGGTTGCATTTCATCATTCATGCCGACCATGAAAGCGGTAATGTCAGTGCACATACCGGTCACCTTGTGGGAAGTTCACTTTCAGATGTTTATCTTTCAATTTCTGCAATGATCAACGGACTTGCCGGACCATTGCACGGACTGGCCAACCAGGAAGTGCTCAGGTGGTTGCAGGACCTGGTGCATCGCATGGATGGAAAGGTACCTTCCAAGGAAGAGATCAAACAATTTGTCTGGGATACACTGAATTCCGGACAGGTGATCCCGGGATATGGACACGCTGTATTAAGGAAGACCGACCCGAGATACGCACTGCAGCGTGATTTCTGCCTGACACACCTGAAAGATGACCTGTTGTTCAAGTATACCGATATGCTTTACCAGGTAGTGCCGGATATTCTCAAGGAACATGGAAAGGCCAAGAACCCGTGGCCCAATGTTGATGCGCAATCCGGGGTTATTCAATGGCACTATGGTGTGACTGAATATGATTTCTATACCGTGTTGTTCGGTATCGGCAGATCCATCGGTATCACAGCCAACCTCATCTGGGATCGCGCCCTGGGTTATCCCCTGGAACGACCGAAATCCATCACAACGGAGATGCTGGAAAAAATGGCCATGAAATCCAAAATGAAATAAGATAGTTGAGAATATTAAGGAACCGGGATCGTTCAAGTCCCGGTTTTTTTATGATTTATCGTTTAAAAAAACCATCGCACCAGCTGAAAACTGATTTTTATAAGAGAAATTCGATCCTCTCCACAAGCTCATCCATCTGAAATGGTTTACTGAGGTAATCATCTGCTCCTGCAGCCAGGCAATTATCCCGGTCGCCGGCAAGGGCATTGGCGGTGATGGCAATGATGGGTACCCGGTGCTCCATAGTGGTTTCGATCTCCCGTATTTTCTTTGTAGCTGTGATCCCATCCATGACAGGCATCTGAATATCCATGAGGATCAGGTCATATTTTTTCTTTCCAAACATGTCAAGCGCTTCCTTACCATTCTTTGCAAGGTCAATGCTCTTTACTTTTTTGTTCAGGCTCATCAGGACGATTTTCTGGTTGATGGCATTATCCTCCACCAACAATACGTTCAGATCCCGGATCTGTTTACTGCCTGCACCAGGAACAGGCTTTGCCTGTATTTCCTCCTCTGACTTATGTGTGACATCCTTGGGGAATTCCTGTATGAAAAAGAATTTTTGCTGTCCATTGGCAACAGTGACCTCTAAATTGCTTCCCGTTAGTGAGAGCAGGCGGAATGCCATGGGCAGCATACCCGGTGAAACGTGTTGTTTTGTGTGACGTAATTCCTTTAACACCTTTTCCAGGCGGGACCAATTCTTTACTTTACATTCAATTTGGAATATGATGCTGTACGTACGCTGGTTTTCATTGTTGACTTGTGCTGACAGGACCACCTGGTGATCCTCAAGTCCATGATCTGCAATTCCCCTGATCAGATTGATCAGGATGGAACGCAACAAGCTGGGGTCGCCGATAAGATTGAACTTAATGTCTCCGGCCCCCTTTTTATCCAAATCAACCGATACATTGATACCTGGTTCCAGTATTCCGCTGATCTCTTTCAGTGCATCCTGTAGTTTGAAGCTCAGGATACGTTGCTTGTATTCCGCAAACGGGGGGGTGGCAATCTCTACCAGTTCATTTACATCCTCACTGAGGTCAGCAGTAGAGGTACGCAACGCATCCATCAGTTCATTCTGTGCATTGCTCATCCTGGCATCATGCACCAGCTGGTTGATCAGCGTAATATTATTCAGTGAAGTTCTTAGTTTGTGGGAAAAATTCGCAATGAATGTGTCATGTTGCCGGACTTCGTTCCTGTAGCGCTCGATCTCCCTGCGCTGACGGGTGATTACCTGTCGCTGTTTCATATAAATAACGACAAGAAGGACAATGCCAATAAAAATTGCAGCACTGGTTAATATCAACAAGCTGGTGCTGTCCATAGTGAACCTGAAAATTTGAAGTTAAAAATTGAATTCCATTTATTGTGGGTGGCTATTCCCGTCTTCAAATATAAGACTATATATAGAATATATCGCGATTTTTTCCGGTTTTGCACTGAAAAAACTGCATTCTGCAAATCATTTTTCTTCTCTTTACGTTTAATAAATAGGGTCTGCTGAAAAAGTCTGTAGTGCATCAGCTACAAGGCGGTAAAGCGACGCTGTATAAGCATACTGCTAGCTGCAGCCAACGCAGTAGATGATGTGCTACAGACTAATGAGGTATTATTCTTGTAATAAATGCAAGCTTATTGTATCTGGTGACCAAAAAAACCTTGCACTTTTTAATGGAATAATTAGTCTATTATATTGATAATAAATATATTTCATGTTTTTCAGCAGACCCTAAATAAAGGAGTTTGATAAATTTACTGAATGATGAGGAGCAAGGATTACAGCGTAATTACGATTATGGCATTATTGATGCTGTTCAGCAGTGGATTAGATGCACAGGAGGCCCCGGATGGAATGGTCAGGTATACTCCCGAGTTTGAGTTCCGGGAAGGAATCTACCCGAATTTTATGTCTGTGAAGCAGAATAATCCGATCCCCAAAACCAGGCTGGTCACGGAAGCAGACCTGTTCTCCAGGGATTTCTACCAGCAGGTAACCGAGGAAAAATATATTGTATTTTATGATGACAATGGCGTGCAACAACGTCTGACGACCTCGAATATTTGGGGATACGGCCGGAATGGTGTGCTGTACATCAACCTGGGATCGCGCTTCCACAGGATCAGTTTCATTGGAAAGATCGGGCACTTCGTTGCCTCCATCACTACCTATAACTCGGGTTACTACGACCCGTACTATTACAACCAGAGTTATTATTATAACCGGTATTACAGATCGCCGAACTCGAATTATTCTTCTACCGAAGTGAGGCAGTACCTGATCGATTTCGAAACCGGTAAGTTGATGGAATTTGATGTCAAGGCGGTGGAGATCCTGCTGATGAACGATCCGGAGTTGCACGATGAGTATATGCAGCTCCGCAGAAAGAAGAAAAAGCAATATAAGTTTGTTTATATCCGGAAATTCAACGAACGAAACCCGCTCTATTTCCCGGAGAGGTAGGAGGTAATGATCGAAAAAAGTGGTCATCATTAGAAATCATCATCCCATGTGTTGAGGATATGATATTACGCTGGTGACTGAACAACGGTTGATAAAGAAAATTAAATCAATATTTAACTAAAATTCAAACGAATGCGTAAAGTCTTGCTGCTGGTATTGATCACTATACCACTGAACCTGGTTTTCGGACAAAGGGAATACCTGCCCACGGAAGAGGACCTGGATATATTTCATAACACAAAAACATACGTGGTACTGGATGACAATCCCATTTCAGAATATAATTTCGAGATCAGGGATGCAGTCGGGCAATACTGGGACATTACCGAATACGAGTTCCTGCAGTACAAAGATTTTTTTAAAAAATCACGGGATCCCAATGCATCATTTCTCTATACGGCAACGGTTTCTTTTGAGAAGGATAAATCGAATACACGCTATACATTCCTCTGTCTTTCGCTGGGAGGTGACCATGCTACGCTGGATGACATGAAGGATGTTGTGAATATACCGCTGTGCTATTATGGGGTGGATGAGGACCTGTATACCTACAAGCTGGGAACCCTGGTGAATTTTATGCAGAAGCACGTCAACATGATTACAGAACATCCTGAAATGATTTCGCAGAATATCTTCAGGGAATATAACGACAATATGTCGGGAATAACCGGCAAAACCCTCTATGTGATTGAGGATGAGCTGGAAAAGGAGATCGGGTCGGAAGCTCGCTTCAGGTCGGTCTACCCACATGCATTCAAATTCGTGTCCAGGGAGGAAGTGAAGGAGGCCATAATGAACCAGGACAAAGAGGTAGTGTTCCTGCATAAGGTCGGACCGGCAGGTAAAAAGCTCAACGCCAGGGTGTATAAGATCCTGATCGGGGCAGGTGACTCTGATTTCTATTATTTTGACTACCACAAGGTCAACTCCAGGAACCCGGATGCATTCCTGGAAAAAGACCTGAAGAAACTTTCCCGCGCGAACTAAGCAGAACTGCCGGCAAATCACTAAATTTGCGCAATTGTAAATTTTTTGATCAAACACCGCTGTGTATGGCTTCGCAAAAACCATCTATTCCTAAAGGGACACGCGATTTTTCACCTGTGGAAATGTCCCGCCGCAACTATATTTTTGAAACCATCAGGAGTGTTTTCAAAAAATATGGCTTCCTGCCCATCGAAACACCGGCCATGGAAAATGTGTCCACCCTGCTGGGAAAATATGGTGAGGAGGGGGACAAGCTCCTGTTCAGGATCCTGAACAGTGGGGATTTTCTGAGAGGGATCGACAGTAAGGTGACGGAGCGTGCATCCTCTGCAGAGATCGCTTCGCGCATTTCCAAGCGGGGGCTGCGCTATGACCTTACCGTTCCGTTTGCGAGGTACGTGGTGCAGCACAGGAACGAGATTAATTTCCCTTTCAAGCGTTACCAGATCCAGCCGGTATGGCGTGCAGATAACCCGCAAAAGGGCAGGTACCGCGAGTTCTATCAGTGTGACGCCGATATGATTGGAAGCCATTCCCTGGTCAATGAATATGAACTTGTAAAGATCATCGACGAAGTTTTTTCTTTGCTTTCGTTGCAGGTTACGATCAAGATCAACAACAGGAAAATCCTGGCCGGCATATCCGAAATAATAGGTGAACAGGACAGGATCGTGGATATCACCGTGGCCATTGATAAACTGGAGAAGATCGGGATTGATAAGGTAAAAGAAGAACTGCTTTCAAAAGGAATATCAAAAGCATCGCTTGGGAAGCTCGATCCGGTATTTGCAATGGATGGCGATAACCAGCAGAAACTTGACCTGCTGGAATCTTACCTCTCAGGCTCGCAGGTGGGGATACAGGGAATCAACGAGATCAAAAAGCTAATGGAATACCTGGAGACGGACGACCCTGCCACAGGAATTGAACTGGACATAACCCTGGCGCGGGGACTGAATTACTACACCGGGGCGATCATCGAAGTGAAATCTGATGAAATGCAGATCGGCAGCATCTGCGGAGGAGGACGCTACGATGACCTGACAGGGATCTTTGGAATGCCGGATGTTTCTGGCGTGGGGATCAGTTTCGGTGCCGACAGGATCTATGATGTCCTGCTGCAACTGGACCGGTTTCCTGCTTCCACGGAAGAAAACACGCAGCTCTTATTTGTAAATTTCGGTGAGAATGAAGTGAAATACATCCTGCCCATGCTGGGAAAATTGAGGGGAGCAGGCATCCGCGCGGAACTTTATCCCGACCCGGCGAAGATGAAAAAGCAGATGACATTCGCCAACCAGTCAGGAATCCCATTTGTAGCCCTGGCAGGTGAAAATGAGGTCAATGCACGTAAAGTGACCCTGAAGCATATGGAGACCGGTAAGCAACAGATGCTCTCTTTTGAAGAATTGTTGAAAGTTCTGAAGCGCTAACTGTCAAAGAACATCTTTCCTTTCGGGCTTTTTTCCGTAATTCACAACGGAAAAACAGTGATTCATTATGACAAAAGTACACCGGATCAGCGACGATGTGATCGACTGGAAGATCATTGCACAATTACTCGATAAGGACAATCGCCTGGAGCTTTCGGAGGGAAGCAGGGAACAGATTATCAACTGCCGGGAATATCTTGACAGCAGGCTTTCGCAGCGGACCGATTCGCTGTACGGCATCAATACCGGTTTTGGTTCACTCTGCGACAAGGTGATCTCGACTGGTGACCTGGGCCTCCTGCAGAAGAACCTGGTGATGTCCCATGCCTGCGGTATTGGGGAGCAGGTACCGGATGAGATCGTCAGGCTGATGCTCTTCCTGAAGCTGCAATCCCTCTCATATGGAAACTCCGGGGTGCAGCTTGCAACGGTACAGCGACTGATTGACTTCTATAATAACGATATACTCCCCGTGGTATACCAGTATGGTTCGCTCGGTGCCTCGGGAGACCTGGCACCATTGGCCCACCTGAGCCTGCCGCTGATAGGAATGGGGGAGGTAGTGATGGATGGAAAGACCGTACCCTCGAAAGTGATGCTGAAAAAATTCGGATGGGAACCGATTGACCTCCAATCTAAGGAAGGCCTGGCATTGTTGAACGGCACGCAATTCATGAGTGCCTATGGTGTGCATATGTGCCTGCGTGTATTCAGGCTCTCCAAGCTGGCAGATATCATTGGTGCCCTCTCGCTGGATGCCTTCGACGGCAGGATCGAGCCCTTCCATGAGCTGATCCAGAAGATCAGACCGCATCAGGGCCAGATCAAAACTGCAGCGCGGATCAGGTGGTTGCTGAATGACAGTGAAATCATGCACCGCGACAAGCCCCATGTGCAGGATCCCTATTCTTTCAGGTGCATTCCCCAGGTACATGGCGCCTCCAAGGATGCCATCAACTATGTGGCCTATGTTTTTCAGAACGAGATCAATTCGGTGACGGATAATCCCACCATTTTCCCGGAGGAGGACCTGGTCATCTCCGCGGGTAATTTCCATGGTCAGTCACTTGCACTGGCCTTTGACAACCTGGCGATCGCGCTGTCTGAGTTGGGAAATATTTCGGAAAGGCGCACCTACCAGCTGCTTTCAGGAACCCGGGGACTGCCCGCCTTCCTGGTGGCAAACTCGGGGTTGAATTCCGGGTTTATGATCCCTCAGTATACGGCAGCCTCGATGGTAAGCCATAACAAGCAGCTGTGTACCCCCTCTTCGGTCGATTCCATTGAATCATCGCAGGGACAGGAGGACCATGTGAGCATGGGGGCCAATGCTGCAGTGAAGGCATACAAGGTAATGGAGAACCTCGAGCGGATCCTGGCCATTGAGCTTTACAATGCCGCCCAGGCACTGGACTTCAGGCGACCGGCAAAAAGTTCATCAACCCTGGAATCATTCATGAAAAGGTATCGGAAGCGGGTAAAATTTATTGAGAATGACAAGGTAATGTACGAGGATATCAATGAAACCGTGGATTTTCTGAGAGAGGTGGAACTGGAAGACCCGTTCCTGGCAGAAGAGCTTCTGTGATTACCTCTTATGCGGGAATACAGGAACTGTGATGGTGACTGTAAGTAACAATTACGAAAACGCATCATTGCTATCGAATCACGCAGTGCCAGGCAGGGATCTATTCCGGACCCCTGTGGGGGCCGCGTCCGCTGCCGCCTCTGCCGGCACGGAATTTTTTCAGGACATGGATCCTGAATTCCCGGTCGAGTGCATACATCCGCATGGTCTTTTTCTTACCAATGATCCCTACGAATTTATCGTGGTATTCCATCGAAAGCGCTACCCGTTTTTCCTGGAGAGCCAGGAATTTTTCAATGGTCTCATCAATCTCCTGTTCCGACATGGCCTCGAAATTACTGCTGTAATAGGTCAATAAAGTCTTCTCCTCCTCGTTGATCTTCATCTTCCTGTTGTGCAGGTCTTCCTGGACGGGCCAGAATTCCCGGGCTTCTTTCTCAGAGAGATCCAGTTTTTCATTGAAAAATGAGATTCTTTCTTCCTTGAATCTCCGCATCTGGCCTCCTGGCTGTGCAAAGACTGTTGTACCGGTAAAGCACAGGATCATAAATGCGATCAATACGTGTGTGCTGTTATTTGATTTAATTTTCATAATGTGTTCGTTAATTAGTATCGATTAGTTCCAGCAGGTCGACCTCATTACTCGCCAGGTATACAATCGCTTCCTCATCCCATTCTGAATAGGTCGTTGCTTCCTCTTCCTCGGCATAAGCATCTGCAAGAATCGCTTCGTCATGAATAATCCCGGCCCTGTCAAGCGTGGCAATGTCATAGGGATTGGTTTCACCGGCCCGGTTTCCCATCACTGACTGAAGCACGATGTATACCATTAGGGCCACACCCGTGATTGCAGCAGCAAGGGTAATATATGGCTGCAGGTAAATCTTCCTTTTGCCGGTAGCTGCTTCCTCTTCTGTTCGTTCCAACACGGGTTGCCCGGCTCGTTTCCTGGATTCTGCATTGTGCTCCATTCCGGACTGCCGCAGACTGCTATTTCGCTCTTTCGCTTCGGGACTGATCTGCTTTTGCTCTTCGGATAATTCCAGTTCCTGCGTTTCGGTTCTGATCTGCTTTTGCTCTTCCGACCTGATCCGTTCCATTACCCTTTTCTGAACATCATCAAAATACCCTTCCGGAACCCTGAATGGATTTTCGGGATTCGGGGGGATGGCTTTGTGTATGTTTTTTTTCGGATTCATAATTCAGTTACCTGTCTGTTAGACTATTAAATATATAAAAGGTTTACTCTCCGGTAAGGTACTTTTCAATTTTTTTTACCGCATGGTGATAAGAGGCTTTAAGCGCACCCACAGAAGTACCTAGTGTTTCTGACATTTCTTCGTATTTCATTTCCTCGAAATATTTCAGGTTAAATACCAGTCGCTGTTTTTCAGGGAGTGACAGGATGGCTTGCTGAAGTTTGAGTTGGATCTCGTCTCCGTCAAACCATGGGTCGGCCTCCAGGTTTTCAATCAGCCTGTTCTCATACTGCTGGTCTTCTCCATCGTGCATGTGTTTCTTCCTGGATTTAATCAGTCCCAGGGATTCATTGGTGGCGATTCGGAACAGCCAGGTGAACAACCCCGATTCGGCCCGAAAATTCTCCAGGTGCTTCCATACCTTCACCAGTGTATTCTGCAGCACATCATCTGCATCCTGGTGATCAATCACGATCCTTCGTATATGCCAGTACAGCCGCTCGCTGTATTCCGCTGCAAGCAGGTTGAATGCAGCTTCTTTCTGCTGATGCTGCCTGTAGAGTTCTATGATTTTCCTGTCAGGATGTTCCGGCATTCTTTTCGCGCTGTTAGTATTTAGAACATGCAACCGGCTAAAGGTTTAAAAAAGGCTATTTGAATTCCACAAATTCGGAAATTCCCGAGCGGATTGTAAAGTCCTTCACCTGGGTGAATATGGTGGATCGCTCGTTTGCAAGTCTGAAGATGATCCTGTAATTCCCTGGCTGCAGGTAATATTCCTGTCGAATGAGTCCGGAACGTATATTCAGTACCCATTCCTGGTCACCCTCTTCCGAAAATTTATAGAGTGAACCGTAGCCGGGTTGTTTTGCTGAAATATGGATTTTACCAGGTTCGGGGATTTCGACAGTCGTGGTGAAACTTTGCCTGATCTCCACATCACGCAACAGGATGAGTGGAAAAACCGGGATCTCCAGGTCATACCTGCCCACCAGATATTTTTCGCTGGTACCCATGAACTGGACATTGATAGTCTCCGGGTCACCGGCGCGCTTCACCAGCACCTTTTCCTTTACGTATGCATTGCCTTTGCTGCGAATCTGCAGGTACCCCTGGGGTGCATCTATCCCGATATGGTTATGTTTGCCGGGTGACAGTTCTACTGAATCAGATGATGCCGGGGGAATGGTCTGCGCCACTACCCTGTATTTGCCAAGGTGATCGAGGGAAAGCGTATCGGGATTGCCTTTGTTGTTGAGGGTATGGATCATATTGTACCTGACTTTTCCTGACAACTGGTCGTTAAAGACCACAGCCACATCAGTTTCTGTGGCCCTTCCCTCGATGTCGAGGAGGTTCACCTGGGCACTGGTGGTATTCAATGCCTGGTTGATCACGATTTTCATCACCTCCCTGAGCTGTTTTTCTCCCGTAGCATCAAAATAATAACCGATACAGCCGAAGGTTTCCTGGAACCCCGGGTCATTTCCTATCCCGATGACGAATGGGCGCAGGATGATCCCCTCTTCCTGGAGTGCCACAGAAACGGCGCATGGATCACCATCACAGGCTTCCACTCCATCTGTGATCATGATGATGATGTTCCTGCAATCCGGGCATTCCGGGAAATCTTTTGCTGCAAGTTCAAGGGAATGAGCAATAGGAGTGGTACCTTTCGGTGAAAGAAAGCGCAGTTTCTCCTTGATCCTACTGGCATTGTTAGGGGCGAAGGGTACCTCCAGTTTTGTATCGCTGCAATCCTGCGGCGTCACAGGACTCTGGTGACCATACACACGTAAAGCCATCTCCACATTTTCCAGGGTTTGAATGCTGTCCATCATCTCATTGAGGATCTTCCTGGCAATGCCGATCTTTGTTTCCCCATCCCATGGCCCTGACATACTGTAGGAAGCATCAAAAATAAAAAGTATCCTCGAGTTGGGTGTGACGCCCGAAGCATTCTGCTGTGCCGGCGCTATGGGTGACAGCGTGAAAAGGAAAGCCAGTGCCGATAGGATTAACAAATGCCTTCTCATTGATGTAACTCGTTAAAAATGAATCCTGTGAGCAATATACAAAATAAGAAACACCTTCTTGGCCGGCAGGATCATTTCTTTTAACAATAACGTGCATATGCAATAAGATAGTATCCTGCACATGTTTTATCGCACCTGGTGGGGTGATATTACTCACATGGCTGCATAATGCGGCTGCAGTTCCCGGGCCAACCCGGTATAGAGGCAGATATTCGTATCTGGAACCTCCGTCGTTTTAAGTACGGCTTTCGAGGTAGCTCATCACCTCTTTGTATACATTCTCCCCATTGAATCCCAGCATTTTGTCCAACACCTTGTAGGGTGCTGAAAAACCGAAGCTTTCCAGTCCGAACACTTTTCCTTTGGGTCCTACGAGTCCCTGCAGTGTGACAGGCAGTCCTGCTGACATACCGAATACCGGAAGTGCGGTGGGGATGACAGATTCACAATAGGAATCATCCTGGTCACGAAATCTGCCTTCCGAGATGGCAGATACGACCCGAACCTTCAGTTGTGCACGTTCTTCGAGTAGTGCAGCACCTTCTATCAGTGTCGATACTTCTGATCCGGATGCGACGAGGGTTACCTGGGGGATCTCATCACAGTCTTTTACGATGTACGCACCTTTTTCAGCCTGCAGGGCATCCTTGAACCTTGTTGATCCCGGCATGGCAGGAACATCTGCGATGCCCTGGCGTGAAAGGATCAGTGCGGTAGGAGTCTTCCTGTTCTCAAGTGCCATTTTCCATGCAACGGCCGATTCTGTTCCGTCCGCGGGTCGCAGCACAAGCATGGATCGGTCACCTGAATGGTTTTTCAGGTGTTCCAGCAGCCGGATCTGTGCCTCCTGCTCCACGGGCTGATGTGTAGGTCCGTCCTCACCGACCCTGAATGCATCGTGTGTCCAGACATATACGATGGGGAGCTCCATCAGTGCTGCGAGCCTGACCGCGGGCTTCATGTAATCACTGAAGACGAAGAAGGTCCCTACTACGGGAACCACGCCGCCATGCAATGCCATACCGCAGGCAAGGCCCCCCATGGTCAGTTCGCTTACGCCGGTCTGCAGAAAGGCGCCTGAAAAATCATTTTTACTGAATGCCGTGGTCTTCTTCAGAAAGCCGTCTGTCTTGTCGCTGTTGGAAAGGTCTGCCGAGGCAACAACCAGGTTCTCCACCTTATCATGCAATGCGCCAAGAACGGTACCGGCGGAAGCCCTGGTAGCCATATTCTCTTTCAGTTCAATAGAGGAAAAGTCGATCTCCGGGATGTCGCCATCCAGGAACTGGTGCAGTTTTTTTGCCAGTGCAGGGTGTTGCTCCTCCCATTCTTTTTGTTCCGCTTTCTTTGCCGCGACATACTTGCGTTTCTCCTCCAGTATCTTTTTATACCTGTCGGCTACTTCCGGAAAGATATTGAAAGGATCGTCCGGGTTTCCACCCAGGTTGGCAATGGATTTTTCGAATGAGGCACCTGCTGCAGAAAGGGGCATTCCATGGGTGGAGGTTTTTCGCTCAAACGATTCGTCATTATCGGTGACAGCGCCTTTCCCCATAATGGTTTTCCCGATGATCAGCACCGGTTTTTCTTTTTCTGCATGTGCTTTTTCGAGCGTGCTGGTGATCTCTTCAGGATCGTTTCCGTTGATGGAGTAGACCCTCCAGCCCCATGCTTCGTATTTCTTTGCTGTATCCTCGGTGGTGACCACATCGGTGGTTGAGGAAAGCTGAATATCGTTGCTGTCATAAAACATCACCAGGTTGTTGAGCCCGAGATGTCCGGCAATACGACCGGCACCCTGGGAGATCTCCTCCTGGACACCGCCATCGGAAATAAATGTGTAGGTCTTGTGCGCCATCCATTCACCAAACCGTTCTACAAGGAAACGTTCAGCGATTGCCGCACCAACTGCCATGGTATGTCCCTGCCCGAGGGGACCGGATGTATTCTCAATTCCACGGGCTGTATTCAGCTCGGGATGACCGGGTGTGGGGCTCCCCCACTGGCGGAAGTTGGCAAGGTCTTCCATGCTGAAGGCACCGGACAGGGCCAGCATGGAATACAGCATTGGTGACATGTGACCGGGATCCAGGAAGAACCTGTCTCTGAATGCCCAACTCATGTCGTCAGGGTCGAAGTTCATGAATTTTGAGTATAAAATCTCGATGTAATCAGCTCCGCCCATGGCACCACCCGGGTGTCCGGATGCGGCTTTTTCAACCATTGCTGCTGATAGGATCCTGATGTTGTCTGCTGCTTTAGTGTGCTGTTCCTTGCTCATTGATATGTTCTTTGGGTTAATTTTTGAAAACGCCTGTAAAAGTAGCAAATATTCAATGAAATCAGAAGGATAAATTCAATTTGTAATTACAAGTACAAGCGTCATCACGACTACAACATTGCGGGACTCCCTGCAAACAGGCAGGGAACCCCTGGGTCAGCACATTTTTGAGGATTTGTGCATTACAGGGATCCACGGATGCCTGTTGATCTTTATTCCAATGCTTTTTCCAGGCCTTCCTGCATCCAGGACGTATAGCTGTCGACATCCAAATCGGTGCCCCGGGGTTCTTGTACGACATTTCCTTCACTGTCCATGATCACATACAACGGCACAGTATTGGTCTGGAACATAGAGATCTCGTAGTCAACGTTTTGCTGACCAATGGTTTTCTTTACTTTACCGTCGATCTCCGAGGTGTACCACTCATCTTCCGGGAGTTTCACATTCACATCGGTATACAATGAGATCAGCACAAAGTCGTTCCGGAGCATGGATTGAACCGTAGGATCAGACCAGACAGCTGCCTCCATCTTTTTGCAATTGGAGCAGAAGCGACCGGTGAAATCCAGGAAGACAGGCTTGCCGGTTTTCTCAGCGCATGCCAGGCCTTCCTCCAGGTCATAGAATGACTTCAAGCCATAGGGCGTATGGAATTCGTCGGTATGCTTTTCAGGGATACAGGCTGCATCGATATCCGCAGTTGCCACTGCAGTTGCTGCGGGTGCTGCTACCTGTGTCATATCGATCCAACCAGGTGATTTGGGAGGCAGCAGGGGAGCTGCCATTTTCAGGTTCGCACCAAAGAGACCCATAAACATGTAGATGGCAATGGTAAAGGATGCGATCGCAAACAGTAATCTTGGCACCTTGATGTAGGGAAGATCACTGTCGTGGGCGAATTTTAGTTTTCCCAACAGGTACATCCCCATCAGGAAGAAAAGAATCGTCCATATAATCAGCACCACTTCACGTGTGATGATATCATGTCTTGGATCAAGCGGTTGCAGGAACTTCATGGCAAATGCAAGCACGATAAATCCGAGCACAACTTTTACGCTGTTCAGCCAGCCGCCCGATTTTGGCAATCCCTTCAGCAAGGAGGGGAAGATCGCAAACAGGGTAAACGGAATAGCAAATGCCAGTGCAAAGCCAAACATCCCGAGGATCGGCTTGAGTGCAAGTCCCCCGGCAGCTTCCACCAGGAGGGCACCTACGATAGGACCTGTACAGGAAAATGAAACAAGTACGGTAGTCAGTGCCATGAAAAATGCGCCGGCAACCCCACCTTTGTCTGCACTCTGGTCTGCTTTATTTACCCACTTTGATGGGAGCACGAGCTCAAACATTCCGAAGAATGAAAATGCGAAGATGATAAACAGCAGGAAGAAGATCAGGTTGGGAATCCAGTGTGTACTCAGTGCATTGGCAGCATCAGGACCCAGGTTGGTCAGGCTGACGATCACGCCGAGTAAGGTATAGATGGCAATGATGGAAAGGCCGAATACCGATCCGCGGAAAACGCTGCGGGCACGGTTCTGACTGCCCTGCATGAAGAAGCTGACTGTCATGGGGATCATCGGAAACACGCAGGGTGTGAGCAGTGCCAATAATCCTGCTCCGAATGCAATCCAGAAGAATCGCCATAACGACCGCTCGTCATCGCCTGGTACTGCAGTTACTGATGCAGCCTCCTGCACCTGCTGACCGGATCCGGAGGAGACACTACCGGGTTCTGATGCAGGTTCCGGGACCATGGTGGTGACCACTTCCCTGGTTGTTTCCTCATCTCCGGCAGCAGTCTCTGCAGCTGTTTCCTGGTCTGCCCCGGCAGGGGTGCCTGTCGCTGCTGCTGGCTCAGCCCCTTCAGATCCTGGTGGAGTTGTTGTGCCGGCTGACTGCAGATTAAATGTAAATTCTTCGTAGGCCGGGGGCAGGCAATTGGCATCATCACATACCTGGTATTCGATCTCACCTGACACGGTAACAGAAGGTTCCGTAATCCTGACCTTCTGCCTGAATTCAGCCCTGCCCGCGATGGTTCCCACGTCCATTTGGAAACCCGGATCAAATTTTACTTTTGGCTTGGTGACTTCAATGATGTCTCCTGCCAGCTCAAATCCTGAGCTTTCTTCGTACGAGGGACGTGTGGGAATGGGACCATTCTCAGGCAGGTATGCAGAATAGAGATGCCATGGGGGATCTATCTTTGCTGTGTAAACAAGCTCGAATTCGTTGTCGCCGGTCCGTTCAGCTTCGAAAGTCCATGATACAGGATCAATGGGCTGCGCAAATGCCAGCAACGAAAACACCAGTCCGCTTAAAATTGCTACAGTCTTTTTCATCTTACTATTGAATTTATAATCAATGTTGTTACCGTCGGACAACCCTCCCGTTCCTTACAATAAGAGTGTGCGATAATGAGGATAACAACGAATTTAAAACAATGAACGTTTCAGAATGTTTAGATCGGCAAAGTTAAGGGAAAAATGTTGTTTACTTGGTCTTTCTCAGCAGCTGCTCACCGGTTGCATCCAGCACGATAAACTCCAGGTAGGTGCAAGAATCCAATGCTTCTACATTGATTTTGCATTTCATCTCGCGGCGCCATCGTTTCAGGATTGACTTCATTCCTTTTTGCAGGTATGCTGCAAAGAATGGATGCACCTGCAGGGTGACCTTTTTGAGACCATTGCTTTTAATCAGCGCTTCCAGTTCCAGCTTCACAGTATCCTCCAGCAATATGGCCGGCTGGGTTTTCCCGGTACCGCCACAGGTCGGACATGATTCTGCCGTTTCCACGTGCATTTCCGGCCGGACCCGCTGACGCGTGATCTGCATCAGTCCGAATTTGCTGAGAGGCAAAATGTTGTGCTTGGTTTTGTCGCGTGACATTACCTCCTTCATGCGGTTAAAAAGCTTCTGCTTGTTTTCCGCCTTGTGCATATCGATGAAATCCACTACGATGATACCGCCCATATCGCGCAGCCTCAGCTGGCGGGCGATCTCTTCGGTGGCTGCTAAATTCACTTCCGTTGCATTGCTCTCCTGGTCAAGTCCTGATTTGGACCTGTTGCCGCTGTTCACGTCGATAACATGCAGCGCTTCGGTGTGCTCAATGATAAGGTAGGCACCTTGTTTAAAGGAAACAGTACTTCCAAAGGATGCTTTGATCTGTCGCTCGATCTCAAATTTCTCGAAGATCGATTGCTTACCGTTGTATAATTTTACGATCCTCTCCTTTTCAGGAGCAACCTCACTGATGTATTGCTTTACCTCCTGGTAAACCTCCTTGTTATCAATGAAAATGTTTTCAAAATTTCCGTTCAGGTGATCCCTGATCACGGAAGTGGCCCGGCTCTGTTCCTCCTGGACCAGCTGCGGCAGGTTCCTTACATTGATGTTCTCAAAGGCACTCTCAAATTTATTGACCAGTGCGCGTAACTCTGTATCCAGTTCTGCTACCTTGCTGTTCTCCGCGACAGTTCTGACGATTACCCCGTAATTCTTGGGCCTGATGCTGTTGATCAGGTTGCGAAGACGGTCGCGCTCTTCCTGGGAAGCGATCTTGGACGAGATGGAAACTTTATCAGAAAATGGCATCAGGACCAGGTTCCTTCCTGCGATGGATATCTCAGAGGTAAGCCTGGGGCCTTTCGTGGAAATCGGCTCTTTGGCAACCTGTACAAGTACAAATTGACCGGCCTTGAGCACTTCGTTGATCTT
>CAYOSB010000038.1:0-22273 GCA_964406495.1 uncultured Bacteroidaceae bacterium | reverse complement strand
AATTTGTCTTTATCAGTTAACATTTACTTTTTTTGCCAACAAGGTAGAGCGCGATGCCCGTGAATATGCCCAGGGTGATGTTCAGAAAGAAAGAACTTACCTGGACTCCATGAAGAACGAAGTAGTATACAACTTCATTTGGCTGCAAAAGTATACATACCAGGATTGTAAAGAGCGCGAGATCAACCTCGGTCTTGACCTCAAAGGCGGAATGAACGTCATACTTGAGATTGCAGTAGAAGATATTATCAGGTCACTGGCAGCTCCCCAGTACCTCTCAGATCCCACATTCACGCAATCCATGGATGCGGCCAAAGAAAAAAAGGCAAGCTCAACATCCGACCTGATCGATCTATTTGCCGAATCTTATGAAGAGCAGAATCCGGGTGGCCAGATGGCACAATTCTTCATGACCCCGGAATCCAGGGGCGACATTGACTTCAATACCACTAACGACGAGGTTGTGGCGTTCCTCAAGGAAGAGGCTGAGGATGCGATCGATAACTCCTATAACGTGCTTCGTAACCGTATTGACCGGTTTGGTGTGGTGCAAATGAATATCCAGCGATTGGAGCGCCAGGGAAGGATCCTGGTTGCACTCCCGGGCGTTAAGGAACCGGAGCGTGTCACCAAACTGCTGACAGGTACGGCGAATCTTGAGTTCTGGACTACTTATCAGAATGTGGATATCTGGAATACCCTCCAGGAAGCCAACCAGACCATCGCTGATATGCAGAATGCATCGGATATCCTTCAAGGTGAAACTGCTGAAGGAGATACAGCTGTACAGGAGGATGACACCGCGGAGGAATCTGTCACTGAAACACCAGCTACGGATGATGAGATGATCCTGGATGGCGAAAGTCTCTTTTCAGATACATCTGATTTGAGTATCCTGGGTGAAGATGATACAACGGATCTTTTCCAGGAAGAGGAGTCTGCCTTCATGAAAGAAAATCCGCTGTTCGCCGTGATGCGTCCCTATATGGACAATTCAGGCCAGCTGATCCCTTCTCCGATTGCCGGAGTTGTGGAACTGAAAGATACGGCCACGGTAAATGAATTGCTCAGTATTCCCAGGGTAAAACAGTTGTTCCCGGCTGACCTGAGGTTTGCGTGGCATTTCCAGGCACAGGGTGAGGTGACAGAGTTTCTGTATCTCTATGCCCTGAAGGCTACCAGGAATGGACAGCCTGCTATGGACGGAAAATATGTAACCGATGCACGTGTGAATACAGACCAGTATACTGGTGCTTTCGAAGTATCTATGAACATGAATTCAGAAGGTGCAAAGCGTTGGGCAAACCTTACCAGGGAAAACGTGAACAGGGCTATTGCCATTGTGCTGGACGGAGTGGTCTACTCTGCACCGAATGTTAATGAAGAGATCAAGGGAGGCAGTTCCTCCATCTCTGGTAACTTTACGCAGAACGAGGCAACAGACCTTGCCAACATCCTGAAGTCAGGTAAAATGCCTGCGCGTGCCAGGGTCATATCGAGCGAGGTGATCGGACCCTCATTGGGTGCCAAGTCGGTGAAGGATGGTTTCACTTCATTCCTCATCGCATTTATAGTCGTATTGCTTTACATGGTATTCTACTACAGCCGCCGGGCAGGACTGGTTGCAGATATTGCTTTGATGGCCAACATGTTCTTCCTGATCGGAGTACTCGCCTCTTTACAGGCGGCTTTGACCCTTCCGGGTATTGCCGGTATTGTGCTTACGATCGGTATGTCGGTGGATGCAAACGTACTGATCTATGAAAGGATCCGGGAAGAACTTGCAGCCGGAAAGGGCAAGAAGGCAGCCCTGAAAGATGGGTACAGGAATGCCTATTCAGCGATTATTGATGCGAACGTGACCACATTCCTGACCGCTCTGATTCTCTTTTTCTTTGGTACGGGACCCATCAAGGGTTTTGCAACCACGCTGGTAATCGGTATCCTTACATCATTGTTTTCTGCAGTGATCCTTACCCGACTGGTATATGAGCGGTGGCTTGACAGGGGCTGGAAACTTACCTTTGCAACAAAGCTTACAGAAAATGCCTTTAAGAACATGAATATTAACTTCCTTGGCAACAGGAAAGTATTTTATGTTATTTCAGGTATCATCATCGCGGGCGGAATTCTTTCCCTTTCATTTAAAGGTCTGAATGGGGGCGTCGACTTTACAGGTGGACGCAACTATGTAATTGAATTCAAGGAAGAGGTGGAAGTCGACGAAATCCGAACGATGCTTGAAGAGGCCTTTGGGGAGATGCCAACGGTGATCACCTATGGTCAGAAAAATACGGTCCGGGTAACAACCAAATACCTTATCGACGACGATAGCCCGGATGTTGATTCACTGATCAAGGCAAACATGTTTACCAGTTTGCAGCCTGTGCTGGATGATGAGGTGACCATGGAGGGATTTATCAATGACCAGGAATATATTATCAGTTCACACAAGGTAGGACCTACCATTGCAGATGATATCAAGCGCAGTTCACTCTGGGTAGTGCTTGCTTCCCTTGTGATCATCTTCCTGTACATCCTGATCAGGTTCCGGAACTGGCAGTTCGGACTTGGCGCACTTGCGGCCCTGGTGCACGATGTGCTGATTGTGCTCGGGCTGTTCTCAATATTGAGCGGGATCATGCCTTTCTCCCTTGAGATCGACCAGGCCTTTATTGCTGCGATACTTACCGTTGTGGGTTACTCCATTAACGATACGGTGGTGGTTTTTGACCGGATCAGGGAGTTTATCGGACTGCAGCGCAAACGGGAACGAAAGGAGATCTTCAATTCCGCTTTGAACAGTACACTGAGCCGTACTTTCAGTACTTCATTGAGTACATTCGTGGTATTGCTGACTATCTTCATCTTCGGCGGGGATGTGATTCGTGGATTCGCCTTTGCACTGCTGATCGGTGTCGTTGTAGGTACTTACTCCTCACTATTCATCGCTACTCCGGTAGTGTATGATACGATCAGGAAAGGCGAAACCCAGCGCGTGCTGAAAGGCACCAGGAAATCCTGATCCTTCGGATACAGCTTATAAACATAGAAAAAGCCGTTCGCAAGGACGGCTTTTTTTATGGTTCCAAATGAGCAGGCGATGTATCAGGAGGATGGTCCGGGAGCCCGGAGGATATAGCCGACACCCCTTATCGTTTCAAGTTCGAGGGCCGGATCATCCTGCAGGTATTTCCTGATCCGGGAAACAAAGACATCCATGGATCTGCCCATGAAATAGTCATTTTTCCCCCATAATTTTTCAAGCAGATGATCACGAGTAACCACCTGGTTGATATGTTGTATCAGAAAAGAAAGTAATTCAGCCTCCCGGATAGTCAGTTGATACGCGTTCTTTTCAGATACGAGTTTAAGTTCTTTTTTCTTCAGGATCATGCTGCCCAGTTGTTCGTCTTCCTCCCTGCTTACTGCACTTCTGCGCAGGATGTTCTCAATTCGCAGCACGAGCTCCTCTGCCTCAAATGGTTTGGTTACATAGTCGTCTGCACCGATCCTCAGACCGCGCAATTTATCCTCTTTCTGGTTTTTGGCAGTAAGAAAAATAACGGGCATTTCCGGATCCTTTTTTCTTAGTTCTTCTGCCATGGAGAATCCATCCATCACGGGCATCATTACATCCAGGATACAGATATCCACATGTTCTTTATTGAATATTTCCAATCCATGCCTGCCATGATTGGCTTTCAGCACCTGGAAACCGGAAAGGGTAAGATATTCTGCCAGCACTTGCTGAAAATCGACTTCGTCTTCTACCAGTAATATCGTCATGTCACAATGGTATTTTGATGTTGAATATGGATCCTTTATAATTTGAGTCTTCCAGGATCACCTGCCCCCCGTGTGCCTCAATGATTTGCTTAACATAGAAGAGCCCGAGTCCCAGGCCCTTTACAACGTTTTTCTTTGCATCCACCCCCCTGAAGAATTTATCGAAGATCTGCCTGTGTTCTTCCGCTCGAATGCCGCGCCCGTTATCCTGAATACGAATCGAAATGTATCCGTTGTTGTGTGCAAGATAAACACGAATGTGCGGGGGATCTCCACCATATTTGTATGCATTTGACAGCAGGTTGTTGAGGACAGTGGTCATATGTACCTGGTCGATGTTTGCTTCAAGATCAGGGGATATTTTCTCTGTTTTGATCTCCATGGAAGCATTTGGGTGTGTATTTATGAAATCATCCAGAATTTCAGAAACAAAAGGTTCAATAAGGGTAATCTGTGGTTCCATCTTTACCTGGTCTTTCTCCCAGATACTGATATCAAGGATCCGGTCGATCAACCGCGTGAGGTGCCTGTTTTGTTTCTTTATGATCCCGGACAACTCCAAAATCCGATTGCTGTCCATCTCTCCATCGTTGCGGGCAAGACTCGATGATGCTACAGAAATTGTCGACAACGGCGTTTTCAGTTCGTGGGTCATGTTATTTATAAAATCCGTTTTCAGGTCAGAAAGCCGTTTTTGGATCAGTAAATTTCGAAGGGTCAAAAAGAAAACCGTAAAAACAATAACCAGGGTAATCAGTGCCAGTGCAATGGTCAGGATCATTTCACGGGAGATCTTTTTTGATCTTTCAGGGAAGGCGATATAATAATCATATTGAATCCTGTAATTGTTCCGCTCCACGGTATAGCTGTTCAGCAGGTAACCATCCGGAAAAGGTTCCGCCGGATGTGTTCTGCTGTCTGTATATATCACTGCTTCTTCCTCAAATGACAGCAGCCTGAGTTCCCTGATCACATTGTGGGTTATAAAAGCATCGTTTTGTCCGGCTTTAATAAAATAGGATTCGAGAAAATTTTCCCTGCCCCGGGCCAGGTTGAGTTGAGTAGTAAAATTTTCAAGAATCTCTTGACTGATGGAGTCCTGTTTGCCCGTTTCCTGTGCGAATCCCAGGTCATGCATCGCAAAATATGCATAATCGTCCAGCAGGTTGAACAGGGAATCCTGGACCACATCCATGTACTGGTTCTCAAATTCAAAAAGTCCGAGTTTTGCAAGTCCGTGGTATTTGCTGTCAAACTGCTGCTGCTTGGTTCTGAAGGTTTCAGAAATAAAATAGTATTGTACTGCGACCATGATAACCAGTGCGATGCCCGAGATCCATATGAAAAAACGAAAGTTCATACTGCGCATTAAAAATAATCAAACTGCCTGTGTCTTGAAGTATATGTTTTTGCCATTAACCTAACATTAACCGGGCGTTAACCTTAACCGATAAGAAGATGCTGTACCTTTGTATATGTATTGCCGGTGGTGAAAAGATCCGGTATTGATAATTTGATCTTATCATCACTCAGTTGGCATACTTTTTAGATCAATATGGAAACATATTAGATTGTTTTTCTTCATTATATAAATATAAAGGAAATGAAACGACTAATGTACAGACCTCTCTTTTTCCTGTTGTTATGTACCAGCATTTCGGTGGTTGCATTCGGGCAGAACAAACCTTCATCCGGAGAGCGGGAGCTGGAGTTTGAGAAACAACGGTTCCGGCAGGAAATGCGCGCCCTTGAGATGCAGCAGGAAAAACTGGAGCGCTTGAAGGATGAGGAAAGAGTGATGCGTATTGAACCCGGTGAATCAAGTAATTATGTGATTGCATCACCAGAGGGAAGTTTTTATTTCAGGACCCCTCATTCCGGTCAGTCTTCCCAGTTGAGTCTCAGTAAGTCCTTCAATGGCGAATCGGTAAAGAATGAAGGAAGTTTTGATGTGGACGAAAATGTCAGCTTTATCAACTTTTCAATTCATGGAAAGGTAAGTGAGGGAAAGATCAAGATCACAGTCGAATTACCCGGTGGTGAGGAGCTGAAGGAGATGACCATCGATAATTCAGCCGACATCCAATTTTCCCAGGTGATTCATCCCAAGCAGGGAACGAAAAAATATGGGGGTAAATGGACCTATGAGATAGAGTCGGTGAAGGCGGTTGGTAACTACAGGCTTTCCCTGCAGACCAAGTAGCAAAAACACACGACACATAGTCGAGGATCACAATAAGGCATTATTATGATATTGTGTGTTTGACAAGTTGTGTTACACCGCTTTTTTAGCTGCTCCTGCATACAATATACCCAAACCTTCTTATCTTTGCATAAATGCAGATAATGATGGCTTGGGTATTTTTATTCTTTAGTGGACAGGAGATCCTGATTGTTGTGCTGGCGGTATTGTTGCTGTTCGGATCCAAGGAGATTCCCAGGATGGCCAGGATGTTTGGGCAGGGAATGAAAGAATTCCGGCGTGCCACTGATGATATCAAGAGAGAGTTTCAGGACAGTTCTGCTGATGTTGTGAAAGACTTCAAAGAGATAAAGGATGATCTGAAAAAAGATGCCGACGAAGTAGTCAAGAATGTCAAAAAACAGGTGGATTCAGACGAAGAACCTTGATCATCCATGGACAATAATACAATTGTTTTATTAATTTCAGGACTTATACTGTTGCTTGTCAGTGGCAAATACCTTGTTGAGAGCAGTGTCATCCTGGCCAAACATTTTCGTATTCCCACCAGTATTATCGGGCTCACCATTGTTGCATTCGGAACCTCGGCACCTGAGTTGCTGGTGAGCATCCAGGCTGCGGTACAAGGACATCCCGATATTGCGGCAGGAAACGTGATCGGAAGCAATATTTCCAATATTCTGCTGGTGCTTGGCCTGACTACGATTATCTTTCCCATTCTTGTGCAAAAGGAATCCATCCTGCGCGACTGGCCCATCATGATGGGGGTAAGCCTTTTATTGCTTGTCTTTTTACTGGACAATCAAATGTCCCGGCTGGAAGGAGTGGTCATGGTTTTGTTATTGGGCGGATATATCATTTTTTCAGTACGGCAGTCCAGGCTTCCACATTATGATGATCATATAGAAGTACCTGTCATACGTAAAACGAAATGGTGGGTGGCTGCGGTTATTTTCCTGGTTGCCTGCGCGGGGCTTGCCTTTGGCGCCTCCCTGTTGGTGGATAACGCTGCAGCAATGGCCCAGCATTTCGGGATCAGTGAAAGGGTGATCTCCATTTCCATGGTTGCCCTGGGCACCAGCCTTCCCGAGCTGGCCACATCACTCATCGCAGCCTTCAAGAAAGAGACGGAAATTTCCATTGGAAATATCCTGGGTTCCAATATCATGAATATTGTATCCGTGCTTGGTATTACTGCGCTGATCAAACCTGTTGACGTTGTGCCAGAAATGGTCAGTATCGATATGCCCTGGATGCTTGGAGCAGCATTCCTTCTACTGCTGTTCATGATTCCTGCACGGCGGGGAAGGATCAACAGGATCGAAGGATCCGTGATGGTCCTGGCATATACTACGTATATTTATTTTATCTTTATCTCATGAGCCCGATGATAAAAACCACAGACATCACCAAGCGTTACGGGGATCTGCAGGTCCTGAAAGGCATTTCACTTGATATCAGTGAAGGTGAAGTGGTATCCGTGGTTGGTCCCTCGGGTGCCGGGAAGACTACCCTGTTGCAGATTATCGGGACATTAAGCCGGCAAAATTCAGGAACCGTGGAGATCAATGGCATCGCGACCTCTTCTCTGCAGGGGAATAAGCTGGCCCGTTTCCGTAATCTGAATATTGGTTTTGTCTTCCAGTTCCACCAGTTGTTGCCGGAATTCACTGCACTGGAAAATGTGTCTATCCCGGGATTCATAGCAAAAAGTCCCCGGAGGTCAGTGGAAAAGCGCAGCAGGGAACTGCTTGATTTTCTCGGGCTTTCTGAAAGGACCCACCATAAGCCGGGGGAGCTTTCCGGAGGTGAGCAACAGCGCGTGGCCATTGCCCGCGCCCTGGTCAATGATCCGGCCGTTATCCTGGCTGATGAGCCTTCCGGGAACCTGGATACCGAGAATAAGAATGAGCTTCACAACCTGTTCTTCCGCCTCAGGGATGAGTTCAACAAGACCCTGGTCATTGTCACCCACGACATGCACCTGGCCGAGCTGGCCGACCGGATGGTCAGGATGAAAGACGGCCTGGTGGTCGCCAGGCAGGAAGCGAAGGGGAAGGTGTGATCAGAAGGCTTTGGTGAACGCAGCCGACATAAAGGATTTTCTTGAACTGAAAGCGGATCAGTACAACCGTCTGGATTTTATCGAACGTGATCCAATACGAATCCCACATCTTTATTCGCAAAAAGAAGATATCGAAATTGCCGGTTTTTTGGCAGCGACAATTTCCTGGGGGAACCGTACAGCGATATTAAAGAGTGCCAAGCGCATGATGGAAATGATTGGAAATTCACCGTTTGATTTTGTCATCAACCACCGGGAAGCACATCTTGAGCAACTGGACGGATTTGTCCACCGGACCTTTAATGCCATTGATTTTGCATATTTTATCATCGCCTTACGGCATCTCTATAAAATCCATGGCGGGTTAGAGGGACTCTTCAACAGGTACCAGACGGAAACCTCACTACAACCTGCCATCCATCAACTTAAACAGGCATTCTTTGCACTACCTCATTTACACCGCACCCGGAAGCACTTACCGGATCCATTCATGGGATCGGCAGCAAAGCGGATCAACATGTATTTACGCTGGATGGTGCGCATCGATCATCGCGGGGTTGATTTTGGTTTATGGAAACAGATATCACCTTCAAAATTGTCCTGTCCACTGGATGTACATACCGGCAATGTGGCCCGGAAACTGGGATTGCTGAAGAGAAAACAAAATGACGCCAGGGCAGTGCAGGAGCTCGACAGTGTATTACGGTCATTTGATCCGGAGGATCCGGTAAAATATGATTATGCTTTGTTTGGGCTTGGTGTTTTTGAAAGGTATTAATGTGTAGCTCAGAGGCATCAGAATTCAGATATTTTGGTTTTTTCCACAACAGGACCTTTCAGTCCTGGATTTTTAATGATTAACCGGAACCTGTATTTATCGTAATTGGAAATGCTGGTTATCTATGTTTTTTGATCTGTCCTGATGTGGTCCCGATCAGGGATGTATAAGTAAAATACCTATTCAACTGAATACGGGAAATCACCATTTTTAAGAAAATCCCTTGTCATTAAAATACGAAAATCCGCTCTTTTACAGGGACTTGAAAGCTATTAACTTTACTTGTCATATTGACCAGCAATAATCCAGATTGTGATGAATACCACGGAAGTAAAATCATTGAGCGATGAACAGTTGATCTGTTTACTGAAACAGGGCAACATGCAAAGCTTTGGTGCACTGTATACAAGATATTTTCAAAAGGTATTTCGTACGTGCTATCTCTATTCCGGGAATCATGATGATGCATTCGATTTAACGCAGGACATATTATTAAAAGCCTTTATTAAAATACGTTCTTTCGAGGGGAATGCTTCATTTTCCACCTGGCTGTTTTGTATAGCGAAAAATTATTGCATCAACTTCGTTACGAAAAGAAAAAGGATGATGAATGGGAATGCCCATCCCGTGATACACACTGATGCGAATGATGCTGACCTAAACCAGTATGAGGAGCGTTTGAATAAGGAGAAAATCATTGATGCGCTGGGGAATTACATTGACCAATTGCCAGCACCGGATCAGCAGATTCTTGAACTTAAATATCATAAGAACTATACGGTCAAAGATCTGCAGAAGGAATTAAAACTTTCCTCAAGTGCGGTGAAGATGAGATTGTTGAGATCGCGGCAGAGGGCAAGGAGAGAACTGGAGGTTCTTGGATTTAATTATAACCGCGATTATGCTGCTTTAGCTGCTGGATCCTGTTCCTGATTTTAGGATCAAAAATTACCAGGAAAGACAAAAATCCAATGAACAACAATGTGAATAATTTTTTCGCCTGATCCCGTTGTCGGAAGCTGGTTGTTTTCTTGATGTCTTTCCACAGAAAAAAAGCAAATGCGGATATCAGGCTAATAATAAATAACGTAACCATGCGCAGGGTAACTTATATTCTGAACCAGGTTTTTCTGTCACTACACGTTTTTATCAGATCTCTTCAAACTCATTATGGAACTGTACTTTTATTTCTTTAAGTTTAGAAATACTGGCTGAAATTGAAGGATGTATGTTCGTGAACTGAATGGTACATTTTTTTTGAGCAGCATGCCGCATGATATCCTGTAGAATCTTAAGCCCCTCTTTATCAATGTTTTTAACCCCTTTTATATCAATGGATATTGCACGATGTGGTTTGATCACCTGGGCCAACTCTCGCTTTAGGTGATTGCACTCTGGTCTGCTGAGCAGTTCATTGGATGGCCTGATCGTGGCCAAATAATTCCCTTCTCCTTGTTTTCGTATATTGAACATCGTTCGCAATTTTTAAAAAACAACACATATTAATTACGTAATGGGTTCCTGGACAACAATGTTCTTCCCATCCTTATCGCAGCATATTACATGAAGAACATAGCCTTTATCCAGTAGGTTTGCCCTGAAAAATTTATTCACACCCGCTTTTTCCACTAATTCACAATATGACATTTGTGCGGACGGATATTTCTTTTTAATAAAGTCTCGCATTGCCTGTGGAATTTCGAATTCTGAAATTATCTCTGCGGTTTCTATCCAATTACCTTTTGTATCATACGCAGCGATGTAGGAATGTCCTTTAAGCGAAAAATCAAGAAAATAGGACTCTTCTTCTACCCACCAGCTTGCAATCCTGGTATCCGCATATTTAGCGTGAAATGCTGAATCGACTCCGGGTGGCAGTTTTTTCTCTTGTGCATAGCCAGAAATACTAACCAGCACCATAATTATGACCAGTACATTTTTCATGGCAATAATGATTTGTCTTATGCTATTTAGACAGCCAGTTGTGATTCAGTCACCTCTTCTCAGGTGTCTTTTATCAATCCTTTTTGAAAAGCGTATTTGACGAGGCCTGCAGTATTCCTTGCTCCCAATTTTTCAAGCATGTTTCTTTTGTGCGTGTCAACAGTTCGAATGCTTATGAATAATTGATCAGCGATTTCCTGGTTAGAATATTCCTGTGCAATAAGCTGTAAAACTTCTATTTCTCTTGTTGTCAGAGGTATGTCACGAATCCGCTTCTTCATCGCAACGGGTTTATTAAGCTGTTCAATAAGAATTGCAGAAACTTCTTTACTGAAATAACTATCTCCTTTAGCGACACTTCTTATTGCGGTAAGCACTTCATCTTTGCCTGTGTTCTTCAATATATAACCTGTCGCACCTTTTTCCAGTGCCTGTATTACGAAATCATGCAGCCCAATCATCGACAGGATCAAAATGTGAATTTCAGGGTGAAGTGAGATAATGGTTTCAATGATCTCAGTACCGGAGGGTTGTCCGATATCCAGGTCAAGTATTAATACATCAACGGCCTGGTTCGCTGTTTTCTCAATTACCTCCAGTCCGTTTGCAGCTTCATCGATTACTTCAATATCTTTTTCTTTTTCGAGGATGGACCTTATACCATCCCGGAAAATCCTGTGGTCATCAGCAATTATTACCTTAATTTTATCCATTTTTTTATGGGTATTATGCCGGGAGCTCGATACTTACCAGTGTGCCCTTCCCTTCGATGGACTCCACCAGGAATTCACCATTTAGGGTTCTTGTTCTGGTTTGAATATTGGACAATCCAATACCATCATCTTCAGTACTTAATCCTTCCTGGTTAAAGCCAACTCCGTCGTCTTCAACCATCAGGACGATGCTTGCAACATGTTTGATTAACTGGACAGTAATTTTTTCAGCGCAAGCATATTGAATGGCGTTCGACATCATTTCCTGGAAACAGCGATAAATGTTTAACTCGATTTCCCGTTCAAACCTTTCCCCGGGAGAAAAATTGCATATGAAATCGATTGATGATTTGGTCGTACGCTCCAACCTGGTAACCATATTCTGAATTGCAGATAAAAGGCCGAATTCCTCCAGTAATCTTGGCATTAAAAGGTGCGACATGTTTCTAAGGTCAGTTGAAATTGAATCAATGGTATTTCTGATATTCAACAATTGTTCATCAGGAATATCTTCGTCATGTGCTTTCATCTTTTCGAGGAACATTTCCAATTCCAATTTTGCAGCAGAAAGCAATGGTGCGATTCCATCATGTATTTCCCTCGACAATCTTCTTCTTTCTTTTTCCTGGGCGGTGATGATCGCCTGAACCGAATAGGATTCAAGCGCCTTTAATTTCGTGATATCATTGATCGTAATAATGAATCCTTTTGTGTACTTGTGGGCAGTGATATCAAGGTACCTTTTCTTAAAAAGTACTGATTCTAATGAAAATTTTTGATCAGGATTTTTGAAATAATTGGCGAGTTTTTCTTCGATTCGGGGGATATGTTTTACCTGTTCAACGATATTATTTCCTACCAGGTTTTCAAGTGACGGGGTCAGGGCAAGGAGCCTTTTAGCCTTCGGATTAACATGGAGTACAGAACCTGACCGACAGACAACTACCAGGCCAAAAGGCACACAGCTAATCACTGATTCAAGGATTACCCCGGCTTCAGTGCTTGGTCGATTTTGTTTTTTGATGTACGCCATCTCTAATCCATCTATTCAGGAATAAATTTACTCAGTATTTCACTTATTTTCAAGATGTAAAGGCGGATAGTATATTTACGGATGGTCATCATTCTTTTCTGGGTTCGGGGAACTTTTGATACTTTCTTTTTATGATATGAGTTCCATTTTAATGACAACCTGATATCATCTCACCTTGTTTATATTTTCCCGGTAGAAAGATTGCAAAAACAGTACATAATCTGGAGTAATGTGACCGACAGTGATAAGCTGGTCTTAAAGGAAAAGGTCTGATGCAAAAGATACGAATCCTTGTTCCGGTAAGTTTCAGTCTCCAGTCTGACCTGGCCCTGAAACAGGCAAAAATATTTGCCAGTCAACTCAATGTAATGCTTACATGCCTTTATGTGATTGAGTACCCGGGAATCGTTACCGGAAGAATATTATCTGGGGAATTAGAAAAAAAAATTAAAAGAGAGGCTGAATTAAAGTTGTCATCAAAAGTGAATGAGATCTTTTCTGATCACGAAGGCATTCCTTTTGAACTTATCGTCAGCACAGGAAAAGTGTATAGAAAAATACTTGAAAAGGCATCAGAATTAAGAATGGACCTGATCATAATGGGTAATTCTGATTCTGGCGCCAAGGCCAGGCACGATATTGGTTCGAATGCCTGCAGGGTTGTTGCCAGATCGTCCATTCCCGTCATTACAACAAATGTGCACAATGTTAAAATAGTAGAGCACATCGTTCTGCCGCTTGATCTGTCCGACAGGATCAATATCAAGATTTCAAAATCAATGGAGATTGCACATCTTTTTCATGCCAGGGTAACTGTATGCTCATTCATTGGATTTGAAGCGTTAGCCAGGAGAGCATCTATAGATATGCGCCTGGGGCACATTCAGAGGATATTCAACCACTCCGGGATCGAATGCAATGTGCAAATCATTGAAGTGGAGAAAACGGTCCCCGATGAAATTATTTCATTCACCAGGGATCTTGGCGCAGATCTCATATTTCTGATGACCCAGCAGGAATCAAATATCACTGATATGTTCATCGGTTCAACTGCCCGTGAGGTGATCAGGAAGTCCATTCAACCAGTGATGTCTATATCGCCAAACATTTATTTAAATTATGATTCGGATGAAGCATTATTCAGAGAGATAAGCGAGCCTATTATTCATATATAGTAAGGATCTTGCAGGGACTTGCTGAAAGTAGAAATGAAATGGATAAAGTATTGATATCACCAGGCACATCAGATGGCACTGTAACAGGTTTACTGGAAGTTTCACAGGAAGCTTTGCACTTAAGTGCACTTGTGAAAGACAAAAAGCTTTCGCTTATTGACCGGGTTGAGTCTTATGAAGACATCATCAACCTTGAGATAGGTGATACTTCAATTACAAGGGCACGAAATCTGGAGCGGGAATCCGGTATCAGGCAAATTTACCTGAAGTTCGAAGGGAATAATCCAACAGGAACCCAGAAAGACAGAATTGCATTCAGTCAGTGTCACGATGCATTGAGGCGGGAGTTTCACACCATAACGACGGCATCTTGCGGTAATTATGGCGCTGCCATATCGCTGGCAGCAAAACTAGCTGGACTGCATTGTGTGATCTTCATTCCGGAGAAGTACCATTCCGGGCGGATTTTGGAAATGGAAAGACACGGTGCCCGGGTAATACGCCACCCAGGCAGCTATGAGACATCAGTTGAGGAATCGATAAAGAAGGCTGAATCGAACGAATGGTATGATGCCAATCCGGGAGGTAGAAATACGCCCATACAGTTGATCTCCTATTCAGAAATTGCATATGAAATTTATGATGTGCTCCGTGATGCGCCAAAAATTTTAGCGGCCCCGGTTTCCAATGGAACTTTACTTGCAGGCGTATACAGGGGATTTGTGAGTCTTCATAAAAGGGGGAAAACCTCGAGGATCCCGATAATGTTGGCAGCTTCTGCTTCCTATAAGAATCCCATTGTATATTCCTGCAACAGGCACCTTGACAAATGTATTGACCTGATGCCCGGTAAAATCAAGGAGACTCGCATCAATGAACCGCTCATCAACTGGCACAGTTTTGATGGTGATGAGGCGCTCTATGCAATCAGAGAGTCTGGTGGATTGGCTTTTGATATCAGTGACGAGAAGATGAACAACCTGTCAATTCATATAAGGGAAAAAGATGGTCTGAATGTGCTTCCGGCAGCAACTGCAGGCCTCGCGGGCCTATTAGAGTTACATCATAAAAAGGCCCTGGATCCCGATCGCTATGTCGCCATTCTTACTGGAAAAAAATAATTCATCGAACATGGAAGAATTGAATTTTGCACTGGTGTATTGTGAAGGAGGTTTTAATACAACAAACGGGAAAACTGCTCACGGACTGGTACGATTTACTGCTCGGTTTAAAATCGCAGCTGTGATTGACTCCGGTTATCAGGGAGAAGATTCAGGCATCATCCTGGATGGAATTCCCAATGGAATCCCCATTATCGGTGGTCTTGAAGAAGGACTTTTACTGGCATCCCGAAAGGGCATCATGCTCAAGAGTTTTATCATTGGCCTTGCTCCCGACGGGGGAAGGTTGCCCCCATCAGCGCTTCCCGTCATTAAACGTGCAATAAAATCAGGATTGGATGTGTACAATGGATTGCACGATTTTTTATCTGAATCCCCGGAACTGGTCAAAAGCTCTCAGAAGTACGGTTGTAGATTGTTCGATATACGCAAACCAGCTGATAGTAAGAGCCTCCATTTCTTCAGTGGAAAAATAGAAGAAGTACATTGTCCCAGGATTGCAATGCTTGGAACAGATTCGGCTGTCGGTAAAAGGACCACCGCCTGGGGCATCGTGCACTCAATCAGGAATCAGGGATACAAGGCAGAGCTCATAGGAACGGGACAAACAGCTTGGTTGCAGGGAGCAAAGTACAGTATCATCATGGATTCACTGGTCAATGATTTCGTATCCGGCGAAATTGAAAATGCCATCCATACAGCATGGACTGAAGTACATCCGGATGTTCTGGTTCTGGAAGGCCAGGGCAGTCTTTTAAATCCTGCATATCCCGGAGGATTTGAATTACTGGCTGCCGGCAGACCCAATCTGATTATTCTGCAGCACGCACCACGAAGGACTGAATATGATGGTTTTCCGGGGTACAGGTTGCATCCTTTGGATCATCAAATACGGGCCGTCGAAATTATTTCGGGGAAGAAGGTGTCAGCGATCACCTTGAATCATGAGCATATGAATCGTTCTGAAATACAGGCGGAATGCCTTAAAATAGAAAAGGAAACCGGGATTCCGGTTTTCGATGTACTTGAATGTGGCGCCGATGAACTTATACAAAGAATACTACCACACATAAGATATGAATACACCCAACTTGGAACAACTCCAGTTCTTTGATTCGTTGCGGATCGGGAACCTGGTTGTTGAAGTAAAAAGAGTTAAGGCAACGTATACATTGACCCTGGACAACGGGGAGGTTACAGAGAAAGATCTCATATTTTCCTATTCGGAGGAAGTTTTCCATCAGGACGCTGAATCGGTTAACCTTGCATCAATGATCACAGCACAGGTTGCAATTAACTACGGTTTGTTCTGCAGGAAGATCATTTTTGACGGAATATATGACGATACGGATAAAAGGTTTATTGTTGATATGCTCGAGAATACCGCAAGGGAGATCTATGTGAACAGATTCATAATGCCCAACGAGTTCCTGGTTCCACCTTACGACAGCTTCCTCCCTGAGAAGAGGAAGCGTTACACCTCTTCAACAATCATCTTTGAGAATACGAAGTATCCGGATCTTTTCCTGAGCTGGTCGCACAAAAATGTGGCAAGGAACGCGTATGTGATATTGAGCAGTGGAGGAAAGGACAGTCTTTTAAGTTACGGGTTATTAAAAGAACTTAATAAAACAGTCACTCCTGTGTTTATTAATGAATCCGGAAGGCATTGGTTTACTGCATATAATGCCTATAATTACATGAAAAACAGGGATCCATATAGCCGCAGGGTCTGGTGCAACAGTGACAGGATTTTTAACTGGTTAGCGGGTCAACTGCCCTGTATCCGGAAGGATTTTAAAAAAATAAGGGCCGATATCTATCCCGTCAGGCTCTGGACAGTCGCCGTATTCATTTTCGCAGCCTGGCCAATTGTTATGAAAGAGGGTGCGGGGAATATTATTGTAGGGAACGAATATGACACATCAATGAAGGGCAGTTTTTCGGGGATCACACATTACAATGGATTATATGACCAAAGCAAGTACTTTGACAATGCGCTGACCCGATATTATACAAAGAAAGGGTGGAATGTGTTCCAGTTTTCATTGCTCAGGAGCCTGTCAGAAATCCTGATCATGAAAATCCTGGTCAATAGGTATCCTGAGCTGCACCGGCACCAGGTTTCCTGCCATTCCGCCAGCATAAGAGACGGGCAATCGTTTCCATGCGGTAAATGTGAAAAATGCAGGAGAATTGTCGCGATGCTTACCGCACTTGATGAATCACCTGAAAAGTGCGGATATTCAGGCACACAAATCTCAGATGCAATACTGAAGACCGGCGCATTGGGGGTAAAGCAAATTGACAGTGATGCGCAGCATTTGTATTATATGCTTTTGAACAAGAATTTATTTCCTTTGAAATCTGCCAATGCTGTCAATGCAAAAGCACATCACCAAATTATGAAAATGCGTTTCGACGGCAAAAGAAGCGCGCTTAATGACATGCCGCTTGACCTATATAAAGAACTTGTGCCCTTATTTTTAAAGTATTCTGGTGGTGCAGTACAGCGAATCAACAGGAAATGGATAAAGTTTAATATCCTGGCAGAACTCGAAAAATCTTCCGGTTACCCGTTTGACTTCTCTGTTAACCTGGATCATTCTGCAGAATTGGTCCCTGACATTTACTGGGAGACCTATACCTGGAAGGAAATTGAAAGCAGGTTACTTGAAGTAGATACAGCTATTTTGCCATGCGGATCTATCGAACAGCACGGACTTCATTTGCCCCTGGATGTGGATTACTATGACAGTATCTACCTGGCCAGGAGAGTAGCTGAAGCCTGCAGTAACCCTAAACCTTTGGTGCTGCCGGCAATACCCTATGGAGTTGCTTATCATCATGATGATTTTAAGGGAACCATTAGTATTACAAATCATTCCCTTTCCAATTTCGTATATGACATTGGTATGAGCCTGTCGAGAAACGGAATCAGGAAAATGGTGATTCTTAATGCACATGGCGATAACGCACCCACTTTGCTGTACGCTGCCCAGATGATCAACAGGGACAGTGGGATTTTTGTATGTGTTGAGTCCGGGGAAACAAGTGATTCGGATTTGATGGAGATCATAGAAACCTCCAATGATATCCATGCCGGAGAGTTGGAAACATCCACTACACTGGCCATCAGACCCGAGGTTGTAAGAGTAAGCCACGCGATCAATGAGACATTGCGTTTTGGGAGTTCTTATCTGGATTTCACATCAGAGCGGGGTGTCGCCTGGTTTGTCAGGACAAACATCCTTTCAAAATCCGGTACGATGGGCGATCCGAAAAAGGCCAGTGGAGAAAAAGGGAAAAAGCTCTGGGAGATAATGATCGCTCATCTTGTAAAATTTATTGAGGAAGTGAAGCGAAGCAACCTGGAAGAGCTTTTTCAACGTAAATATTAATACTGAAATGAAGATCAGGCAGGTGAATGTATTTTTCAGGTCAATGAAACTAAGTGAATCCTATTCTGTTGCCTACGCATCTTTCGACAGAATTGAGAGTGTTTTTTTAAAGGTTTCAACAGACAATGGATATGATGGCTGGGGATGTGCAGCACCCGACACGCATGTGACTGGCGAATCTGCCACCGGGATTTTAACCTGTTTCAAAAGTGATATTGAACCTTACCTTTCTGGCCAGGAAGTATTTGAATACATAGGAATTATGGAGATACTGAAGCAAAAGTTGCCGCATCATCCAGCTGCAAGATCCATGGTGGACATGGCACTTTTCGATTTGATGGCGCAGAAAGCCGGGGTTCCGCTTTATAAGTATCTCGGTGGATACAGGAAGAAGATACCTACAAGCATTACGATTGGGATTATGCCTTTGCAATCTTCTTTGCATTATGCCCGGCTTTACAAAAACAAAGGTTTCAGGATCCTGAAAATCAAAGGCGGATTGGATGTTCAGGCCGATATTGAACGAATTCACCGGATCAGGGAATTGGTTGGCGAGTATGTGACCATCAGATTTGATGCAAACCAGGGATACACGCTCCAGGAATCCCTTGATTTCATTGAGGGAGTAAAGGGAGCAAATATTGAATTACTTGAACAACCCACCAAAAAGAGTGATGTTGAATTGCTTAAAACCCTTACACAAAAATCAGACGTCCCTGTAATGGCAGACGAAAGCCTGATTTCCCTCAGCGACGCATTTCTTCTTTCCAGGGAACAGTGTGCCGATCTCATCAATATCAAACTCATGAAAACCGGGGGAATTCTTGAGGCAATGCATATAAATGCTGTAGCGAAGGCAGCCGGTATAGGAGCCATGGTTGGATGTATGGACGAATCTGCCCTGGGTATTTCCGCCGGCCTGCATTTTGCATTAAGCAGGCCGAACATTCAGTACGCAGATTTAGACGGTCACCTGGATATCATGAATGATCCATTTCACGGAATGCTTTCCATTGAGCAGGGTGAGATTATTCCGCCTGATAGCAATGGACTTGGATGGCTGGGAATAGGAAAAATTGAAATTTAAATCAACAGTTAGTTTTGATTACATTTTGTTACCGATCTCATACCACAGCTCATTTAATTTGACCCGGGAAATAAAAGGTGCTGATACAACACCTCGTATCAAGGAATTGATTGAAAAGGAACACCATATTACTACTGTATTTGACAGGCGGTAATGTGATGACAAAGGGTGCTGTGATTTTTCTGTTTGACTGAAAGAAATGTATCTTTGATTCTTTCCCGGTTTTATATGAAGCATGATTGATGGCTAACCAGTGGTTCAGATTCAAACAGTTTACGATCCGGCAGGAGCGGTGTGCCATGAAGGTGGGTACCGACGGGGTGATCCTGGGTGCCTGGACGGATATTGAGGGTGCCGGCCGGGCACTGGATATTGGCACAGGCACCGGGTTGCTTGCATTGATGCTTGCACAACGGTCGAAAAGCCTGTTTATCGATGCCATCGAGATTGATCCGGCCGCAGCGCGGCAGGCTGCAGAAAATGTGGCAGGTTCGGTGTATGCGGAAAGAATAAGTGTGCGACTGTCTGATTTCCGTGATTTCGATCCGGAAGCAGGTGTGCAGTATGACCTGGTCATCTGCAATCCTCCTTATTTCAATCGTTCATTCAAGGCGCCAGGGAACGGAAGAACCCTGGCACGGCATTCAGATACGCTCGACCTGGCGGTGCTGTTTGGACGGGTGGCGAGTTTTCTTCTGCCGACTGGCAGAATCACTATTATCATTCCTTCCGAACAGGTGGAATCTACAAAGGAGATTGCAGGGATGCAGCATTTTTATCCTGGACGGATTCTCGAGATCCGGCCGGTTCCGGGCGCTGCACCCAAAAGGCACGGCATTGCGTTTACCCGCAAAAAATCCACCCCGGAAGTTCAATCTCTTGTGATCGAGGAACACGGACGACATGGGTACTCTGATGCATTCAGGGAACTTACAAAGGAGTTTTACCTGGATCGGTGAGATTTTATTATTAACAATGAAGGAAGTAAGCTGTGGTTAACTGGTAACTAACATAAGTAGCCCGCTACCGGAGTTTAGCCAACGGTTAAAGACTGCTGATATCCATAGGGATCTCTTCTTCTTTTTCTACGAAACGAATGCCATAATCTGCCAGCTCTTTCAGGACAGGATCGTACACCTCTTTCATGATGGGCAATTGCACCCCTTTCAGGTTTACTTTTCCTTCGAGGATCAGGCGGCTGGTAATCGCTACAGGCAGTCCCACGGTAGCTGCCATGGCTGTATTGTAGGAATCTTTACCGATATAAGTCATGGTAGCATAGATCTTTTTACGCTTGCGTGCTTCGATATAGTCAAACTGGTGTTGCATAACGATCATGTCCTTATCTTCCGGCGCAAGGGACCATTTTTTTTCAAGGATCGATTGCAGGACCTGGGCGGGAGTAAGCCCGGGAATATTTATTTTTGTATCATCAAAGATACCCAGCCATTTAAGGCGTTGCATCATGAGGGAATCTTCCGGGATCCCCAGGTAGAGGGAGAGTTTTTTCTCTACGGGGATGTCCACGCGGTATGCCATGAAACTGTTGATGAAATCCCTGCACGTCATCTTTTCCGTATCTTCCATGATATAGCTGTCGTCTGTGGCGCCCAGTTGTACAAATGTATCCCAGGCCTCGCAGAATCCGGGCCTGCGAATGGTTCCCCTGAACATGGTTTCCAGGTGATGCAGACCATATGTCTCCCGGTAGGTAAGGGAGTCCCTGTTGCCATATACTTCAAATTCACCCAGTCCGGGCACATCAATGGTCTCGATCCTGCTGAACAGTTTATGATAGGGGATGTACTTGAATTTTCCATTGTGAAGGAAGCGTGCTCCATCCCTGCCGGCAAGTACAACATTCCGGGGGTTCCAGGTGAATTTGTACTGCCATGGATTGTTCTCGAATCCCGGGGCCACCAGTCCGCCGGTACTGGATTCGAACGCAATCAGTTCCAGTCCCCGGTCACGAATCCTGTTGATCATTTGCATGGCAGACATATGATCAATACCAGGATCCACCCCGCATTCATTCATGATGACGATGCCTCTTTTTTTGGCTTCGAAATCAAGCTCCCTGATCTCTGTATCGGCATAGGATGCCGTGACCATATTTACGCCATACCTGATGCAGGTCCGGGCAACAATGGAATGCATTCGTGCGGGTAACATGGAGATTACCAGCTTGGCACCAGCAACCTCGCGATTGCGTTGCCTGTCGTTGTACACATCGAAATCGAAAGCTGTACAGGGTGCGTAGGTTTCCACTTTTGATGCAGCGGTAGCGATTGATTTGTCTCCGAGCCGGATCTTTATGTTGAGTGCTTCAGCACGTTCAATAAAATATCGCACCAGCATATTGGAGGAGAGTCCTGCGCCGAGAATAAGAATTGTCTTCATAGTTGGGAACCATTAAGAAGACTAAAGATACAAGGTGACAGGCGAGAATACAGGCAAATATTCCATACTCTTCAACATATAGATTCCCTTCCCGACGTTCAGGTAATTCCTTTCCGGGTTTTCCGGGGCGAAATCCCTGAAACGATTTGACAAGTACATCTGCAACAATTGTCGATCTTAGCGCCTGGTTGAAATTTCCCTGCTTTCTATGCTCCGCGGGCAGGTGACATTGTCCGGAAACCTGTTATCCTTGTTGTTGCTTCAGGATCCTGGCGATATATTTCCCGATGATATCAAATTCAATATTCACTACTGTTCCCGGTTCAAAGGTATGGAAGTTTGTTACTTCGTATGTGAAAGGGATAATAGCGACTTCGAAGGAGCGTTCTTTTGAGTTGACTACGGTGAGGCTGACCCCGTTGATGGAGACAGATCCTTTTTCCACGGTGATATGCTCCTCGCTTGTGGGTTTGAATTCAAATGTATAGTACCAGCTACCTTCTGCTTCCCTTACAGCAGTGCAGGTAGCGGTTAGGTCCACATGCCCCTGCACCATATGGCCGT
>CAYOSB010000037.1:0-22707 GCA_964406495.1 uncultured Bacteroidaceae bacterium | reverse complement strand
GATGACCTCTTCCAGGACAATTACATACCTGGTCTGCCCATTGGATTTCTTAATGATGATGAAGAAAACGAGGCAGTCTTTCCTGGGGATACAGTAACCCTTGAAGTGAACAGTATCACGAAAGAGTATTACGATTTCATTACCGAGGCGCAGAATGAGATTTTCGGTAACAATCCCCTCTTTAGTGGCCCTCCCGCCAACGTTTCCTCCAATATTGGAAACGATGCCGTGGGTATTTTTACTGCGTATTCCATCGAACGGGTCAGCAAGATTATCCCGGTCCCTTCATTCCCTCAAAAATAAACCGGCCTTCCAGTAGAAAGAAAGGCCGGTTATCCTGTTTTCTATTTGCAGTTCGTATACGTTTAACTGCCTCTTTTATCCTGATTATCTGTACCCTGCTAGTATACGTCCATTTGCCTCTTTTTCTTAATGATCATCTCCGGATTTCCATCATAGCTGGTGATCAGTCCGGTGGCCAGGATGTGTTGTCCGAGGAAATATCTTTCCGGACGCCAGTTATATCTCCGTGCAATGTGACCTGGAATAACCATTGTGAATTCCTGGTGAGGAAATTCGCCTCCGAAAAAGAGCAGCAGGTCATCACTTTCCCTGTTGTACCAGGTGGCGTAGACCCTCCCGTATACCCGCGCAACCTCACCTACATTGTACCGGGTTTCAAAGGCAGAGATGGTCTGAATATGATACCCGGTATGGTACCTCCAGGTATACCCCGGGTAGAGGTCAACATAGTAGCGGTGCATCCTTTTGTTCCAGATGATCTCCCGGTGGGCAGGGTAGTACATGACTTTGTAATGATTATGGTAGGTCCTTGGATGCACATGCATCTTGACTCGTTTCTCAGGATAATAGTAACGTTTATGTGCATGACTGTGGCTGTTATGATTTCTGTTGACAACCACATGTGGATTGCGATTCGCCTGCGTAGCACGCGGTTTGGGATCAAGCCGTGTTTTGCCTGCATTGACTGAGCGGCTGGGTGACCGGTAATCACTCCTGGAATTGTGCCGTGTTGTAGTGCTGACCTTGCGCTGACTGCTTCCAATGTGAGTGTTTCTTTCACTGGTATGCGCTTTAGAGCGATTCTGGTTGTTACCCCTGTATGCCTGTGATTTCCGTTCAGAGGTCCTGGAAGTTACATTCCTGCCCGGTTCCTGCATTGAGGAACGATGTTGCCGGACATCTATTTTCTTGTCAGCACTCCTGGCAGTTCGTGCTGCCTTCTCGCGCTGTGCACTGGATTTTACTGCGGGTGTGGATTTCCGCTGCGGTTCTTTATGTGGTCTGCCCCTTTGTGCTGATTGTGCACTGGCTGCCAGTGTACCGATTGTCATCGCCATCAGCATTATTGTTATTTTAACTGTTGCTTTCATGACCAGAGGTTTTAGAGTTCATACTATTTGATGAACTAAAATCAAATCATGTGCCAAAAAACTCAGGGTATAAAAAAAGCCCCGGGAGCTCCGGGGCTTATATGTTAACAATCAAACTGTTATTACACTTTTAATTCATTAGGTTTTTTTCCGGCTCTCCAATGGTCTTCGATCGCTTCAAGAGAAACACCCTTGGTTTCCGGGATGAACCTTGCTCCCCAGATCAGCCCAAGCACACCAATGGCGGCATAGAGTGCAAAGGCACCGGACGGTCCCATCAGCCTGATTAGCGAAAGGAACGTGAATGTGACAATCGCATTAAAGGTCCAGTTGGAAAGCGCACCGATGCTACTTCCTGTGCCGCGCACATGCAACGGGTAAACCTCTGAAATAATCAACCATCCTAACGGTCCGAGGCTGATGGCAAAGAACAGGATGTAAACCAGGATAAAGATCACCGTGAGAAGCTTCATGGAATCTCCAAGGGTATCCATGAATGCGAATCCAAGTGCCAGTGCAATAAGTGATATAGTGATGCCAGTCAGTCCAAAGAAATACAATTTCCGTCGCCCGACTTTGTCAATAATGAACATGGATACAATGGTAAAGAACACATTCACTAATCCTACAATCACAGTAGCTGAAAGCTGATCATCAACAGATCCGAAACCAGCTTTCTCAAAGATTTCCGGGCTATAATAGATCACGGTATTGATTCCTACAAATTGCTGTACGAACATGATCCCGATACCGATGATTAAGGAATTGCGCAACCAGGGCCGCAACAGGTCTTTCACGCCAACGTTATTTTTTCGGGACGCCTCCAGGTCAGCCTTCATCTTTTTGATGGTTGGCTCCACCAGCTCAGGTTCCTCGATCCGTTGCAGGATTTTCCTTCCTTTCTGCTCCTTACCTTTGCTGATCAGGAAGCGTGGCGTTTCCGGGAGAAACAGCATACCTATCAACAAGATCAGGGCAGGGATGACACCAATATAGAACATGGGTCTCCAGCAATTGTAGAAATTGATATCAAAGTCCATATTAATAAGCATCTGAGAAAGCACACCCACTTTTCCGTCTTCCACGACAAATCCTTTATCGCTTAGGTATGAAACGAGTATCCCGATGGTAATAAGCAGCTGAAATGAACTTACAAGCGCTCCCCTGTGCTTGCTGGGAGATAGTTCCGCAATATAGAGAGGGACCGTGTAAGATGAAATCCCAATGGCTATACCCAGAAAAAGACGACCTGCAAACAAACTCGCGGGAGAACCAGCAGCTCCGGTCCATACGGCACCTACACCAAAAATAACAGCTGCACCAAGAATGACAAGACGACGACCGATTGCATCGGTGATCCTTCCACTGAATGCTGCACCTGCGATTGCCCCGATTAACCCGGCTGTGGTAATCCATTCCACCTGTTTATCAGTTAGCTCCCATAGTTCCCGAAAAAATTGTTTCGCACCGGAGATTACTCCTGTATCAAAACCAAATAACAGTCCTCCGGTTGCTGCTATCGCAGCGATCACAATGATCAGACCGGATCTTTGCCTCGATTCATTAGCCATAATGTTGATAGTTTTTAGTTATTGAAGACCCGAATATACCAATAATGTGAAAATCACCCATGATTTGTTGATAATTTGCGCATCACCTGAATAAAAAAATCCTGCCTTACGCATAAGACAGGATTCCCTTATATAAATGGTAGTTTTAGGGTTAGTATGTATCGTTAAACATTTGTTTTTTATCACACTAACAGCAACAAATATAACAAATGAATTTAAACATCAAAGGAATTTTTTGCTATTTCTTATCATTTTTGGCGATATCACTGCTTTTCAGTACTTCGATCTGTAGTTCAATCTCCCTGGCGGACCGGACAATACCTTCCTTAATACCCTTAATATCAATCTCCTGCAGGCTCTTTTACACTTTGTGTTTACACTTGTTAGAAACGCAAATGGCTAAACAATCCTACCGGGACAAATGCTTAACAATTATGAGGTTGACTGATGGTTCAGGAAATTACAACTGCTTCATAGACATATAATTCAGATTCTTTCCAACTGTCTTTATTCATACCAAGTTTATTCTCAGCACAGCATTCAAGAAAAGCTACAGGTGAAAAGTTATTCTTTACAGCCACCTGCGGAAGCAGCGTGGCACGTCGAAAACCATTGATCAGATAGATACCGTGTTTCCCGATTTCAATATCTTCCGGACCATCAATCCGATGTCTTTTTAACAAGACAGAGAGTTCAACTGTCATACCGGCGATATCGTCGCTGGTCAGTGGCTTGAACCTGTAGTCTTGCGTAGCGGCCTGGATGGCCATCTGATGAATGTTCTCATATAAGTGTACGGATTCTGAAAAAGTACCGATGCACCCCCTGAGTACCTGGTCCACATACACGGAAACAAAAACACCCATCTTTTCTGAAAGTATTCCGCTCACATCAAACTTATCCGGAAGGGGATTTCGCCTGCCGGTCAACAGGTATTCCTGTATCGACCATTCTGCAATGCTCAACAACGTATGTTTCTGCTTTTCTGGAAACTCCATTTGTTATTCATTATAAAACAGTACAGAGATATAATCCACAACTTCACGGGAAGGGTATACTTCACCAGAATGCCCTCTTGCCAGAATGGAAGTCTGATATGACTTGTTGATGATTCCGGAATAGGACATGAGTGTCATGATTGGTCCGTAACCACATACAGAAATATTATTGGTGACTACTGTATCTTCCAGGGCGACGGTATCTTTCGCAGCCATTTGGTCCAGCACCAACTGATCTTGTTGTAATCCTTTGTCGGGTGCAACAAAATGCGAAAAATCACTGGAAGCGATGACCATTACATTGCGATGATGGTCCCGCTGTGCCTTGACCAATCTGCCGGCAAGCTCCTCTGCCTGTTCACTTGTCTGCCGCTTCATGCAAATGGGAAGAATTTGAAATGGATGTCCGGTAAAATAATATTGGATGAACGGAATAATCACCTCTGCAGAATGTTCATTCCTATGTGCAGCAGCATCCAGGGGATAGGAAAGCGAAGTGCCAAGCGCCTGGTCCTGTGCGACAGTTCCTGCTGAATTCCTCCAGCTTTCGTGCGGATCAAGCGCGATGTCCGGTCCTGAGCCGGTATGGTTCGGATGAAGAATGACGAATGTTTCCGGTATTTCCCCCCGCTTTTTCAGTAATCTGAAAAAAGGGATGGTCTGGTAACCGCTGTACACATGCCCTGCATGCGGAATAACCGCGCCCAGGGTCTGTTGGTATGCACCCTCATAATCCGGATATCTGGATGTCTGTTCAATTTCCCTGATCTGCTGAAAGATCGTTTCTTTACCATGTGGATAAAACCTTCCTTCCACTGAAGCTTCTCTGATCATTATTTTCTGAATTTTCCGTGGATTTTCTTGTTGCACTGCGCACATCTTCCTGACACAATGCCAGGTATGTTCACCTGGTAGTGTGTTCGGCTGATTAAGAGATTTCCGCATGAAGGACATGTTGTGCTGGTATCCAGTGTGGACCCTGTGTTGCCCGGATAGACATAGTCGAGGTACTCCCTGGCAATGGAAACAAGCTCCCCGAGGGTCTCCACAGGAGTAGGGGCCAGTCGCATTTTATAATGTGGAAAATACCTGGAAAGATGCAATATCACGTTTTTCCCAAAATATTCAGCCAGGTATCCGGACATTTTTCGGAACAATTCCCGGTCATCATTCAGACCCGGAATCACAAGAAAAGTGATTTCAAGGTGTTTGTCGGCATTATGTATAATTTCCAGGGAGCGCAGCACCGGATCGAGCCTGGCCCCGGTAACTTTCTTGTAGAACGCATCGGTAAAAGCCTTCAGATCGATATTAAAAGCTTCCAAATAGGGCAGGAGTCCCTCCAGGGGCCCGGGCATAATATAGCCGTTGGAAACCATCACACATTTTTTACCTGCAGCAGTCATGGCCTTTGCTGTATCCAACATAAATTCATAATTCACCGTGGGTTCGTTATAGGTAAAAGCAACAAGGTCCACGCCGGCAGATGCTGCCTGCTGGCTGATGTCTTCGATCGTATATCTTCGAAGGGAATCCGGGGTAATCCTGATGCACTGTGAGATGTCTTCGTTCTGACAATGATCGCAGTGCATGTTGCAACCAATCGAGCCAAGTGACAGGATGTTTGTGCCCGGGTAGAAATGATACATTGGCTTTTTCTCGATGGGATCGACTGCGACTGCTGACAGTCTTCCGTATGTATCACTGATCAGCTTGCCATCCCTGCAACTTCTGACCTTGCAGATTCCCTGCTTTCCTTCATGCACAATACATTCATGGGGGCAAAGTGTGCATTTCACCTTCGTCTCCGATATCGCGGTATAGAAACTGGCCTCATGCATACGATCCAAGTTACAACAATTTTTAACGAATCCCTGCCAAACAATAATCAAATCCGGATTGTTTAAAAATAAAACGGAATCAAGATGATAACAACAAGTCTTTTTATCGTTATGGCATTCTTTATCTCAGGAGTCACAGTCCCTGATCACTACAATAACGCGGAAAATAAACATATAATGAATAACAACTATGAAACTGCTACCTTTGCAGGTGGGTGCTTTTGGTGTACAGAGGCGATCTTCGACCAGGTAAAGGGAGTAAAATCTGTAACTTCCGGATATGCAGGCGGAGATGTCATCAATCCCTCTTACAGGGAAGTGACCCGTGGAACCACGGGACATGCCGAAGCCATCCAGATCTCGTACGATCCTGATGTGATCTCATATATCGAATTACTGGAGATCTTTTTCAAAACACATGATCCCACCACTCTGAACAGGCAGGGTGCAGATGTAGGGACACAATATCGGTCTGCAATATTTTACCATACCAATGCACAGCGGAAAAAAGCCGAGGAGATCATCACTGCGCTGAATAAGGAAAATATATGGAAAAATCCTATTGTAACTGAAGTGACTGAATTCAGCAACTTTTATCCGGCAGAGGATTATCACCAGGAATATTATGAAAATAATCCCAACCAGGGATATTGTCGCATCGTAATCCAACCCAAACTGGAAAAGTTTAAGAAAGTCTTTGAAGACAAGCTTAAGTGAGGTTGCAAAAGGAAAGCGAATAGTTTCACAGGACAGGGAAACAGATTGTAAACACAGATCCTTTGCCAGGTTCACTTTCGATCTCGATCGTCCCGCCATTTTTTTCGGTGTAATCCTTTGAAATAAGCAGTCCGAGTCCTGATCCTGCTTCTTTTGCTGTGCCTTCCATGGTAGGATTTGAACCTTTGCATCCCAGGGTACTTATCACCTCGGGATCAATCCCCGTGCCGTGATCCTTAATGGATACGCAATACGTACCATCATCAATGTAGCTGCTGATAATGATATCGCGGCCGGGATAACTGAATTTTATTGCATTGGAGATCAGGTTGCGGATCACTGCCTTTATCATTTCCGGGTCAACATATAATTCAAAGTCATCCAGGACATCTATATGAAGCTTCAGGTTCTTTTTTATTACTGCGCTCAGCATGTGACTGGTACTTGAATGAATCAGGTCTTTCACTGGAACATTTGCCTTCTTCACCTTAATAAGGTCCATTTGTGATCTGGCCCAGAGCAGGAGGTTTTCCAGCAGGGACAGGGTACGGAAGGCTCCAAGGCTGATTTGTTCAATATATTCCTTACGGGTTTCTTGGTCCAGCTCATCATAGTTTTCCTCTAACAGCTCAGCAAATCCACTTACAGCAGAAATGGGATTACGCAGGTCATGTGCAACGATGGAAAATAATTTAGTCTGCTCATTGTACATCTGCCGCAATTCATTCTCTGATTTTTCCAGCTTCAGGTTGGCTTCTGAAAGAAGATCATTTTTTTCTTCCAACAGCCGCCTTTGCTTCCTGTTTTCGCGGTAGCCATTTACCAGGATGATCACTACGATAAATGTAAGCACGATGGTCAGTAAAAAGATCAGGTTCAATCGATGCTGCGTAATCTTCTCCTCTCTGAGTTGCAATAGTTCTTTGTCACTGATTTGCTCGTAATGAACTTCCTCTTCAGAGGTGGATCCCTGGAGATATTGTGCTGTAACGATCGCTAAATCACCAATCCTGTAATCAAAGCAGGAAATTACCATGTTAGTGGGCGCACGATTGATACCTGATGTGCCGGAACTGATCTTGCACAAGAAGCCGGGAGAATCCGAAATATGCTGTGCGGAGGCAGCCAGGGAAATCAGCAGCAATCCGGTTAGTAGCACGGTCCTGAAGAATGTGGGTTGCATATTTCGGACTTCTTTATTCGAAGATACAAAAATTTGAATATAAAAGGGAGATTTTTTGCGATGAACAGCTGTATTCTCATGACAAAGGTAGAGATGCATGCAAAGCATTCCCAGAAGCAGTGTGAAGCACGTCAACGATCATGATACCGGGCGGAGGATCTGCAGTATTCCTTGCTCCTCAATCTGAATGGCCTGTTCAGGCATGGCGTCTCAGATCATATCCCATGATGGACTGGCCGCGACGAACGTACAGGACGCCGCGGTGGATTAAAGGGTGAGCAAAATGTTCGCGTGAGCCTTTCTGTATCCTGAAAGAACTGATTTCTTCCAGTGTTCCATTGTCATCATAGCCAACGAGGTACATATTCCCGTGCTGACTGTAGTAATAGAGTTTGTTATCTGCGGTAATCACAACGCCGCGTCCGATCTTCAGGGAATCGGTCAGGACTCCTGTTGCTGCATTGATAGACCTGAGCTGGGGTGTTGCGGTTCCGCTACCAAATATGAAGTCGCCGAGTTTTACAATTCCACCCATGTAGCTGTCAAACCCTCTATTACGCCAAACCTCTGAGATGCTGCTGCCATCTTCACTTAACGATAATTTCACACCGCAGTTGCCGTCACCGGCCGCATACCAGATGGACCTGTTTTCATAGATCACAGTATTTGAGTGTGTATCGCCGATGCCGGGTTTGTGCTCTTCAACAGGGTAGTTGTCCTGTGCATGTGTCCAGAGGAGTTCACCACTGGCTACGTCAAATCCCATGAGGTGATACGCCGAGAATGTCACCAGGATCTCGCGTCCGTTCGGAGCTTTGATCACTCGAGGAGGGTGATAACCGGACCGTTCTTTCATTCCGGGGGAGGACCAGATGGTTGCTCCACTGAACCTGTTTAGCGCCAATACATTATGCTTCTTTCCACCCGCTGTCCAGAATATCTTTTCTTCGTGGATTAGGGGGGACTCAGAATGACCAAAACGGGGCAGGATCCCCTGGTAGTCATTTTCCAGGCTGCGTGACCAGACAAGTTCCTTTTTCTCAATATCCACACAATACAGGTCACCATATCCTGTGCCGGTATATAGGAGATGACCTGCAACGGTGGGGGCGGATCTGGATCCAGGGTAATTGATCACCCATTCTCTGCCAAGTTGCATTGTCCATAGTTGCCTGCCATTGAGGTCATAACAATACAGAACGGCCATACTGTCGGGAGCACCTGTGAAATACATGCGTTCATTCGAAATGACGGGAGAACCATAGCCATCGCCAATAGAGTCGATATAAAAGGTTTCGGGTGGGCCTTCCTCTGGCCAATGGGTAAGCAGATCTGATGCTGCGGAAAATATTCCTGAACGGTCGGGGCCACGAAATTCTGCAGTTTGTTCTGTGCCTGGGTTGCATGCACTTACTGTGAGGATTGAAAGCAGCATTATTGTTATGATACGTATCATTGTGTTGGTCGAATTAAAATGAATCATTATAGAAAATAAATGTTAAATATAGAAGATTTAAGCGTCATTTTAAATGATGATCAGCAATGAACAGGAAAATGTCATCCAATTACCGGTAAGTGTCTGTGAAATGCTTGTATTCACTGCATATAAGAAAGTGATGGAATGTAAGTTCAACCGTGTACCGGGTGTAGCCGGATTGAATTTTGTGGACAAAATATTATACGTATCTTTGTATCTGCATATTTAGATGTGTTATATGAAATTTAAAGAACTTGAACTCAGCAATCAGCCCACGGGCATAAAAAAGTATTTGAAATCCAAGCATCTCAGGAAAACGATCTTGTATATCGTGTTGGGTGCTGTTGCCGGACTGGCACTTTTTTATCTGACCGAAGGAAGGCATATGAATGAAATTACTTCGGGAGATATTATCAACAGTCTCTTGCTGGGAGGTTTTTTCGGATTCTTCATCACCAATAGTCCGTGTGCCCGTGGCCGTTGCTAATCTGATTCCTGGAGTGTGTATATTTCCACAGTATTAATTACCTGAACATTTGTCCTATAATTAATATTATGTTAAATAGAATTTTAAAAGGATAAGGGAAGCTTTTGCTACTACTTCCCTTATATCCTATACAAAATTATAATTATACGTGTTTACTGTCCGAGGTTTCGCAGTCGCTCATCGGTACGCGTGTAACGCTCATCTTCATTCCCATATAATTTATAATAGATCCGTTTCAGCAGGTCGAGTGATTCCCGCCGCAATGTCAGGTCATCCTCAGAGATATCATATGCCTTCTCCAGCTTCTCAATGGCTCGCTCGTAGTATTCCACACCTTTTTCATTCAGTTCTTTCCTGAATTCTTCATCCTCTTCATAACTCTCCTGTTCAAAATAATTTGCACCGACGGCATAATTCACATATCCGCTCTGGTACCATACATTCGCGTTGCCAGGATCATACATAAGAGATGTGTCGTACAATGCAAGTGCACGCTTAATGGTCTCTTCCTCCACATCAGCTTCATTGGTAATCAATAATCCTTTCCAGTAATATGCAGCAGGACATTCAGGTCGCTGTTCGAGACGTTCTTCAATGAACTCCAGGCCTTTTTCATTCTCGTCCATCAGGTAGTATGCCTGCGCAGCAACTGTCACCAACAATGTGCTGTCAGGGTATTGTTTCAGGCCTTCCTTCAGATTAGCGATGGCGCCAAGTGTATCGCCAATGGCATAATAATCCCTGGTCATCTGGATATAGTTTGATGCTCCGCCGAAGCCAAGTTCAGTGAGTCTGTCGTAATAATCGATGGTCTTACGATACATTTCTTCTGCCTCCTCTTCGTTACCCTTTTCCATCTGCCTTGCACCAATCTCTCTTGCAACGATCCCGCAGTAGTTGATCATCAGCGTGTCAATCTCACCCTCATATATTGGCAATTCATTTACTGCAAGTATCGATTCAAATGCTTCCAATGCATCGAAATACTCTTCAAGGTAGTATTTGTTTTGCCCCGAACGCTGAAACTGAAGCTTCAGTTCATCCAGGTTGTCCTTGATCTTTTCCTGGAGTCGCATCTCCTTGTCTTCATCTTCCAGTTCGATCGCTTTCTTAAAGCTTCTGAACGCTTCCTGCAGCGGTTGCTCATGAATCGGATCCACCCTGGTCCATCCCCTTAACCTGGCATTCTCAAAAATGTAATGGATTGTTTCATATTTGAGGACCTCTACATTCCCCTCTTTCTCTTCGACAGAAACCGGGTCCTTGTAAAAAATTTTCAAGGTGTTTTTGTCTATTCCTATTTGAAGCTGCTCAAGACCTTGATTATCAACATCCTGGAATAGCTCACCCCTCTTGATCCATGTCCTTTCTTTTTCTCCCTTTCTCTCATGTGCAATATCTTCATTACTCTTCTCAACTTTCTTTTTTAAAGTGCTGTAATTCAACATAATAGGAACTGAAGCATCCTGTGCCGTCACAGTTCCCGTAATAAATGCAGCCAATACTGCAAAGTAGATCAAACGTTTCATTTTTATTGTGGTTTAATTTGTTCAAAAATAAGAACTTTCATGTTAATGTTCAAATTCGGTGCCAGACTTTTTATTATGTTTAGGATCATTGTAAACAGGGTATTTGCGAAGGTTATTCTAATGAATCTTCCGGGGATTCTTTTTCACCATTCTGACCTGACTCCTCCCCGGATTCTTCATCCGTACCTTCAGGATCTGTGGCCTGGGGACCTGTTTCTGCATCCTCAGCATGTTCTAATCCATTATCGGATGGTACCTGGGTCGCAGCTGCAATTTTAGCTCCTTCCCTGAGGTTGATCAGCCGCACTCCCTGGGTATTCCTTCCCATAACCCTGACACTCTTCACAGACAGCCTGATGGCTATCCCTGTTGTAGTAATGATCATCAGGTCGTCATCGTCCGTAACCGCTTTGATCGCCACCAGGTACCCGGTCTTTTCGGTAATATTAATGGTCTTGACACCTTTCCCTCCCCGGTTGGTAACCCTGTATCCATCCAGGTCGGAGCGTTTTCCGAAGCCCTTTTCGGAAACAACCATGATATCCTGTTCATCTTTTTTTGCGACGATCATGCCCACCACTTCATCATCCGGACTTGCGAGGGTGATTGCTTTCACTCCTGACGCCGTTCTTCCTATAGCGCGTGCCTGTGATTCATGGAATCGGATCGCCTTACCTGATCTTACCGCGAGCATCATCTCCATGTCTCCGTCGGTGAGCCTTGCTTCCAGCAGCGTATCTCCTTCCCGGACATTAATGGCGTTGATACCATTGGTCCTCGGACGTGAATACGCTTCAAGACTTGTTTTCTTGATAATCCCCTTTTTGGTGGCAAGAACAATAAAATTGTTATTGATATACTCCTCATCCTTGAGGCTCGCCACCTTGAGGTAGGTCCTGACCGCATCATCAGGTTCAATATTGATCAGGTTCTGAATTGCACGACCTTTGGAGTTGCGCGTTCCTTCCGGGATCTCATATACTTTCAGCCAGAAACACTTTCCCTTGTCGGTAAAGAAAAGCATCGTATTATGCATGCTGGCCGAGAACATGCTTACAATCACATCCTCATCGCGCGTGGTACTCCCCTTCGCTCCGACACCTCCCCTGTTCTGGGTGCGGAATTCATAGAGTGGTGTTCGCTTAATGTACCCCAATTTGGAGATCGTAATGACCATTTCCTCGTCTGCATAAAAATCCTCCGGGTTGAACTCTCCTTCATCCGGTACGATCTCTGTGTTCCTTTCATCACCATACTTTTCTTTGATCTCCAGCATTTCCTCTTTGATGACTTCCATCCTGAGGCCTTCATCAGCCAGTAATTTTTTGTAATAGGCAATCATCTCCATCAACTCATCGTATTCTGCCTGGAGCTTTTCCCTTTCGAGTCCCACCAGTCGCTGAAGCCGCATATCCAGGATGGCCCTGGCTTGCAATTCTGAAAAGCTGAATTTTTCCATCAGCCCTACTTTTGCCTCTTCCGGTGTCTGGGACGCGCGGATCAATGCAATCACCTCGTCGATGTGGTCAAGTGCCTTGAGCAGTCCCTGCAGGATATGTGCACGCTTCTCTGCCTGGTCCAATTCGTACTTTGTTCTTCTTATCACTACATCATGACGATGATCGACGAAATACCGGATAAGTTGTTTCAGGTTCAATGTGCGGGGTCTGCCGTTCACCAGGGCAATGCTATTCACATTGAAAGACGTCTGTAATGATGTGTATTTAAGGAGGTTATTCAACACAACGTTCGCACTGGCCTCTTTCTTCAGGATAATTACAATACGCATCCCCCGGCGGTCCGATTCATCATTAATGTAGGAGATCCCTTCAATCTTCTTATCGTTGATCAGATCGGCTGTTTTCTTGATCATATCTGCCTTGTTCACCATGTATGGGATCTCGGTGATGATGATCTTTTCCCGTCCTGAATCAGTTACCTCAATCTCTGATCGCGCCCTGAGCACGATCCTGCCACGCCCCGTCTCATAGGCATCCTTCACGCCCTGGTATCCATAAATGATCCCCCCGGTAGGAAAATCCGGAGCCTTTATGATATCGATCAGCTCGGGAATCTCAATATCTTTATTATCAATATATGCAGTGATGGCATCCACTGTATCGGATATATTATGCGGCGCCATGTTGGTTGCCATACCCACGGCGATACCGGACGTTCCATTCACCAGTAAAAGCGGGATCCGTGTTGGCAGCACACTGGGCTCTTCAAGTGTGTCATCGAAATTCAGCTGAAAATCAACTGTATTCTTGTCAAGGTCGATCATTGCATCTTCAGCAATCCTTCTCAGCCTGGCTTCCGTATAACGCATGGCTGCAGGACTGTCACCATCGACCGATCCGAAATTACCCTGTCCGTCGACAAGCGGATACCGAAGTGACCAGGTCTGTGCCATTCTGACCATGGTATCATACACCGAACTGTCACCATGAGGATGGTATTTACCCAACACCTCCCCTACGATCCTTGCAGATTTTTTGTAGGACCTGTTGGAAAGCACACCCAGTTCCCGCATGCCAAATAATACCCTCCTGTGCACCGGTTTCAGACCGTCGCGCACATCAGGCAAAGCCCTTGAAACGATCACCGACATCGAGTAATCGATATAGGCCGATTTCATTTCCTCCTCGATGTTGATTCTTTGAATTTTTTCTCCTTCTGCCATCTATTGTAAGTTATTATTAATCATTTATTTAGCTGTGATTTTAATCCAGTTGGAAACTGACTCACGAAAATAACGAATATATTGCTATTATTAGCATATTCAGGTTGGAATTATCAACATTGAACTGTTTATAATAGTTGTGTGTTGTATTGGTATATTTGTACCTTTGTATAAATTATAATTTTGTAATATTTGAGACATAAAAAATATATGGATGCACAGTTTTCACAACGGGTAAAAGATGTATTGAGCTACAGCAAGGAAGAGGCTGTGAGGCTTGGCAACTCTCACATCAGCGTTGAACATTTAATCCTTGGTTTGTTGCGTGAAGGAGAAGGTAAGGCCATAGAGACACTTATTGTCCTTGGCTGTGAATTATATGAATTACGAGTAGAAATTGAGAAAGCGATCAGAAACAGCTCCCCCGCCCCGGTAGCAGATCCCGAAAGTCTTCCTTTGCTGAAAAGTGCAGAACGGGTACTTAAACTGGTATACCTGGAGGCCAGGGCCATGCAGGACAAGACCATACACACATCTCACCTGCTGCTGGCCATTCTTAAGGATGAGAACAATCATGCCAGCAAATACCTGAAAGACCAGGGGATCACATATAACCTTGTTAAGCAGGAACTGGAGCATGTAAACCCGGAAAATAAAGCTGACTTTCCGGGTGACGAAGACGACGAGCCGAAAGGTCCGTTTAGTGGTGGGCCCCCAGGAGGCGGAGGACGCGGTAGTTCCGGCGGACAACAGAAACCATCTTCCGATACACCTGTACTGGATAATTTCGGAATCGACCTGACCAAGGCTGCAGAGGAAGACCGGCTGGATCCAATTGTGGGACGAAAGATTGAGATTGAGCGACTGGCACAGATCCTCTCCAGGAGGAAAAAGAACAATCCGGTCCTGATCGGAGAACCGGGCGTAGGTAAATCGGCCATCGCCGAGGGGCTGGCACTGCGGATCACACAGCGAAAGGTTTCCAGGGTGCTTTTCGACAAGCGCGTGGTTACACTTGACCTCGCATCTATCGTTGCAGGTACCAAATACCGGGGTCAGTTCGAGGAGCGCATGAAAGCGATCCTGAATGAGCTGAACAAAAATCCAAATATCATCCTTTTCATCGACGAAATACATACCATCGTTGGAGCTGGCGGAGCCACTGGGTCACTGGATGCAGCCAACATGCTGAAACCGGCACTGGCACGCGGTGAGATACAATGCATAGGTGCCACCACACTCGATGAATACAGGCAACACATCGAAAAAGACGGTGCACTTGAACGCCGTTTCCAAAAGGTGATCGTGGAACCTACATCCATGGAGGAGACCATCGACATCCTGAACAATATCAAGGAACGTTACGAAGAGCACCACAATGTGAATTACACAGATGAAGCGATCGAAGCATGCGTTAAGCTGACACAGCGCTATATCAGTGACCGTCATCTTCCAGACAAAGCGATTGATGCATTGGATGAGGCCGGTTCAAGGGTACATATCTCCAATATTGTTGTCCCCGAACGCGTGGTGCAGCTGGAAGAGCAGATGGAACGGACCAAGCAGGAAAAAATACAGGCAGTAAAAAACCAGAATTTTGAAAAAGCTGCCAGCTTCCGCGACCGTGAAAAGGAACTGCTTGAACTGCTGGACAACGAAAAACGTAAATGGGAAAAAGAGTTGGCACTGAACAGGGAGACCGTTGACGAGGAAAAGGTGGCCGAAGTGGTCGCTATGATGACCGGTGTACCTGTGCAACGGATCGCCCAGGCGGAAGGAACCAAGCTCCTTCATATGGCGGATGATATGCGCGGCGGGGTGATCGGACAGGATGAAGCCATCGATAAAGTTGTAAAATCTATTCAGCGGAACCGCGCCGGACTAAAGGATCCGAATAAACCGATCGGAACCTTCGTATTTCTCGGTCCGACCGGTGTGGGCAAAACACAGCTTGCCAAGATTCTTGCCAAGTACCTGTTCGACTCCGTGGACAACCTGATACGTCTCGACATGAGCGAATATATGGAGAAATTTTCCGTTTCACGACTCATGGGTGCGCCTCCGGGATATGTGGGATATGAAGAAGGCGGCCAGCTAACGGAAAAAGTCAGGAGAAAACCCTATGCAGTGGTGCTGTTGGACGAGATTGAAAAGGCACACCCGGATGTATTCAATATCCTGTTGCAGGTGCTTGATGAAGGACACCTGACCGACGGCCTGGGCAGAAAAGTCGACTTCAGAAATACGATTGTGATCATGACCTCCAATATCGGTTCACGCGAACTGAAAGATTTCGGACAGGGTGTTGGATTTGCTACCAAAGCCAGGCAAAGCTCTGTCAATGAGCATACGAAAAGTGTGATCCAGAAGGCACTGAAGCGGGCTTTTGCTCCGGAATTCCTGAACAGGATCGACGATGTGGTGTTATTTAATACACTTACACGCGAAGATATCCATAAGATTATTGATATTGAGCTGAAAGGATTGTACGACAGGGTGAATACCCTCGGTTACCAGGTAAGCCTCTCAGATGCAGCTAAGGATTTCGTGCTCGAAAAGGGCTATGACATCCAGTTTGGTGCGCGACCACTGAAACGGGCGATCCAAAAATACCTGGAAGACCCAATGGCAGAGGCAATTATCAAATCATCCATTGCTGAAGGCGATAAAATGGTAGTGGATTTCGATAAGAACGAAGAAAAGATTGTTGTGGATATCGTGCGGACAGGCGAACTGCCGGAACCGAAAAAAGGGCTTCCGAAATCGCCGGGCAATGGCAAAACCGGCATAGCGGATGAACTTCCAGGTACCGGAAAGTCAGGTAGCAGTGATCCCGGAAGCAGTAAACCGAGTGCCGGGGGCAGTCAAAAACAGCAAAAGAAATAGATATTGATTTCCCGATCTACTCATTACAAATAGTGGGGCGTACCATTTGGTAGCTCCGCTTTTTTTTTACGATATTCGGAAATATAGAGACAACAGTCTGATCATTAAAGCATCCAGGGGTTTAACGTAAAATTTCCCCGTACAGGTCGAACGCATCGGCATCGGTAATCTGCACATCGGCAAAGGATCCGACCACCGCAGACTCATGCTTGCTGATGAGCACCTCATTATCTACCTCCGGTGCATCGTACTCCGTTCGACCGATATAGTAATCAGCTTCTTCTGAATCGATTAGCACTCGGTAGTGCTTCCCGACTTTTTCAGTATTGAGCTCCAGTGAGATTTCCTGCTGCAGCGACATGATACGTGCCACGCGTTCCTGCTTCACTTTGTCCGGAATATCATCCTTCAGGGCAGCCGCAGGGGTATCGTCTTCATGCGAATAGGGAAAAACACCCAGCCTGTCGAAGCGGAATTTTTTGACAAAATCAACCAATTCCATGAACTCCTCTTCTGTCTCCCCGGGATACCCGACTAAAAGCGTCGTACGAATAGCAACACCGGGAACGCGTTCACGCAATGTGTAGAGCAAGTGCTCCAGCTTTTTGCGGTCATGGCCCCGGTTCATGGAAGCCAGCACCCGGTCATTAATATGCTGAATCGGAATATCAAGGTAATTGCAAATGTTTGGCATAAAAGCCATCAGGTCGATTACTTCATCCGGAAAACCAGTGGGGTAAGCATAATGCAACCGGATCCATTCCGCGCCCTCAAGCGCGGCTAACTTTTTCAGTAACCGGGGCAACTCCCGCCTGCCCGTCAGATCAACCCCATAATTGGTCAAATCCTGCGCAATCAGGATCAGCTCCCTGGCACCCCGACCCAGCAGGTTGCCCGCCTCATCCACAAGATCTTCGATACTGCGTGAACGCTGATTGCCTCGGATTCCGGGAATGGCGCAAAAAGAACATCTTCGGTTACATCCTTCAGAAATTTTAAGAAAGGCATAATGTGTGGGCGTTGTGGTAAGCCTGTCGTTGGCAAGTAACGGGTAATATTCAGCACCCACTGCCTTTACAATGGCAGCATGGTCCCATACACCAAAAAACCCATCCACTTCCGGTATCTCCCGCTCCAGGTCTTCACGGTACCTTTCACTCAAGCAACCCATCACCAGCACTTTGCGCACCTGTCCCTTTTTTTTGAGATCAACGTATTGGAGAATCGTCTGAATGGATTCCTCTTTTGCGTCCAGGATGAAGCCGCAGGTATTCAATATCACCACATCAGCGGCCACTTCCGTTGCATCATGAAACACCTCGTGTCCACTGGTATGAAACTGGCGCAGCAGGTATTCAGAATCCACCAGGTTCTTTGAACAGCCAAGCGTGATGATATTAATGGTCATGCTTTCTTTTCTCCTTCAGTGACAAAATGTGTTCCCTCAATGATTTGGGATACAAAGTTTGCTGTCGGCATTTATGGGCAGTCGGCCTTACAATGTTCTTGCTGAACGCGTTACGCTCCGAACAATGTATCCACAAACGCTTCACGGTTGAACACCTGCAGGTCTTCCATCTTCTCACCGATACCGATATACTTCACCGGGATTTTAAACTGGTCCGAAATGCCCAGGACCACTCCGCCCTTGGCCGTGCCGTCCAGTTTGGTAAGGGCCAGTGCATTCACTTCCGTGGCGGCTGTGAACTGACGTGCCTGCTCGAATGCATTCTGACCTGTTGAGCCATCAAGGATCAACAGGATCTCATGGGGTGCATCAGGAATTACTTTTTGCATGACCCGCTTGATCTTGCTGAGTTCATTCATCAGGTTGGCTTTGTTATGCAATCTGCCGGCCGTATCAATAATCACGACATCTGCATCTTTCGATACCGCCGAAGCAACCGTGTCGTATGCAACGGAAGCCGGATCCGATCCCATCTTCTGTTTGATCAGTTCAACATCCACACGCTCCGCCCAGATGCTGATCTGCTCTACTGCAGCAGCCCTGAAAGTATCCGCGGCTCCCAGGATCACCTTTTTACCCGATTTCTTAAGATGGTGTGCCAGTTTTCCAATCGTGGTGGTCTTCCCCACCCCGTTCACACCTACCACCATGATCACGTAAGGTTTTGCAGGAAGAGGTGCACTGAAATCAGCGATATTCTCCTGGTTGTTTTCAGCAAGTAGATCGATGATCTCTTCTCTTAATATAACATTTAGCTCACTGGTATTAAGGTATCTATCTTTTGAAACCCTTTCTTCGACGCGCTCGATGATGCGGAGGGTGGTATCCACACCCACATCGGAGGTAATGAGCGCCTCCTCCAGGTTGTCCAGCACTTCATCATCAACGCGTGATTTTCCCACAACCGCCCTGGAAAGCTTTTTGAATACATTCTCGCGGGTCTTTTCCAGCCCTTTGTCAAGGTTCTTTTTCTTATCTGTTGAAAAAATTCCCATTCTCTTGGTTAAAACAGGTGTTAAATATAAAAAAAGCTTTCCCGTTAAAGAAAGCTTTCAATATTCTTATGGTATTTGCTCCTGGGTTTACTGGGCGAAGAAATCTTTGATGTGGTCGTTATGTACAACCTCTTCTTCAAACATGTATGATCCGGTCTTGGGTGACTTGACCATTTTAACACACTTGGTAAAGACTCTTCCTTCTCCTTTTTGTAAAGATGCAACTACTTTCTTTGCCATAATTCAATATTTTATTTGATCTCTCTGTGAACGGTAACTTTCTTGAGGATCGGGTTATACTTTTTCTGCTCCATCCTGTCGGGAGTATTTTTCCTGTTCTTGGTAGTGATATAACGGGATGTTCCGGGCATACCGCTGTCCTTGTGCTCTGTGCACTCAAGAATTACCTGGACCCTGTTCCCTTTACCTTTCTTAGCCATGTTAATTAAATATTATATTAATAAGTAGTGATGTAGCCTTTTTCCTTTGCTTCATCCAGACAAACTTTCAATCCTTTCTTACTGATCTTCCTGATCCCCTGCGCAGAAACTCTTAGCGTGATCGTGCGATCCTCCTCTGCCAGGTAGAATTTTTTATCAAATAAGTTCGGATAGAACTTGCGTCTTGTCCTTTTCTTTGAGTGGGAAACGTTGTTCCCGGCTACTACTTTTTTTCCTGTGATCTGACAAACTCTAGCCATTGTTCTATTAGATTTCTTTACATTTTCACTAGCGAGGCGCAAAGTACGTCATTTTATTTCAAAAATTCAAACTTTTGATTTAAAAAATATCGCAGTTATTAACAATGATATAAACAGGTTAAATTTCTGAATGTGTTGATCATAAGGATTATTAGTATTGACTGGATTATGTTACAGAACAATGCCCTTATTGTGTTGTGGCAAAGTGCCCGGATCCGGTAGAGATTCCGTCAGCTTTGTCCCGGTCCCGGCAACCTGCCATTTAATAACTTGAAAAGCAATCCGATCGCCATGATACTCGATTGTTCTATCACCAGTTCCCGGTGGCCGCCAAAGCGGTATGCGTTGCTGTAGACCCGCTCTGCGGAAGCCACTGCGATCCATACGAGCCCCACCGGTTTCTCATCTGTTCCGCCATCCGGACCAGCGATCCCAGAGGTGGCCATGGCGACATCACTGCCCAGCGTTGTCAATGCACCTTTTGCCATGGCTTCCACCACCTCCCTGCTCACGGCACCATATGTTTCGATCAGTTCCGGTCCAACACCGAGGGTTGCCGATTTGACTGCATTGCTGTAGGCCACAAGGGTGCCTTTGAAATAGGCGGAACTTCCTGGTATCCGGGTGATCAGGCGCGCAATATTTCCGCCGGTACAGCTTTCTGCAGCGGAAACGGTTAATCTCTTTTTCTTAAGCAACGCTCCGAGGACCTGCTCAATAGGCAGGTCATCATACCCGAAAATGTGGTCCCCGATCCTGTCTTTCAATAGTGCGGTTTGTGCATCCAGCAGTTCATTGGCCTTTTCAGCACATTTACCTGTCACAGTGAGCCTCAGCCGTACGATTCCGGGCCTGGGAAGGTAGGCCAGCTTGACACATTCTGGTAAATTATTTTCCCAGTCACCGATCATCTCGGCAAGGTACGATTCAGGAACCGCATGGGTCATAATGGTCCGGTGCACCAGCGTCGGGATCTCGAGCTTTGATTTCAGCGCGGGAATAACTTTGTTGGTGACCATGGGCTTCATCTCATAGGGAACGCCAGGCATGGAAACAACGATCGTATGGTCTTTTTCAAACCACATACCTGGTGCCGTTCCATGATCATTCGGAAGTGCTGTGCAGACATCCGGCACCTCGGCCTGGCGACGGTTTGAATCGATCATGGTACGGCCCCGTTTATCGAAGAATTCAGTAATCGTCGTGAGTACCTGTTCATCCACCACCAGCGTACCACCGAAATAATCATTGAGTGTCTGTTTTGTGAGATCATCCTTTGTTGGTCCCAGGCCGCCGGTCATCATCACCAGGTCGGAACTGCCAATCAGCCGGTCCAGGGTACGCGTTATATGTTCCGGAGTATCGGAAATGCTTACCATTTCGTGCACATGCATGCCAAGGGTGGTCATTGTTTTTGCAATCCATACTGCGTTGGTATCGGTGATCTGCCCGATCAGGATCTCATCACCGATGGTTACGATTGAAACGGTCATGTCTGACTATATTTTTAGTTGTTCTGCCCTGCCCTGTCCTGCAACTTTCTGATCCGCTGCAGCAGCGGTGGATGCGAGTAATGAAAGAATACGTAAAGCGGATGGGGTGTCAGGTTACTCAAACTGTTTTTACTCAATTTTTTCAGTCCGCTGACGAGGGAGGACGCAGTATAATGTTCCGCAGCAAAGGCATCTGCCTGGTATTCGTTTCTACGGGAGAACATGCTCGTAAAAATGCCCAGCAACATCGAAAGGGGCGCATATAAGATGGTAAATGCGATCAACCCGATATGGAACGATGCAGTCTCTCCTCCCAGCGCCTGTGAAAGTTCAGGTATAGCTACAAACAATGAAAACAGGTACAGCATGATCCCGGTCTGGATGATCCCCAGGAACATGCCCGACAGGCTGTGCTTTTTCTTGTAATGACCGATCTCGTGTGCCAGTACGGCGACAATCTCCTCGGTTTCCAGGTCATTGATCAATGTATCGTACAGCACGATCCGCTTTTTCGGTCCCAGTCCCGTGAAATAGGCATTGGCCTTGCTGGAGCGTTTGGAACCATCGATCACATAAATATTTTTCAGGTTGTACCCGACCTTGTCAGCAAACGCCTCGATCGCATTTCTCAGTTCCCCTTCTTCCAGTGGTGTTTGCTTGTTGAAAAGTGGTACGATGAGATTTGAATAGAACATGTTCATGACCAGGGAGAACAGTGTGATCACTCCCCAGGCAAGCAACCAGAAATACTCCCCTGTTGCCTGGTAGATCCAGGTGATGAGCAGCAGGATACCGCCCCCAAGGATAATACCGAGCAACCACCCCTTCAGCTTATCCAGTACAAAGGTCTTCGGGGTGGTCTTATTGAACCCGTATTTTTCTTCTATCCTGAAGGTGTCGTACCATTCAAAGGGAATGCCCAGGAGGTCGGATACAATCCCCAGTATCCCGAAGAACAGCAATACCAGCAGATAATATGAATCAACCCGGGCCTCCAGGAAGCGGTCCAGCCAACCGAAGATCCCCAGCAGGATGGCCGTCACCATTATTACCAGGCTGAAGGAACTGGTGATAAAGGAAAACCGTGTATTTTCCTTTTTATATAACTGACTCTTCCGGTACTCCTCCTGGTCATAGACATCCTTCAACTCCTCTGGCAATGTTATTACCGTATGGCGCAGATTTTTCAGGTCCAGCCAGCGTTCCAGTAAAAATGTTCCGATCAGGATAAAGAGGAAAATCCCCTGTACAGCAACTACACTCATAATGGTTCAATTGAACCACA
>CAYOSB010000036.1:0-23436 GCA_964406495.1 uncultured Bacteroidaceae bacterium | reverse complement strand
TACCCCTGAACTTCCTTATGCAGACCACTGAACTACCTGCAGACCAATGAACTACAAGTATACCCCTGAACTTCCTTATGCAGACCACTGAACTACCTGCAGACCAATGAACTACGAGCATACCCCTGAACTACCTTATGCAGACCACTGAACTACCTGCAGACCAATGAACTGCCTTATTTTGAATCATTATAAACAAGCGGTTCAAAAACGCTTACGAAACTAATTTTATGAGTGTTACGCCATGAATAATGACCACTACCACCTATGTATACAAGTAATATGTTTTTCAACATGTTATTTAAATAACGCTAATGAAAATTCACAAACTATATTTGTCCTATCTTTTTAATAGGATTAATAGTTTTTATATCTTTGCAAACCAGGATGAAGTAAGATTACTGGAGAATTAAACATAATCGTCCCGGCAATAAACATATCATCCCGGCAATGAACAGACTGTCCCGGTAATGAACATATCATCCCGGCAATAAACAGGCTGTCCCGACAATGCAATAGAAAACACAAATACAAACACGCATTTATAATTTAAAATTTTACTCAAAATGAAAAGAAGTATTTTACTTGCAACTGCGCTCATGATTTCAGTGTTCGCATTTGGTCAGACCTATGAAGCACCGCAGATCGATGGCGAGGAATTTGATAAGGTAAAGGTATCTGTGGGAGCAGACTTTGCACTTCAGCTTCAGATGCTTGATCATGAAGCGCCGAATTCCGCCACTCCCCTGACGGAACTGAAAAACAACTTTAACCTGCCTACGGCCAACCTCAGTGTTACTGCTGACCTCGCACCGGGCATCCAGTTATACATTAACAACTTCATGTCATCGCGTCACCACAACGAAGCCTGGGTGGAAGGCGGATACCTGGTGATCGATCAGCTTCCGTTCCTTCCGGGAACTGACGACCTGATGGAATATTTTACCATCAAAGCCGGTGTGTACAGCCCGAATTACGGGGATGCACACTTCTACCGCAGCAACAACGCGGCCGTACTGAACAATCCGTTCGTGGGAAACTGGGTGATGGACAATTACACCACCAACCCCGGACTGGAGATCATGTACCGTAACAAGGGCATCATTGCCATGGTAGGTACCAACAACGGACGCATGAACTACGGACGGGGAAATGATATCGGCCAGGACCTCGTGTTCAACTGGAAAGTAGGATACGATACCGAACTGAACAATGACTTCAGGGTAAGGGGTACCGTTTCAGGTTACCATGTGCCCGAAGGACACAGCGGGTCCTACCTCTGGGGTGGTGACCGCGCAGGTGCACGCTATTACAGTGTGATGGATACGGTTGGTGGTGACAACTTCAGATCAGGCCGTTGGGATCCTTCCAGCGGACAGTCACAGATGACCGCCATACAGGGTGCCCTTACCTTAGGATTTAAAGGTCTCGAGGTGTTCGGGTTCTATGAGAACATGACCGGTATGCGCAGGGGTGCCGAACAGCATTTTAACCAACTGGGTGTGCAGGCAAAATATGCTTACAAATCCTTCTATGTAGCCACACGCTACAACACCGTAGATAACAACGAAGGTTCAACGGTCAACAGGCTGAATGCCGGATTGGGATGGTTCATGACTGAAAATATTATCGTGAAACTCGACTACGTCAACCAGGTATACAATGGTCCTGCACATGGTCACCTCGAAGGAGGTAAATTCAATGGTCTGGTCTTTGAAGCAGGGATCAGTTTCTAAAGCAACAGCGATCAGTCGCCAATGAAGCAGTGGCCAATTGCCAGTGAAGAAAGCGGTCAGTCGCTAATGAAGCAGCGACCTGTTTCTCAATACAGATAAGAGAAATACATCTTAAAGCGGCCTCCATGGGAATCAATTGGAGGCCGCTTTTTTTGCCGGACAGGCACTAAACAGAAGGTTTTATAGATTTAGTTGACCGGCTCTATTTTTTCCATTTGAATTTCGGCTACGATCGTGCAATTGGTTTCATTCTTCCCGTCTTCATTCAGATCGATCACTTTAAAACGATCCGGCATCTCCATGGTTAGGGCGGTTTGGGTAAGATGCGTAATCGAAAATCTCTTCGGTACTTTTTCACCGCTTTTCGTAAGAAGCAGCGCCTCTTTTTGTGTATCAAACTCCCAGGTACCCGCTTCAACAACCGTCTCCTCATCCTCGAACTGGTAGGTGTAATCCGTACTCAGGACCAGCAATGTTCCCATCTCTTCCAGGTATTCATTCACAATTGAATCAAGTAACATTTCAGCCTCTTCAGCAGTGTATCCATGGGATACAACCAGTACCCGCGTAATATTGACCTTGCCAACGTATACCTGTGCGGTGACATCTTTAAGGCTCCATCTGCCCGCCAGGTCACGTTCCCGTATAACTTCTTCAGGGATCATTTCGCATGAAACCGCCATCAAGATTGAGCAAGCCAGCACCGCGAATACCCCCGATCGTATGCGTGTGTCTCTCATGAATTCCAGATTTAGGTTGAACTTTCTTTCTTCTGTTTACCAGTACGCTCTGTTTTTGAAAATGGTTGCATTCGTCATGATTTTTTAACGTTTGAAGGCGTTTTTATTCCTATTCATCACACACAATAAATGGTCAAATGAGAATATAACCATTTTCGTCATGTATTTTTCGTGATTAAACACCTTGTATTGTCTGTTCGTCCTAATGAGGCAAGAAACGCCCGAAGACTGGCTTTCTTTCAACCTGATCCCAGCTAAAAGGCCATGTGTACGAATCCGGACACCACCGTTGCAACACCGTTCACTTTTAACATTGCAAAACACAATCAGGAACCGTCATAACATACTGTATTACTGTTTTTTATGATTTTTGGCACGTTATGTGATAAATATCAATCAAACGAAACAATAAAAACTTTGAGTGATGAAAGCAATGAAAAGTACAAACAGGACGAACAGGGTACTGACAACAGTAATGATCCTCACCATGGCAGCAGCCACGGGTTACGCTCAGGGTCTCCTTGCCGAGGGAGCTATGAAACTTTTTGATGCGCTTACCAATAAAAACACAACTGAACAGTCGATTTTCCACCAGGCAAAATATGCAGGGCAGGCAAAAGAGGTTGCGGAAAGGGAATTCAATGCAGAAGTAGTCAGGAGCTTTAATGTAGAAGCAGTGGATATCACTTTCGAGAAAGAAGTCACCACCGAATCCTGGATGACAGAATCGTTTTCCGGAAATGGAGAAGCAGGAGTATCGGTTGAAGAATGGATGACCGCCCCGATTTCAGCATCACTGGAAACACCGGTTACTGCAGAAGCATGGATGACCGTTCCTATGAGCGCAGACCTGGAAGCTCCGGTAACAGTGGAAGCATGGATGACCGCTCCAATGGGCGATAACCTGGAAGCTCCGGTCGTATTGGAAGCATGGATGACTGCTCCGATCAGTGAAGAACTTGAGGCAGACATCTCTGCTGAAGGATGGATGAGCACGCCACTGTATGCCAGCGTTGAAAATGCACCGGAAGTTGAAGACTGGATGACCACACCGCTTTTAAATGCAGGCACATCAGAAGAACCTGTGCAGTTGGAATCATGGATGACAGAAACACTCAGGTAAACAGAAATCATTCAGATAAGCAGGGTTCATCCAGGTAAGCAGGATTCATTCAGGTAAACAGGGATCATTCAGGTAATCAGGAATCAATAAAGCAGAAAGACAGTACAAAGAATCTTCAACCATCATCACCTCAATATATTTCACAGCCGGTTCCCATCTCGGGGCCGGTTGTTTATTTTATTGTATATCCCGCACATCCTGGAAACTGCCCGACTCGAACCGCTCAAGTTTTGAAATAGCCTCTGCAATTCCGGGAGCAGCCGCCTCAGGAGATGGCATGTTGTCTGTCCCTTTCAGACTTTTGAGTTTCTGTACCACCGGAAATTTTTCTTCTTCCTCGATCGTGTAAATATAATCCTGCATGCCGGTATCAATGATGCCCGGGGCAAGCGAAATGAAATGTGTATCCGGATGCTCCTTTGCGTACAGTTCGATCAGCATGTTGAGCGCGGCCTTGGAAAGTGAATAGGCATTCCACCCCCGCGATCCGCTCACCGAGGCCCCGGAGGAGATCCCGACGACCTGTTCAATACCGGGCACGATTTCGAAAAGTGCATCAATCAACACCTTGTTCGACCAGACATTGACGTCCATTACCCGGCGGATCTCATCCAGCGACGTGTCTTTGAGGTCATTGATCTTGCTCACCACCCCGGCATTCAGGACCACCAGGTCGAGGCGCTGCACCCCGTCCAAAAATTCAGCAAGACTGCCCGGGACTTCATCATATTTCACCAGGTCCTGCGACAGGAACCTGAAATTTGAAAATGAATCAAGGGTTTCATTGCGGTTTCTGCTGATCCCAAAAACCGTTTCACCCTGTTGTAAATAATAATGTGCCAGTCCGTATCCAACCCCCGAACTGGTTCCCGTAATCAATATATTCATAGTGTTATCCGTTCTTTTTCAAGTCCCGCTCCCACTCTCACTCTCACTTTCCTCCTTATTCTCCTCGTTCTTCTTCTGCAGCTCCGCTTCCCGCTCTTTCCGCTTCTGCTTCAGCCACCAGATATAAAAAACAAACAGCAATACCGGGGCAACGATAAAAATCAGGATATTGGGCAATGTGAAAGGTACCGGCTCGGGCTCACCCGTTGGGATATTGGTGGGTCCCTGCGCTGCAACATTCCGGAGGGCCAGGAAGGTGAATAACACCCCGGCATATACTTTAAGAATCAACCTTTTCATAAAACTACTTTTATACAATATAGCAAATTATGATCGGAATTGTTTAATAGTTTTAACCTCTTTTGACCAGGAGCTTCCTCCTGTTTTTCATAATACCGGCTTCTTCCCTGCTGAATAGAAACCGGCTTCTCAACCATTCCTACTGTAGTTTCAGGGAAAATACAACTGCTATTTTTTGCAACTATTTCGTTGCTGATCCGTAACAATTTACACTAGGGCAGCCATACTTCATGTGAAAAATCATGAATACAGATGAGTCAACTGTCCAGTGCATTTTTTTGTGTTTCACCCCAACAAGTTATGACATGAAACGTTTTCTTACCCTTCTTGCCTCATTTTACCTGTTCACCCTGAATGTGCAGACCCAGGAACTTAAGGTCTTTACTGTGAACGACCCTGACCCGCAAAACCTCTGGACCACCTGGGAAGCCATTGCGCGTCCCTGGCTGATGACAGAATTTTTCATGCCCTGGGAAAGCTGCGAAGTAAAGATTTCCAATGCTGCTTCGGGAGGCAGTTACGACGTCACGGCCGATTTCAGGAGTGACCAACCACTGCACCAATGGGTGGAAGATCTTCCCACAAGTCGCTTCGAATGGTTCGTAAGGTTTGAATATTTTGATGGGATGCACTGGCGCTGGTCCGATGAATACCGGGGCCCTGATTTCTATGTTGACCGGACCGGGCCGGGATATATGAACATCTCTGCCAGCGGGTATACGCTTACAACTTTCCCGGTAGACATCTACTGGCATTCGACAAATACTCCCGCATTTACATGGAACACACCTGCCGATGCAGGCTCCGGCGTGAGCCATTACCAGGTATCCCATAATGGCGGGACCTACAGCAATGTTGCATCCGGATGGCAACCCACGCTTCCCACCGGACAGCATCGTTTCAGCTTCCGTGCCATCGACAAGGTGGGGAATATCGGGCAGACAAGAACCGTCTACCTTAATATTGATATCACTCCCCCCGCAATTTATCCGGCTCCCGTGGGCGGTACGGCATCTGCTTCCCCCAACCCTGCCTGGCACAACAAAACGCAGGTCTACTTCTCCATAAACGAGGCCGATGGCGGCAGCGGAGTACTTCACCGTTCAGAATCCACCAATGAGGGGTCCTGGAGATCAATAGGCTTCAGTTACGCTGAAGAGGTGACAACAGGTACGTATACCTTCGATTTCAAATGTACCGATAAGGCAGGAAATGAAAGTGCCGTGAAAAGATTCTATGCACGCGTGGACCTCGGATTGCCGGAGATCAGCATCACGGCACCGGCCGACGGAGCACTCATTGCAGCGGATTCATTAAACCTTGAATGGACCGGATCAGATCCGCACTCCGGCATCCGTACTTTCAGGCTTCAACTGAACGACGGCGAATGGAGCGACCTGGGAGATGTGCAGTCACACATGGTCAGGGGACTGACAGACGGAACCCACCAGCTGGTCATCCAGGCCTGGGACCATGCCACCAATACCAACCAGGATACCATCTCCTTTATAGTCGACACCACCCCTCCAGAAATCACAGCCAGTCCGGAAAATGACACCATCCCGGCAGATGACCACTGCCGGGCAGTGATCGGCGATTACACCGGCGAAATATCCTTCAGCGATCTGACCGATCCCCATCCGGCAGTCCTGCAATCACCAGCACCGGGAACCATTATTGAAGAAACGGACCAGGAAATCATCATCACAGTCACCGATGAGGCCGGGAATACTGCCACAACGAGTTTTCAACTGCACCTTGCAGACGTACTTCCCCCGGCACCTCAACAAACGTCACTCGAACCGCTGCTGGGACAGTGTGTACTGACCGTGGAAGAGATCCCTGTCGCCCTGGACAATTGCAACGGGGAGATTACCGGAACCACCACCGATCCACTGACCTACAGTGAACAGGGCAACTACACGATCATATGGTCCTACGACGACGGGAATGGCAATATCACCACCCAGGAACAGTCAGTGATCATCGCGGATACAACGCCGCCGGTCGCAGATGCAGCATCGCTGCAGGAGGTGCAGGAACAATGCACTATAACAGAACTTACGCCACCGACTGCCACTGACAACTGCGACGGGTCAATCACGGGAACAACAGATGCTGATTTCCCGCTCACAACGCAGGGTACCTCGATTATAACCTGGACATTTACAGATGCGGCCGGAAACAGTTCTGTCCAGGAACAGACAGTCACGCTGCTAGATACGATCCCGCCTGTCATTGAATGTGCTGATCAGCAAACAGTGCACCTGGAACCGGGATCTGCAGCATATGTCATCACCGGCGATGCATTCGATCCGGTCACACCAACAGACAATTGCCCGGATGTAACGCTGACCAACAGCATCAACGGACTGCATACCCTGGATGGTGTGGAACTGTCAGCAGGAACGGTAACCATCACGTGGACCGCCACCGACAATGCAATGAATGCAACCAGCTGCAGCTTTGATATCACGGTCACCCCGCCGGTAAACACTGGCAGTCTCCTTCAGGATCAGATCAGGATCTGGCCCAACCCGACAAAAGGACAGATCAGGGTGGCACACGCATCCTGCCCAGTACTCTCTATCTCAGTTTTTGATATGTCTGGGCAGGTCCTGGTACGCCAGGCCAACACCGCAACTCCTGCAACAATGGATTTGAGTCCTCTTCAGTCAGGACTATATTTCATAGAATTGAATATGGGAATCCGGACGGAAATTCATAAATTGTTGAAATATTAATATTAAAATGAACCGAATATGATCACAACCATTGTACATGTAAAAGTCAAGAAAGAACACATCGATGCATTTATACGTGCCACGGTCAAAAATCATGAAGAATCGGTAAAAGAAAACGGCAACATGCGTTTCGACGTGCTCCAGAAGGGCGATGATCCCACACAGTTTGCCCTGTATGAGGCCTATGCATCAGAAGAGCTCGCCGCGGCCCACAAACACACCCCGCATTACCTGGAATGGAGGGAGACCGTCCAGGACTGGATGGCGGAACCGCGGGAGGGGATCAGGTACAATGCTATTAAGCCTTAAGTTGCAACAAAGCCCTGACGGCCTCTTAATAAACAAATTGCCAATTATTGTTTATCTATTGAGTATCTGTGGCTAGACAGTCACTATTGATCTGTTTTCCCGGCCAGTAATCCTGATACAGAAATATCCTCGTCAAAATCCTCCCAATGAATTCCTATCCCATTGCCTATGAACCTGAAATTATTTAATTGGGAGGGTGTCGCCTTGCGGAGCTTGGGGAACCATAAAATAGGTACACCAATTTCCCTGCCATCAGTCAGTAGAGCATACATCATATCCTCGGAAAACCAAAGCTTGCTGACAAATGGTGATATATTATTGGCTAAAGTGCTCATTCCATTTCTGAATTATTAATTCTTTGTTCCCTTCAACGTAATTCGCAATTGCTTTTAGTTGCTTACTGTTAAAGCCATAAATCAACCCATCAAACGCTATAACTTGATGATCTTGTCCATCCAGGATCCTTTCTTGTTGCGGATCCGGATGAAGTACATGCCTTCAGAATAACCGCTCATATCGACCTCGATGGTCCTGCCGTCACCCGCTTCAATCTCCTGCAGGTACAACCGCTTCCCGCTGTTGTCAATGATCTCGAACTGCGCACCGTTCAGCATGCCATTTTCGTTCGTAATATACAGCATTTGCTCCACAGGATTGGGATAGATGTCCGGGGCAAACACCTGCCTGCTCCCGACACTGGTAGTATCAATGTTGCAGTCCGATTGCTGCAGGTAGAAGGTGAATTTATGTCCCTGTTCATCAAATATCAGGATCTCAGCGAACCTTGATGCTCCCGTAAGATTCTCTGAAAATGCAAGATTGAGGGAGGAGTCCTCCTCGATGCCTGCAACGAGCCATGTGGCCTCGCTTACCTTCTCAAAACCCCATGCTACACTCGAAATCACCTGGATCGTTTCATCATCAGCATCATTACACACATCAATGGTATCCTCGTTCGGCAGCCGCCGGCCATCATACCTTACGATCAGCAATACTTCATCAACAACGGTGATATTAAATGTATCCACCGCACTGAGTGCAGTATCGGATGCTGTGAGGATCACTTCCACATCACCCACTTCGAGTGCGTCAAATGTAAGCACGGAATCGGTCATGGTAAAGGCGACCAGTTCTGTGTCGCTTACCACAATAGAATAGTTCAGCGTGTCGTTGTCCTTGTCCCAAAACAGGGTATCCAATCCGAATGAAATCGTTCCGATGTTGTCCACCAGCTCAAAGTCCGGGATCGGATCAACCACTTCCGGGGCGTCATTCACATTCCACACCGTAAAGTTGAACTCAACAGCAGCCGTCAAACCACCCTCATCTTCAACAGTCACGGTAAGACCGGAAGAACCCAGGCCCGTCTCTGTAATCACCACCGTGGTATCTTGAATTTCCGCCTGCACTACGCCGGGATCACTGCTGACCACCGAAAGCGTGAGGATATCCCCCACATCAGGATCACTGAACACGCCGTGCAGGTCCACGATATATTCCTCAAAATATTCATATTGCTCCACGTCCGGAAGCAATGCATTCACCTGGGGATTGTCATTGACGTTGTCCACGGATACCTCGAACACATCATCATTACTCAATGATCCGTCAGATGCCGTAAGAATAATGGTGGTGATGCCCAGTCCGACTTCGTTCATGACCAGCGTATCGCCATCCACCTCCACCGTAAGCACCTCCTTATTGCTGCTCACAGCACTGTACTTAAGCACATCACCGTCCTTATCAAAGAACACATCCGAAATATCAATCCGTTCAGATTCAAAATATTCCTTCAGGCTCAGGAATCCAACGGTGTTCTCTACAACAGGTGCATCATTGACATTCACCAGGTTGAATGTGAACCGGTCCTCGGCGGACAGGTTGCCTTCATCGGTGGCGGTTACAATGATCTCCGCCTGGCCTGGGGCAACCTCTGAAATGGTCAGGGTCGTCCCGGAAACAGAAGCCCGGATCACCGTTGTATCCGCACTGCGGGCCTCCAGTGTAAGTGGATCCCCGTCCTTGTCAAAGAAAACAGAAGCGAGATCAATGGTGAAAGGTCCGTCATATTCCAATCCTTCCTGATCTGCAACAGGATTTGCGACCACCGGCGGATCATTCACATTATTGATGGTGACCAGGAAGGATGCATCCACCGACAGGGTCCCATCCGTGGCAGTAAGGGTAACCGTCGATGTCCCCAGGCTTTGCTCCTGCAGGGTAAGAATCATATCCTCCTCCGAAAAGGAGAGGGTTACAACATTGGTATTGCTGCTTACAGCTGTGATTTTCAGTTCGTCACCGTCTTTATCATAGAACACATTCTGCAAGCTGAGCTTCGAGGTATTGAAGTATTCCAGGTAGTCCTGGTCCTGGATCGGGTTGACTACCTCGGGAGCATCGTTCACATTGTTCACGGTGACAGTGAGCTGGTCTGAAATATCCAGCTGCCCGTCGGAAGCAACCACCGTGATGAGGGCATCGCCGAGCCCCTGCTCAATAATGTACAACTCCGCTCCAATAACGTAGGCATTCACAACAGAAGGATCATCACTTGAGGCCGACAGTGCTAGTTCATCCCCGTCTTTATCTGCAAAGACATTGGAAATATTCAGGGTATCGCCGATATAATATTCATCATACTCCCTGTCTGACAATGGATTCGCAACCCTGGGACGGTCATTGACATTGTTGACCGTCACGAGGAACGTTTCGGTAACACTGTATTCGCCATCATCTGCTGTAACCGTTACAGTAGCGGATCCAAGCCCCTCCTCGTGAATTGCCACCGTGGTGGCAGTGACATCCACGGATACAACAGTGGGATCACTGCTGGCTACCGAATAGGTGAGCGGGTCATTGTCCTTGTCGAAGAACAGGTTGGAAATACTGAGTGTCGACGTATTGAAGTACTCATTATACACCTGATCGGCAAGCGGATTGGCCACCACCGGTGCATCATTCACATTGTTCACTCTGACAGTGAATTGTTCATCCACACTGAGGGTACCGTCAGAAGCAGTCACGGTAACCGTTGCGCTTCCCAGCCCGGTCTCGAGCAATGTAACTGTAGTACCGGAAACTTCCACGGCAACTACATTCGGATTGCTGCTTACCGGTGTCAGCGTCAACGGGTCGGCATCCGGATCTGTATAGGTGGCGCTGAGATCCAGTTCAGCGGATACAAAATATTCATCAAACTCCTGGTCGGGGATCGGAACAGCCACTTCGGGCGGATCGTTTACATTGTTTACCGTAACCATGAAGACATCGTCCACACTCAGGTTCCCGTCACCGTCATCGGTCGCTGTCACCGTCACGCTGGTTGTACCCAACCCAACTTCCTGGATGGTCAGGGTATTTCCTGTAACCGATACAGTGATAATATCCGTATCTGCACTTACCGCACTGAAGGTCAACTGGTCGATGACATCAGGATCGGTGAACACATTGCTCAGATCTATTGTGATGAACCCGAAATGCTCATCAAGTTCCCGGTCAGGAATGGGACTGATCACAACAGGCTGATCATTCACATTATTCACCACCACGATAAAATCATCTGAAACATGCAGGTTCCCGTCACTGGCGGTAACCGTAACCGTAGCAGTGCCCAGGCCTGTTTCAGCGAGTGTCAGCGTCGTTCCGCTTATCGAAACCGAAACAACACCCGTATTGCTGCTGACCGCCGAAAGTGTAAGCACATCCCCGTCTTTGTCGGTAAAAGTGGCAGCAAGGCTGATACCGGATGAAACAAATCCTTCGTCAAACTCCCGGTCCGGCAGGGGATTCCGCACTTCGGGATTGTCATTTACATTTACCACGCTGACATTGAACTGGTCCAGCACGGAAAGATCTCCATCCGTCGCTGTCAGGTTGATCGTGGACGTTCCCAGTCCTCTTTCAGTGATCGTTAAAGTTGTTCCGGATACAGATACCGCAACCACGTTGGTATTGCTGCTGATTGCTGAAATAGTAAGTGCATCGCCATCAGGATCAGCAAAGACCGAAGAAAGATCAATCGTTTCCGTATCAAAATACTCGTCATAGACCTGGTCATTCACCGGTACCTGGATCACCGGCGAATCGTTCACATTTCCTACCGATGCTGTAAAAATATCCTGGTTGGTCAGGCTTCCGTCTGAAGCAGTAACCGTTACCTCCGCGCTTCCCAGTCCTACCTCGGTGATGGTCAGTGTATTGCTGCTGACCGATACGGTTACCACATCCGTGTTGGCACTGGAAGCACTGAAGCTGAGTACATCGCCATCCGGATCACTGAAGAAATTGGTCAGGTTGATGGAGGTGGAAAGGAAACCTTCGTCAAAGCTTCGGTCTCCAAGTGGCTGCAGCACTTCCGGCGGATCATTCACATTGTCGATGGTGAATGAAAACTGGTCATTCGTCGACAAAGACCCATCGCTTGCGGTGACCGTGATCGTCGCTGCACCGAGTCCGACTTCAGTAATGGTCAGGATGGTTCCTGAAATAGATACCGTGACCACCGTGGTGTTGGAAGAAATCGCCGTGTAGTTCATCGGATCATCATCCGGATCAACGAAAACCGGGGCAAGATCGATGGTCTCAGTCCCGAATCCCTCGCTGCGGCTGGCACTGCTGATCGGTGTCACGACTTCAGGCGCATCGTTCACATTATTTACTGTGACCTGGAACAATTCATCCGTTGCCAGGCTGCCGTCGCTGCCCGTTACCGTAATTGTTGCGGTACCCAGTCCTGCCTCCCTGATAACCAGCGTTGCACCGGACAGTGAAGTAGTTACAATACCCGGATCACTGCTGGCAACGGAAAATAGTATGGCGTCGCCATCGGGATCGGTAAATACGGATGAAAGGTCCACTGCTGTTGAATTGAAATGCTCATTCAGCACCAGGTCATCTACTGGCGCGGTTATTACGGGAGCATCATTCACATTGTTCACTGTCACAGTGAACTGCTCGTCCACACTTAACGTTCCATCTGTAGCAGTGACTGTTACCTGTGAGGAACCCAGTCCGGTTTCAGTAATCAGCAAAGTTGTAACGTCGACAGATACTTCTACCACTGCATTATTGCTGCTCACAGCTGATAAAGTCAGTGCATCGCCGTCCTTGTCGTCAAATACTGAAGATAGTCCGATCGTAGTGAATCCGAAATGTTCATCCAGCTCCTGGTCCGCGATGGCATTCACTACTTCAGGTGCATCATTGACGTTAAAAATGGTCACATTGAATGCATAATCGATGAAGAACTCACCGTCTGTTGCCGTGATCTCCACCGTGGTGGTTCCCAACCCCTCTTCGTCTATTGTAACGGTTGTTCCTTCAACGGAAACCGTAGCGACACTTTCATCAGTGCTCACTATGGTATAGATCAGCACATCACCGTCGGGATCGCTGAACAGGTTGGAGATGCTCAGCAATGAACGGTTGAAATATTCCGCGTAATTCTGATCGGCAAGCGGACTGGAAAGTACCGGTGGATCATTTACATTATTCACGGTCACGCTGAAGGTTTGTGTCTGGGCAAGTGACCCGTCAGAAGCTGTAATGGAAACTGTTCCGTTCCCAAGACCTTCTTCATTGATCGTCAGCGTAGTCTCCGAGAGGTTCACGGTAATGATACCGGGATGATTGCTCACGGCGGAAAGGATCAGTGCATCCCCATCCGGATCACTGAACACCGAGGCAAGGCTGATCGTTGCTGAACCAAACCGTTCATTGAATACCTGGTCCTCAACAGGCTGCTCCACCACCGGTGCATCATTTACGTTGTTGACGGTAACAATGAACTGATCGCTTACCCCCAGGGTTCCGTCAGAGGCATCGACCGTGATCGTTGCCGAACCCAGTCCGGCTTCATTGATCGTCAGGGTAGTCCCGGAAAGACCGACCGTCACCACTGATGTTGCGGAATTATCTACCGACAGGGTCAGTGCATCACCGTCCTTGTCGGAAAATACATCCGACAGGTCCAGCGTGGTGGTACCGAAATGTTCATCCAGTGAAAGATCGTCCAGGCCATTTTCTATAATTGGCGCATCGTTCACATTGTTCACCGTGACCAGGAAATCGTCCTGGACCGTTAAGAGGTCATCATCCGCAACCAGCGTGATCGTAGCGGTGCCCAGCCCCTGCTCTGTAATTGTAAGGATATCTCCTGAAATACTGGTCGTCACGATTCCCGGATCACTGCTGCTGGCCGTGATGGTCAAAGGATCCCCGTCCTCATCGCTGAATACACTTGAAATATTTATATCTATGGATCCAAAATACTCATTTTCTTCCTGGTCGGCCACGGGATTGGCAACCACGGGGGCGTCATTCAGGTTGATCACCCCGACAATAAATGCATCTGAAACACTCAGGAATCCATCCGAAGCCCGCACGGTAATCGTGGCAGTTCCATTGCCCCGCTCTGTAATAAGCAAGGTGGTTCCACTCATTGTTGCGCTGACCACGGTTGTGTTACTGCTCTCCACCGTGTATGAAAGCACATCCCCGTCCTCATCGTTGAACACAGGGCTCACGCTGATGGATGCGGAGCCGAATCCTTCGTCATAGTTCCTGTCCGTGATGGGATCGACCACCACGGGTGCGTCATTGACATTGTTGATGGTGATGCTGAACTGATCGCTGACACTCAGGCTGCCGTCACTCGCCGTCACCGTGAGGATCGCGGTACCCAGCCCTTCTTCATGGATCGAAAGCGTGTTTCCTGAAACCGAGGTGGTAACCACACCGGCGTTACTGCTGACAGCTGTATAGGTCAGTGCATCATTGTCCTTGTCGGTAAACGTACCGGTAAGATCAACGGGCAGGGTGACAAAGTTTTCGTCTGTAACGATATCTTCCAAAGGATCCACAACTATGGGAGGATCATTGACATTGTTCACATTCAGGATAAAACTATGTCCCCTGCTAAGGTTTCCTTCCCCGTCATCGGTTGCTGTGACCGTGATCGAGGAAGATCCGAGTCCCTGCTCGGTAAAGTACAGGATACTTCCCGACATGGAAACAGTCACCACGGAAGTATTGCCGCTGACAGCTTCATAAGTGAGCGCATCGCCGTCTTTGTCGGTGAAGACCCCTGCCACGTTCCGCGAACTGGTTCCGAAATACTCATTCAGGTTGATCTCCCCTACCGGGTTGACAACCTCGGGTGCGTCATTCACGTTGTTGACTGTAATAGAAAAATCATCGCTCACACTCAGCGTACCCACCCCGTCGTCCGTAGCTGTAACGGTAATGGTGGCGGTTCCGAGTCCGGCTTCAGTGATCGTAAGTTCAGCTCCGGCAACGCTCACAGATACTACATTGTGGTCACTGCTGACAGCGCTGTACGTCAGCTGATCGCCCGGATCCTGGTCGGCAAATGTATTCGACAGGTCAACGGTCCTGAAGTTAAAATACTCATCCACCTGCAGATCGCCGAGTGGGATCGCCACTGTGGGAGGGTCGTTGACGTTATTCACGGTAAACAGGAATTCATCTGTAACACTTAATGTGCCGTCGCTCGCTGAAACAGAGATGGTTGAAGTGCCCAGTCCGACTTCCGTAATGGTCAGGGTCGTTCCTGAAAGTGCTACGGTTACTACATCGGTGTTGCTGCTCGCCACAGAATAGTTAAGATTATCCAGGTCCTTGTCACTGAATACCGAAGAAATAACAACATTCCTCGACGAGAAATATTCATCCGCTTCCTGGTCCGCAATGGGATTGGCTACTACAGGCGCATCATTCACGTTGTTTACTGTGAATTCAAACACATCTGAAGCATTCTGGGCATTATCGCTTGCGCTCACTGTAATAGTGGAAGTACCCAGTTCTCCCTCCTCGCTGATCACCAGTTCCGATCCGACGATCGCCACGGTCACTACAGTTGTGTTACTGCTGGAGGCAGTATAGGTAAGTGCATCTCCGTCCTCATCGCTGAACACCGGCGACAGGTCAATCCTGGTTGTCCCGAAATACTCATCTGCCGACTGGTCCGGGATCGGCGCAGCTACAACGGGCGGATCGTTCACATTGACCACGGTCACGAGGAAATTGTCGCTGACTTCCGCATTGGAGGGATCGGTGGCGGTGACTGTCACCGTGGCCTGCCCCTGGCCTCCGGCTTCCGTAATGGTGAGTACACCACCCTCAACGCTGACCGTCACGATCGTGGCATCAGAGCTGTTTGCTGAATAGTTCAGCGGGTCCCCGTCGGGATCATCAAATACCCCTGAGAGGTTGACTGTAGCAGAATTAAACCGTTCCGGGTATTCCTTGTCTGAGATCGGGTTGACGACAGTGGGAGGATCATTCACGTTGATTACTGTAACGGAAAAGATATCGCTGACACTTTCAGAAGCATCACTTGCTGTAAGTGTGATTGTTGACGTTCCAAGACCACCTTCGCTAAGTGTCAGTGTCGTGCCTGTCAGGGAAACGCCCACCACGCCCGGGTTACTGCTCACCGGTACAATTGTAAGTGCATCATTATCTTTGTCGGAGAATACATTCGAAATGTCAATATCCAGGGTACCGAAATTTTCTTCCAGGGTCCGGTCAGGCAGCGCATTCGCCACCACCGGCGCGTCATTTACATTGGCTACGATGACATCAAAAGTGGTGCTTCCCGATCCGCCATTGCCATCAGTGGCTGACACTGTAATCACAGCTGTCCCCAGTCCTGCCTCTGTGATGGTAAGATTTGTTCCCGCAACATTCACGGTCACCACACCCGGGGCATCACTGGAAGCTGAATAAGTAAGATTATCGCCGTCCTTATCAGTAAAGACTCCCGACAAACCCACAGTCCACGTTCCAAAATACTCCTGCAGATCCTGCTGCGCGATCGGTGATACCACTTCAGGATCATCGTTCACATTATTGACCACTACGCTGAATACATCGGTGACCTCCAGGTTACCATCACTGATTGTGATGGTAACCGTGGAAGTACCTAATCCTGTCTCTGTCAGGGTAAGATCGTTGCCTTCGATGCCCGCAGTGACCACATCCGGATCGCTGCTCACAACTGTCAGGGACAGGTTGTCTCCATCCGGATCAGAATACCGGCCTGCGAGGGAGATTCCCTGGGAGCTGAAATATTCATCCAGGTCCTGGTCCGGAACCGGGTTGTCCACTTCCGGCGTCTCATTCACATTCACCATCGTGAAAGTGAAGGTGGTGGGCGTGGTTTCGGCGCCGTCAGAGGCACTCACAGTGATTTCTGCAGTCCCCGGCTCTACTTCCGTAATGGTGAGTGTCGTACCGGTGACTGATACCGTTACTACCGTTGTGTTGCTGCTGGTGGCCGTATAGCTGAGGGCATCATTGTCTTTGTCGCTGAAGGTGTTGGTGAGATCGACCGTTTCCGTTCCGAAAAATTCGTCCCGGGTGATGTCTGCGATGGGATTTTCCACCTCGGGTGCGTCATTCACGTTGTTAACCGTCACGGTAAATATATCCTGAACTGTCGCCAGGTCATCGTCCGCGGTCACGGTAACCGTCGTACTTCCCAATCCTGCTTCGGTGATAGTCAGGAGGTCGCCTGCAATTGAGACGGTCACCACTCCCGGATCATCGCTGACCGCTGTGTAGGAGAGTGTATTGAGATCCGGATCGCTGAACACCGTGGAGAGATCGATATCGTCGGAACCAAAATATTCATCGTAGGTCAGTGACACTATCGGCGATGTGACCACCGGCGGATCGTTGGTGACTGCGTTGAATACAAAGGGATCACGGGCATCCCCGATGATCATATTGCTGATAAATTCAACCGTCTCCACCACATCATAGATCTGCACGTTCGATTCATTATAGTACCTGAACGTCATGGTCTCACCTGCAGATACATTACTATGCACCATGAACTGGAAACCAAGGAATCCATCAGGACCCGCTTCCGCCTGGTCATCAACTCCCCTGCACACACCGTCCACAAATGCACCCAGGGCACCATCGGTCACCTGTACACCATCCAGGAAAACGATCCCGGTGATGTCACCATTATACTCATAATCAGCCTCATTGACCGTCCATCCCTGGGCCGCCAGTTGATTGGGGACCAGGAGCACGACAAAGGCAAAAAGGAAGGTCGCCATGGAAAAAGCCTTCCTGGTCAACAGTTGCATCTTGCTGCGTATAAGTTCATGTGGCAGCGGGCGCATCCCGTCGTTTCCGGGTTCCGCGGGGAATATGCGTGTCCCGCTGTTCGAAGGTTCCCCTGTCAGCAGGTGCGCCTCACTATTCAAGCTATCTCCTGGTAGTATGCGCGACCCGCTGTTCGAGCTATCACCTGGCAGATTGTGTGTCCCGCTGTTCGAGCTTTCCCCTGTCAGCAGGTGAGCTGCGCTGTTCGAGCCTTCCCCGGACCGCAGGCGTTTGCCGTTCGCGGATTTTCCGAAGGATAATTTAGTGCGATATATACTATTCCTGAAATTGGATCTCATCTTCACAGGCTTTTTCCGTTTAATCTATCAATGTCACACGCTGAATGATCTGCTGCTCATCCATCACAGCTTTCAAAATATAGGTTCCGCTGGGCAGATCACCGGCCTTCCATTCCATGCTGAATGTTCCGGGCATCAGGGCCTTCTCTTCCAGGATCATCATCTGATTGCCCATCATATCGTACACCGCCAGCTGCATATGTGTTGCCTCCGGCACTGCGATATCGATCCGCAGGATGCTCCTGAACGGGTTCGGATATGCATTCATCCGGGCACTCCGGTCCATAATCTTCCCGTCGACACGCAGGGCTTTGTCCAGGTTCAGTTCAAATGCCTGGTAGGCATCCGCGACGATCATGTCACTGCTGAATGGCAGCGTCTCTGCACATTCATAGGTGCGGTCCTCCGCTGCATGGTAATACCTGAACGATACCTGCTCCCCTTCCGCCAGGTTGCTGAATATCAGCATCTGGTACGCATAGGATTCGGCCGGATCGAAATACTTGCCCCCGATCACACCGCGACATTCATCCCCCACATAGGCCATCAACAGATCATTTTCAGATCCGATGGCTTCCCCTTCGAGATACACCCTGGCGGTTACCGTTCCGCTGAATTCATATTTCGTCGGATCCACACCTGCAGGCAGCGGATCATTCCCTTCAACCCAGGCTGCTTTCTTGTTCGTCGGATCCGGGTACACCAGCGTAGATGGCTGTGCAACTTTAAACATATAACCCTCACCGGGGTTCATTGTTCCCATGCTGCCATACCATCCAAAGCCGTCGTAATAGGTAGCCGAAGCCACCTGGCTCTTGATATAGTCAAGGTCGGTTACGGTATAACCCCCAAGCGCTTCTTCGACCGGCAGGGATGCATCAGGCAGGTAACCTATCCAGTTCCAACCGGTTACGAGCTGAATGGGTGTATTCTGAAGGCTTACAGAATTACCAATCGTATTGATGCCGCAGGCGGTATTGATCCTGGTTTTATAAAGCAACGTCGGATCGATCTCTTCAAGGTTTCCAAACCAACCGAATCCGTCGTAATAGGTGGCCGAGACGGTCTGGTTCTTGATGTAATCTCCTTCGACAACACAATCCGGCATCACGGCCGCGAGACTCCTGTCAAGCGCATCCAGGTTCATGGAGAACCAGTTCCAGCCGGTGACAAACGACTTTTCAAAGTCGAGGTAGTAGTGCAACCTGACCGGTGTAAATGCATCTCCGAGGATCATGTCCGCGGTGAATGCCACGGAATCATACAGCACATACTCTGTACCGGCCTGATAGTCAAAGTACTTGAATTTCAAGTACTCACCTGAGTTGACATCACTGTAGACGATCATGTTGAAGACATAGTAATCTTCCACCTCGAAATAAATGGGATCCACGATGCCCCTGCACTGGCCGTCCACGAATGCGCCCAGGAATCCTGAACGTACCGTATCCCGGTCGATATGGACCTGCGCGGTCAGCTGACCATCAAAGTCGTAATCTGCCGGTACAAAGGTCCAGTCGGGTGGCAGGATCACTTCCACATTCACATCAACCTGCGCTGTGGTGGTAAGTTGACCATCATTCGCGGTAACGGTGATGGTAGTTGTTCCATAGGTGGCTTCCGTGATCGTAATTTCAGTCCCGTTCAGCGTTGCTGTCACAACAGTGGGGTCGCTGTTGGAAATCGCATAAGTGATCGCATCCCCTTCAGGATCTGTAAATACGCCTGAAATATCCACCGTGGTGCTGCCGAAGCCGGTTACCAGTGAAACATCGGCAAACGGTGCCGCGACATCGGGTGCGCCGTTCACATCGACCGTAAAGGCTGTGCTTGCTGAAAGTGACGAGCCATCGCTGGCAGTTACGGTTACCGTGGTAATGCCATGATCCACCTCGGTGATGGTAAGGGTAGTTCCATTTACAGCTGTAGTCACGATTGCAGTGTTGGCACTTGCGGCGGAATAGCTCAACGGATCCGACTCCGGATCGCTGAATGCGCCTGCCAGGTCCACCTCGTAGGTGCCAAACCCTTCATTCAGGGCCACATCGCTGAGTCCTGCTGCCACTGCCGGGCTGCCGTTGACATCAATGAGGAAGTCATCGCTGACAGTTAAACCGGATCCATCTCCTGCGGTTACCGAGATGATAGCTTGTCCCGGACTCACTTCAGTGATGGTAAGCGTACTATTGACTACACTTGTGGTTACAACGGTTTCATCGCTGCTGGAAACAGTAAAGGAGAGTTCATCTCCTTCCGGATCGCTGAAGCCTGTGGAGAGGTCCACTGTCACCGTTCCAAATCCTTCATCCAGCTGCAGGTCTGCCAGGGGTGTTCCTGAAATATCGGGACTGCCGTTGATATCAACCACCAGGTTGTCGCTGATCGACAGGCTTGATCCATCGCTGGCCGTAACTACCACCTCTGTGACACCATGACTCACTTCGCTGATGGTAAGGATGCTGCCTGTTGCACTTGCTGTTACAACAGATGGATCCAGGCTGACCGCGTTGTAGGACAGTGGATCGCCATCAGGATCGCTGAATGCACCGGTAAGGTCGATGTCGGTGCTGGCAAATCCTTCATTGAGTGCCACATCGCTGATACCGGCAGCCACTTGGGGAGCTCCGTTCACATCTACCTGGAATACCTCATCCACACTAAGTGAAGAACCATCGCTGGCTGTTACCATTACGGTGGTGATCCCGAACCCTGCTTCGGTGAGGGTCAGGATGTTTCCGTTGGCTTCAGCAAACACGATCGTTTCGTCGGCACTCATTGCCGTGTAGGAAAGCGCGTCGCCTTCCGGATCACTGAATACACCCACCAGGCTGATATCCACCGAACCAAAACCTGCATCGTAAGCCCTGTCGCTGATACCTGTCGCAACAGCGGGACCGCCGTTCACATCTACTGTAAATACATCCTGAACTGTTAATGTCGATCCGTCACTTGCCGTTACCGTAATATTGGCCGTACCAATACCAACTTCGGTGATGGTAAGCGTCGTTCCTGAGGCACCCACCTGGACCACACCCGGGTTGTTGCTGCTGGCCGCGTAGGTCAGCGGATCACTTTCCGGATCGGAGAAGGTGCCAGTGAGATCGATCGTTGAAGTTCCAAACCCTTCGTCGAGGGATATGTCTGCAAGCGGTGCTGCCACAACCGGCGGTCCGTTCACATCTACCGTGAAAATATCCACTGCTTCGAGTGTCGATCCGTCATCGGCGGTCACAGTGATCTGCGCGATACCGGGACTTCCCTCAATGATGCGCAGGATGCTTCCGCTGATTGTTGTGGAAACCACAGCCGTATTACTGCTTTGTGCAGCATAGGTCAACGGATCGCTCTCCGGATCCTCGAAATAATTGTTCAGGTCAATATAGATATTGCCGAACCCTGCATCGCGGTTATAATCAGGGATGGCGGCTGTCACGACCGGGCCGCCATTGATGTCCAGTTCAAAGACATCACTCGCTCTTAATGTAGAGCCGTCGCTGGCGCGCACGGTGATGTTCGTGATGCCTGGTCCTACTTCCGTGATGGAAAGCAGGCTGCCATTCATATTCACGATTGCCACAGCGGCATTCCCTGTAAAGGCGGTGTAAGTAAGCGCATCGCCATCAGGATCTGAGAAATTGCCTCCCACATCCACCTGGTAGATACCAAATCCTTCATCCAGTGCGACATCAGAAAGCGGGGTATCCAGCTGTGGCGGTCCGTTCACATCAATGGTAAACGCGTCGGTTGCGGACAGCGTTGAACCATCACTTGCCGTAACGGTGATATCCGTGCTGCCATAATTCACATACGTGAGCGTGAGGATGCTTCCGGTCATGTCGGCATCGACGATGGCCGGGTTGGCGCTGATCGCTTCATAGGTCAGCGGATCTCCGTCCCTGTCATCAAAATAGGCATTCATGTCAATGAGAATATCACTGAACCCGGCATCGGCAGAAATATCATTCAACGGCGTTGCCACGAAGGGTGTTCCGTTCACATCGACTGCGAACACATCATCTACATCTAATGGTGGTTCTCCGTCATCGGTCGCGGTAACCGTTACATTCGCCAGTCCGATCCCGTTTTCTGTAATCCGCAATGTAGTATTGTTGATCACCTGCACGGTAAGCACACTCGGATTGCTGGTTGCAGCGGTATATGTGAAAGTATCCCATGTATCCGTATCGGTAAACACATCCGTGAGCGGGATGTCCGTGGTTGTAAATCCTTCATCCACGGTGATATCCGGCAGCGGGTTGGCCACGGTCGGTGGACGGTTGATCAGGTTCACCGTAACCGTGAACGTACATATCGCCGGGGTATTGGAAGCCGCATCGGTATATTGGTAAGCGACGGTGGTGGTTCCTAGCGGGAATGTTGATCCGCTTGTCAGTCCTTCGGTGAGGGTTCCCGTAAGATCCGTTCCGTCGCAGTTGTCCGCAAACGTAGGCATATCATACGTGATCAATGCTCCCTGTATTCCGACATCGTTGTCAACCTCGATGTTGGCCGGGCAGGAAGTAACAGTGGGGTCTTCGGTGTCGTTCACCGTAACCGTAAAGCTACAGGTAACCGGTCCGTTTCCGGCTAAATCGGTATATTCATAGGTCACAGTGGTAGTCCCTACAGGGAATTCTGAACCACTGGCCAGTCCTTCGGTCAGGGTTCCTGCCAGTCCTGCTCCGTCGCAGTTGTCAGCGAAAACCGGGGCACTGTAGGTGACAATCGCGCCACATATCCCGGGATCATTGCTGACTTCAATATTCACCGGGCAGTCTGTCACTGTGGGATCCTCATTATCTACCACGGTCACCACCTGGGTAGCTTCTGTGAAAAGTCCATGGATATCTGTTACTGTCCAGGTAACCGTCGTATTCCCGGATGGGAACACTGCCGGGGCATCATTGACAACAGATTGCACCCCGCAATTGTCATCTGTTACCGGACTGCCCAGTGTCACATTTAATGCATCTGTCTGGCAAACGCCGGGATCAGTATTTACCGTTACGTCTGCTGGAGCAGTGATCGTTGGTGGCTCAACATCCACGATCGTGACCTGTTGTGTGGCTGTAGCTGTAAGTCCGTTCTCATCTGTAACCGTCCAGGTGACCGTAGTGGTTCCAACCGGGAACACTGCAGGTGCATCGTTGGTCA